>NZ_JBFTKP010000049.1:0-38349 GCF_056396005.1 Allobosea sp. 05T439 | reverse complement strand
TCGCCATCCTTGGCGCTGGGCCGCTCATTCTGGCGATGCGGACCTGAACGGGTCGCCGCGACTCTTGTCCAACTTCACCCGCAGACGACGCGGCGCACACCTCAGGCATCCCAATAGCGCGTTTGCACACGGCCTCCACCCATCTCGGTCGTTGCGCTCGCATCGCAGCGGCCCGTCAACCTCGCGCCAGCTACGGACGCCGGATGATCATCCGGAAGCGGAGGCTCGCCGCTCCATGCTGAGCCCGCACGGTTCGGGCCATCTCCGATTCATTGGGAACGCGCGGCCTGAGCCGACACCAGCCACTGCGCAAACGCCAGGTCGACGAAGGAGGCTGGCAGAGCCGCGATGCCATTTCGACGTCCCACCTTGCCTTCGTTCTCATGGCGTGGCCGTGGCTCGGGCCTGGCTTGCGCCGCCGAGGAGCGGCCGCTCGGCTGGTCAGCCTGTCGCCATCAGCCCGCGCGAGGCCGGCCGCAACGTCGGAGCGATCCGATCGCCTCGCCAGGCTGGCGGCCCTCCGAGCGCCACTCAACCTGCCAGCATGCAATCCGCCAGGCTGTAGCAGTGGCTCGCCTGGTAGGCGTTCCGACCTCGGTTCATGTGCGTCACATTGAAGGTTCGAATGGCAGCCAGGACGCGGCGCGCCGCAAGGAAACTGCGGATCGAGGCGGAGCCCCGCACATTGATGCCGAACATGTCCGCGCCACGCGGGACGAAATAGCTGACATCGTCAGGCGTCGTGACGCAGTGTTCGAGGAAAAATTCGTCCACATGGCCCTGTGCGGGAGATTGGTCCGTGGCGAAATCCGAAAGATGCACCAAAAATCTCGCACGGATGCCCTCGCCGTCCGCATAGAGCGTGAAAAGCTCCATCCAGCTCGCGTTGACGCGGACCAGCGGCTTGTCGGATGTCGACGGCAGACAAGACACCGACCAGTAGCGACGCTCGGTCTTGCGCGGGATGGGGATGCAGTTCTGGCCGTAGAGCCTGAGAATCTCCAGAACGTCCTGTGCCTGCGGGCGACGAAGCAGCTTTTGAAATCGCGTGACGTACTTGAACCGCAGTTCGAGGGAATCCGAGCGCTCGTCGGCGTCGCGCAAGTCGGCCGTGCCCTCGATCCAATTGCGCTGCTCCTCGAGATCCAGAAACTGGCGCAGACCCGTGGTGCCGCGGCGAGGAGTCTTGCTCACGTCAGGTGCCATGCGGGATCCATCTGTGCCGGCATTGCAGGGGATTTTGCCAGATCATGGATCAGGCTCCGGACAATCCATGACGGTAGCCGACGTCGGCACGAATCCCGAAGCAATCGCGCGGCTTCCTGATTGCGCCCAACCCTGTGGTGAGATGTCCCTTCGCGGGCCTTGGCGAGCGCGCGGCAGCTCCGCCCGATCGAAGCCGGCCGTCGACAGGGGCGCGATTGAGCGCTACGTCAGCACGAAGACGTGGTTGGGAATTGAGATGCGCGGAGCTGGGATAAGCTTGGCAGGCACGCTCATTCTGCTGTTTGCCCGCTTCCTGACCGCGGTCCGCGGACAATGGCACGGCGTGGCGCCGACCGACGAGCAGCGGATCTACTTCGCCAACCACGCGAGCCATGGCGATTTCGTCCTGATCTGGACGGTGCTGCCGCGCCGCCTGCGCCTGGCGAGCCGGCCGGTCGCCGGGAGCGACTACTGGCTGAAAAGCCGCCTTCGGCGCTTCATCGGCTGCGATGTCTTCAACGCCGTCCTGATCGACCGCGAGCGTCCGAGCCGGACGAACGACCCGATCAGCCAGATGACGGATGCGCTCGATGCCGGCTCCTCCCTGATCGTCTTCCCGGAAGGCACGCGCAACAGCACCCCTGCCCCGCTCCTGCCCTTCAAGAGCGGGCTCTTCCACCTGGCGCGCGCCCGGCCGGAGATCGTCCTCGTGCCGGTATGGATCGACAATCTCAACCGCGTCATGCCGAAGGGCGAGTTCGTGCCGATACCCCTGATCTGCACGGTCACCTTCGGGGCCGCGCTCCAGATCGCCCAGGGCGAGACCAAAAGGGATTTTTTGGCGCGGGCGGAAGCGGCCCTGCTCGCCCTCTCTCCGAAGGCCGGCGCGCCATGACGATGCCGCATCCCGATCTGGTGGCCGTGCTCGCCGGCCTGCTCTGCGTGCTCGTCGTCGCCTCGGCGATCGGCTACGTGCTGGAGCGCAGGCTGTCGCCCGATGGCTCGCATGCCGTGATCGAGAACCTGAACCACCGGATCCGTGCCTGGTGGGTCATGATCGTGCTGATGGGGCTGGCGCTGATCGGCGGCAAGGCCGGCGTGACCTTGCTCTTCGCCTTCTGTTCTTTCGCGGCCTTCCGTGAATTCATCACGCTGACCACCACGCACCGCGCCGACCACTGGGCGCTGGCCGTTGCCTTCTTCGTCGTGCTGCCGCTGCAATATTATCTCATCTGGATCGACTGGTACGGCCTCTTCTCGATCCTGATCCCGGTCTACGCCTTCCTGCTGATGCCGATTATCGCCGCGCTGCGCGGTGATACCGACGATTTTCTCGTGCGCATCGCCGAAGTGCAGTGGGCGCTGATGATCTGCGTCTTCTGCACGTCGCATGTGCCGGCGCTGCTGAGCCTCGACATTCCCGGCTTCGAGGAGCGCAACGTGCTCCTGATCGCCTATCTCGTCATCGTCGTGCAGATGAGCGATGTCCTGCAATATGTCTGGGGCAAACTTCTCGGCCGCACCAGGATCGCGCCGAACCTGTCGCCTTCGAAGACGGTCGAGGGTTTTGTTGGCGGCGGGCTCAGCGCGGTGGCCGTGGGCGCGGCCCTGTCCTGGATGACACCGTTCACGCTGCTCCAGGCGGCGTTCCTGTCGCTCGTCATCGTCCTGATGGGCTTCTTCGGCGGGCTCGTCATGTCGGCGATCAAGCGCGATCGCGGCGTCAAGGATTGGGGCCACCTGATCGCCGGCCATGGCGGGTTCATCGACCGGCTCGATTCCGTGGTGTTCTCGGCTCCGATCTTCTTTCATCTGGTCCGCTGGGGGTGGTCGACCACATGACCCTCCCCGTCACCAGCCTGATGCGAAGCAGCCTCGTGCATATCGCCTTCGCCTTCGTCGCGATGGGGAGCTGGGCGGCTTTCGCCAACCGCGCCCATCCGATGCCGGCGCCGCTCCAGGCCGGGTTGATCCAGGGCGCGCTGTCGGCGCTCATCACGCTGCTCCTGAAACGCGGCATCGAGGAACTGGCCAGGCGCTTCTCCGGCCTCGCGGCCCTCCTGGCGCCGCCCCTGATCGCCGGGCTTGTCTCCGCGAGCCTGCTCACCGTGATCCATACGCTTGGTGGCACGCCGGAAATCGCCAGGACGATCGCGGTGCCGTGGACCGTCGCGACCAGCTATGCGGCGCTCTACAATGTCTCGCTCTGGCGCAGCAGGAAGGCCTGAACCGTGGCGCAGGACGATAATCGCCGCCCGCTCGCGAGCCGGGATTCGGGCTGGGCCCGCTCGATCGCGCGCAGGCTGAGCGCGGCTGCGATCACGCCGAACCAGATCTCGATGGCGAGCATGGCGATGGCGGCCTTTGCCGGCGCCGGCTTCTGGCGTGCGGGCCTGGCGGATACCGGGTTGCGCGCAGCCCTGCTCCTGGCGGCTGCCCTGTTCTGCCAGCTCAGGCTGCTCTGCAACCTCTTCGACGGCATGGTGGCGATCGAAGGCGGCAAGCAGGCCCCCGACGGACCGTTCTGGAACGAGTTCCCGGATCGCGTCGCCGATATCCTCATTCTCGTCGGCGCCGGCTACGGGGCCGGCGTACCGGCCCTGGGCTGGGCGGCGGCCGCCCTCGCGGTGCTGACCGCCTACACGCGCGAGCTCGGTCGCGCGTGTAGGCTGCCGGCCGATTTCTCGGGCCCGATGGCCAAGCAGCACCGCATGGCGGTGATCACCGCGGCGGCCGTGCTGTCCCTGCTCGAGCCGCTTTGGCGCGGCCATAACGAGGTCCTGGTCTTCGCTCTCTGGCTCATCGCGGCTGGCGCTGCCGTGACCACGCTGCGGCGGGCTGCAAATGTGGTCCGGGCCTTGCGCGCGCGCTGAGCGCGCTCAGGATCTCGCTCGACGCCCTCCCCGACATTCCCCGACGACCGAAGCGGGACGATACCGGCTGGTAAGGCCCGTGCATCGTCTCCATTACAATGGAGGTACCTTCAGTCGCCGGKCCGCCGCAGCTATTTCGGAAGCAGCGGGCACTTGCTCTGGGAGAGCGGCCAGACGGTTTCTTCCGGCGCAATCGTTCGCACGATCTCGAAATAATCCCACGGCCCCTTGGAATCCGCCGGCTTCTTGACACGGGCGAGATACATCTCGCGCAGCACGCGGCCATCTGCGCGGATCGTCGCCCCCTTCGTGAAAGCGTCGTTGATCGGCATCGCCTTCATCGCGGCGGCGACCTTGTCGGGATCGTCGGTGCCGGCCTCGTTGATGGCCTTGAGGTAATGCCGAACGGAGCCGTAGACGCCGGCATGCAGCATCGAGGGCATCATCCCGGTCCGCTCCATGAACTGCTTCGACCAGGCGCGCGAGGCGTCATCGATGTCCCAGTAGGACGCCGTGGTCAGATACGTGCCCTGCGTCGCCTTCAGCCCCAGGCTGTGGACGTCCTGCAGGAAAAAGATCAATGCCGCGAGAGACTGGTCTTGCTCGGCCAGACCGAACTCGCCGGCCTGCTTGATGGCATTGACCGTGTCGTTGCCGGCGTTGGCGATGCCGATCACCTTCGCGCCGGAGGCCTGGGCCCGGAGCAGGAACGAGGAGAAATCGGCATTGTTCAGGGGATGACGAACCGCGCCGAGCACCTTGCCGCCATTGGCCTCGACCACGTCGGTCGCGTCCTTCTGCAGCTGATGACCGAAGGCGTAGTCGGAGGCCAGCATGAACCAGGTGTTGCCCCCGGCCTTGACGACCGCCGACGCAGTGCCGCGCGAGACGGCATAGGTGTCATAGGTCCAGTGGAAACCGTAAGGCGAGCATTGCTCGTTGGTCAGCGCCGTCGTCCCGGCACCCGAATACATCACGATGCGCTTCTTCTCCCGTGCCAGCGATTGCACCGCCAGCGCCACCGCCGAGTTCGGCACGTCGACGATCGCATCGACCTTGTCGATGTCGAACCACTGTCGCGCGACCGTGGTGCCGACATCCGCCTTGTGCTGATGGTCGGCCGTGACGATCTGGATCGGCTTGCCGAGCACGGTTCCGCCGAACTCCTTGACCGCCATCTCGGCCGCGACGACCGAGCCTTTGCCGGTGATATCGGCCGTCACTCCGGCCATGTCGGTCAGGACGCCGATCTTGACGACATCGTCGCTCACCTGCGCCTCGGCGGCGGTCGTGCAGGCGAATGCGGTCAGGGCTCCGGCCAGTAGCAGCGTCTTCATGAGTGTCCTCCCAGGACTGGTCCGCTTGCTGCGGTTCGCTTGAAACAGGGGTTCAGAGTTCCCGGCCGGCCAGCCAGAGAAGCAGCCGGTCCGCGATGGCGTCGCTGTTGTCCTCGATCATCGGCATGTGGCCGTTGCCGGAGATGCCCTCGTCCGGCAGCCACAGGAACTCCGCCCCCAGATAGCGGGCGGTCGCCTCGTCGATCGCGCGCGGATGGCGTGGATCGTGATCACCGGTGACGATCAGGATCGGCGTCCGGGCCAGCGCGGCCGGATCCGCGATCCGCAAGCCGCGCCCGCCGATGTTGAAGCGCTCGTTGAACAGCCGCGCGCTCTCCGGGACAATCGAGAGCCGATACTGCTCGAAGGCCTGACGCGGAAAGCGCGGAGCGTTGGCCCAGAAGCTMCGCATGAACGCCTCGCCGACCACGACCGGCCTGTCCTCGGGCAGCATCACAGGGCAGCCCAGGCTGACATCGTCCCTGAGCTTCGCAATCGCTTCCGGGTCGTCGGGCAGCACGGGGAGGATGTTGGCCGGCGCGCCCGGCGCAACGCCGATCACGGCCGCGACCGCGCCAGGGGCCCGCTCCGCGATCCACCACGCCATCGGCCCGCTGGCGGAGTGGACCAGGAGGACGGCCGGCCCCACCATCTCCACAAGGGCGAGAATGGATTGCGCGATCTCGCGGGTCGACAGGGTCGCCAGATTCCCGCACGCCGGCGAGCGGCCGTGGCCGGGCCAGTCCACCACGAAAACGTCGCGCCCCACTGCCGCGAAGCGGGTCGCCCAGCCCTGGCGCCCGTCCGGCGTCGCGAGATAGCACTGGCCGGTGTGACAGCCGCCATGGACCATGACGACGGGCAAGCGCCTGGGCCCGGCTATCGCGGCGATATGGTCGACATAGATCGGCAGCGATCCGGTTGCAGCGAAGAATGCTCGCCCGAACGACACGCCTGTCGCGGCGGGGCGAGCGCTGGCGGGAACCGGGATATCCATGCGATCCTCCCCCGGGACTGGGCGGCATCGCCAAGTCCTCTCATTGTCCGGAATGCTACGACTGCGATGTCATGACAGCAACAAAAAAGTCTCATATGAGACGAAATTCAGAAGCGACGGACCTGGAAGCGACGGACCTGGACGTGGCCGGGGTGGGTAGCGAGGAGGGCCTGCGCGCGATGCTCGGAGGCACCGAGATACCAACGGCCTACAGGATCGGTTACATCCTGAACTTCTACCGCGAGCCGTCATTCCGGCGGATCGAGGCCGAATTCGGCCTGACGCGCCCCGAGATCGTGATCCTGCTGGCGCTGCATTCCCGCGAAGGCATCACCGCTGCCGAGTTCTGCGAATTCTCKGGTCATCTCAAGGCGGGCGTCAGCCGTGCGGCCATCGCGCTGGAGAAGAAGGGGCTGATCCGACGTCTGACCGATGAAGCCGACAGCCGACGTCAGCGGCTCTTCCTGACCGATCCCGGCCGAGCCCTGTATCAGCGCTACATTCCGGCGTTGAAACTTCGCGAGGCGGCGATGCTGTCCTGCCTGTCCAAACCAGAACGAAGACAACTCGATCAGCTGCTCGACAAGCTCGCCGCCCATGTGCCGGACTGGGGTTCGCTTTCGGAGCTATAGCGTCCCCCGTTACCGCCAGCTTTTGCGGGTCGGACAAGCGGCGCTGGCAGCCTATGTACTGGCCCTCATGTATATAGCCGGCGCCACCTGGTTTCGATCAAGGCCCGGCCGTCATCGTTCCGCGTCGAGGGGGAGGCAGGATGAAACTCTATACCTATTGGCGGTCCACCTCGTCATACCGCATTCGCATTGCGCTCGCGCTCAAGGGGCTCGAAGTCACGCCGCGCTTCGTTCATCTCGTCCGGAACGGCGGAGAGCAACATGGCGCGAGCTATCGCGCGCTCAACCCGCAAGGCCGGTTGCCGGCACTGGAACTCGACGACGGCACCATCCTGACCCAATCGCCCGCCATCATCGAATATCTCGAGGAGACCTGTCCGGCTCCGGCGCTCCTCCCGCGCGACCCGGTCTTGCGTGCGAAGGTCCGGGCCGTCGCAGCGATCATCGGCTGTGACATTCATCCCCTCCACAACGTCGCACCGCTATCCTATCTCAGGCAGAATCTTGGGCAGGCCGAGCCGGAGGTTGCGGCCTGGATMGCCACCTGGATCGGACAGGGGCTCAGCGCAGTCGAGGCGCTTATCGGCGATGAGGGTTATTGCTTCGGCCCCCTGCCCGGCCTGGCGGATGTCTACCTGCTGCCCCAGCTCTACGCCGCGCGGCGTTTCCAGGTGCCGATCGACCATTGCACGCGCATCCTGCGGGTCGAGCGATTGTGCAACGAGCACCCTGCCTTCAGGAGTGCCCACCCGTCGATGCAGGGCGATGCCGAGTAGCTGGCCCGACATATCGACAAGGCGCCAGTTCCATCCTGCGCCAGATGCGGAGGATGCGCCTAGGGATACAAACGGAAACACTCCAGCAACATCCGTTCGGCACTGGGGCCACAAACGCGACCTATCCGGCAGGCTCACGCAACGTCGGAGCGCCTATGCCGGATATCCCTTCACCCTTGCGGCCGGGCTCGTCGCTGAGGCGCGCCCTGGGGGGCCTCGCCGCAGCAGCCATGTGGATCAGCGTGGTGCTCTTGCGCATCTTCGGGGCCGACACCGCCGACACTGCCTCGGCCTGCAGTCGCATGGTCTATCGCGATCCGGTGACGGGGCGGGAGCAAGCGATCGGCGCAGTCCGGATCGCTGCGGACGGCACGATCAGATGTCGCGATCTCGCCTATCGGCCTTAGATCATCGGACCAACCGTGATTGCATCGGCTTTGCCCCGAAAACCGCAATCCACTTTTCCGGCCGATGCTTCGGCCCTGCCGACGCTTTAGCCACGATGACGGCTGCATGGGCCCCGCGCCTCCGATATGCTCGCAGCGGTTGAAACCTGGAAACCTGACGTGAGCGCATCGGCGCATATCCTGATCGTCGAGGACGATCGCGAGATCAGCACGCTGGTCGCGCGCTACCTCGCGCAGAACGGCATGCGGAGCTCGGCCGCGCGCGACGGGCGCGAGATGGACCGGATTCTGCGGGACGGCCGGTTCGACCTGATCGTGCTCGATCTCAATCTGCCGGGCGAGGACGGGTTCTCGATCTGCCGGCGGCTATGCCTGACGACGCAGCTGCCGATCATCATGCTCACGGCCCGCAGCGAGGATATCGACAGGATCATCGGCCTCGAAATGGGGGCCGACGATTATCTCGGCAAACCGTTCAACCCGCGCGAGCTCCTGGCCCGCATCCGGGCGGTGCTGCGGCGACGGGGCGGCGGACAGGCCGATCCGGACGAGCTTCCCGGCTCCTTTTCCTTCGCGGGCTGGACGCTGAATGCCAATAGCCGCGAGCTGACCAATCCCGACAATGTCCGTGTCACTGTCACCGGCGCCGAGTTCGATCTGCTGCGGGTGTTGTGCGAGCGGCCCGGGCGCGTGCTCGCGCGCGATGCCCTGCTCGATCTGACGCAGGGGCGCCCCGCCACCCCGTTCGAACGCAGCATCGATATCCTGATCAGCCGCCTGCGCCAGAAGATCGAGCGCGAGCCGCGCGAGCCCGAACTGATCAAGACGATCCGCTCGGGCGGATATCTCTTCACGCCCGCCGTCGCCCGGCAATGATCCACCCGTTTCGCCTGCCCGCGCGGATCGGCAGCCAGATCGCGCTGCTCGTGATCGGGGTCATCGGCCTGCTCTATCTCGTTCTCTCCGTCACGCTGGTCTGGCAGGCGCCCCGCGGCAGACCGGGCCCGCCCGCCTATGAGAGCGTGGCGACGATCGCCAAGCTGCTGGCCCGGACGCCGCCTGAGCTGCGCCAGATGGTCGTCGAGACCGCGAACACGGCCGACCGGCGCTACCGGTTCACGCTATCGGCCAAGGACCCCGCCCCCTTGCCAGCGCAGCCGCATCCCTTCGCCGCGGAGGGCATGGCGCAGCGCCTGGGCGAGGGTTTTGCGGTGCAGCCGAACCCGGGGCCTGACGGGGACAGGCCGCCGCAAGGCTATGCGATCCGGCTTCCCGACGGCACGGGCCTCGATGTCGAGATCGCGCCCGGTGGAATGGGGACACCGCCACCGCGCCCCATCTCCATTCTGGTGGTCGCCACGATCATCGTGCTCGGGCTCAATATCGGCGCGCTGACGCTCTGGGCCTCGCGGGGCATCACGGCGCCGCTCGCGCGCTTCGCCTCGGCTGCCGAGGAGTTTTCGATCGACCGCGATCCCTCGCCGCTGCCTGAGGAAGGGCCCCTCGAAGTCCGCACCGCCGCGCGCGCCCTCAACCGCTTGAGGGACCGTATCCATGCGCTGTTTGCCGACCGCACGCGCATGCTGGCGGCGATAAGCCACGACCTCAGGACGCCGATCACGCGCATGCGCCTGCGCGTCGAGTTCATCGAGGACCACGTCCTGCGCGCTCAGTTCACCCGCGATCTGGAGCATATGGGCACCATGGTGCAGGGCGCGCTGTCCTATCTGCGCGATGTCGACCGGCGCCAGAAGCGCGGTGCTGTCGACCTTTCGAGCCTGCTCCAGACCGTCGCGGACGAGTTCAGCGATATCGGCAAATCGACGCGCTATGAGGGGCCGCGACGGCTCGTCGCGACAGGCGATGCCCAGCAGCTGGAGCGCGCCGTGACCAATCTCGTCGAGAACGCGGTGCGCCATGGCACGCAGGTGATCATCCGCCTTCGCGACGAACCCGATGCCCTCCTGATCGAGGTGGCCGACGATGGCCCCGGTATTCCGGAAGCCGATCGATTGCGCCTGCTCGAACCCTTCATGCGCGGCGACGAAGCCCGCGGGCGGATCGATTCAGAAGGGTTTGGCCTCGGCCTCGCCATCACCCGGTCGATCGCGGCCGCCCATGATGGCGAGCTCAGCCTGCACGACAACCAGCCGCGCGGCCTCTTGGCCCGGATCAGCCTGCCGCGCCAGGCCACTGCGGCTCCTGAGAGCGCCTGAGCGCTTACACCTTTGCCCGGCCGTGCCGCGACTATCCCCTGGAACCGAACGGGACAGTCATGGCTGCATGTCCCCGGCAGCGCCATCGCTTGAGCACAGCGCGACGTGCCGTTTCATGAGCGCTGCTCGAGCGGCCACACCTCGACGACACCATGGGCCACGGCGCAGGGCGTTCGTGAAACCATAGCGATGGCCTCGGCCAGATCGGCGGCTTCGATGATGGCAAAGCCCGCCACCGGCAATGACGACGTCATGAATGGGCCATCGGCCGTTTCAACCTGGGCAGCGTCGGGATTGCGCACCTGCACGGGAACGCCCGCGATACCCATCAACACTCCGTCTTTCTGCAACGCCGCATCATGGGCGTGGGCTGCATCTCGAACGGCCACCGGGGTACGGTCGTAGCCCTCACGGTCTCCATACCCGATCGTCACGAATGTCGGCACGGGTCGCCTCCTCCAAAGGGCCAAAGCATCGGCCGCAAGAGCGGATTGCGGATCGGGGCAAAGCCGATGCAATCACAAAGGGTTGGATCACCGGACGCGATAGGTTGTCCGGTCCGATGGTCTAGCGGAGCTTGGCGATCCCGATGCCATCCTGTTTCGCGCGGTCCTTGATGGATTCCTCGCTGCGGGTMATCGCCTTCGAAATCGCCTTCAGGGCCATGCCCTTCCTGGCGAGCAGCTTCAGCTTCTCCAGTTCCTCATGGGTCCAGGGTTGGCGATGCCGTTCAAATCTCTCGGCCACGATCTGCTCCTGCTTCGCCGGGACATCTCCCGCATTCGCGTCCACTATAGCAGTGATGGCGACGAATTTGGCCCCACGTGTCGATGGAGGCAGAGCCCATCCGGCCGCTCGCCGCCAGAGCTTGGGTCTCCGCCCGAAAGCAGACCTCTGTTCCGCCGCCGCGTCACGAGCACGCCGGTACACTGTATGGCTGCGCGGACAGCTAGACGCATTGGGTTCTGCAATGGCTGCTCTTCTGGGAGGCGTGATAGCTGAGGGTTCGTCCGTCCTCGTTGCTGAATCGCCGCGGGGCGCGACAATGCCGCAAGGCCGCAATGTCAGAAAGCAGGTGCACCAAGATCTTAAATCGCTAGTCTGCACAGACTGCGTCGCGGGCTAACGGCGACGGCCTATGCCTACCGTGAGAGCCTATGATCTCCTGCCTACGCCGCGCCCTGCGCGAGACGACATCCTTCACCGCCCCATCCGTGCTCGCAACCGGCGTCATCGCTGCGGGGCTGTGGCATAAAATGATGCCTTCGAGGAGCCGTGACGTCGCCGCCAATACGCTATCGCGTTGGCGGGGTGCGCTGGTGGACACAACGATGGTGAGCGGTCTGGCGCTCGCCGTCGCTGCCACGCCTGTGATGGCCCCCGGCACGGCGCATGCGGCGGACTGGCTGGGCAGCAGCGGAAACTTCAACCTCGGTTCGAACTGGGCTGGCGGTACCGTGCCTACGGATACGGCGACCTTCACGAACAGCCCGACGGCAGAGCGAAATGTCACCGCGTCCGGCGGTTCGCTCACGCTGCTCGAGTACAACAACAACGCGCTCGCCTACACGCTGTCGACAGCCCCCGGCTCGGCTCTGTATGTCACCAACGTCACCAATAATTCGACCTTCGAGCAGACGCTGTTTGCAGGAGCGGCGGGCGGGTTCATCATCTCGGGCACGGTTACCGGCCCGATGGCGCTCATTGCGGATTCAGACGGCGCGATGCAGTTCGGCGCCGGGAGCTCGGCGGCGGGCTCGCGATTTATTGGCCAGGGCGGATTTCTGAATTTGGCCATGGGCGCCGGTGATACGCTGTCGATCGGTTCGATCGAAGGCACCGGGATCATACGACCCGGGGGGGCGGCACCAACTCTGTCGGTTGGCGGCCTGAATTCGGACACCGCCTATGCCGGCGTGATCCAGGGTCCGGTCAGCCTCACCAAGGTAGGTACCGGCGGCCTGACCCTGTCCGGTGCGAACATCTATACGGGTTTGACGACGGTTTCGGCGGGCACGCTCACGGTCTCCAACGCCAGTGGCCTCGGCGCGGTTTCCGGCGGAACGACGGTCGCCTCGGGTGCGACGCTCGCCTTGACGGGCGGTATCACCGTCGGCGCCGAGGCTCTGACGCTTTCGGGGACTGGCGTGTCGGGGGGCGGCGCTCTCACCAGCTTGAATTCTGGCGCGAACGCCTTCCAGGGCGCGATCTCCCTTGCGGCATCCAGCAGCATCAATGTCCAGAACCTGAGCTCGCTGAATCTTTCGGGCGGCATCACTGGATCCAACACGGATCTGACGCTTGGCGGCTCCAGCAACAATGGCGGCACCATCCGTGGCGTGATCGCCATCGGCTCCGGCTCGATCACGAAGTCCGGCTCCCAATGGACCCTGGCAGGCGCCAACACCTATTCCGGCCTCACTACCGTGAATTCGGGCAGCCTGTTCGTGACAAACAGTCTCGGTCTCGGCTCGACGGCGAACGGAACGGTGGTGGCATCGGGCGCGTCCCTTATACTCGGCGGCAGCGTCAACATCGTCGGGGAGGCGCTCACGCTCTCGGGCAGCGGCACAGGTGGTTTCGGCGCCCTGCAAGCGGGCGGTGGTACGAACACCTATGGCGGAGACATCACTCTCGCCGCCGACAGCCAGATCAACGCCGGCCTTTTGGCCTTTCCAAGTACGTTGACCGTCTCCGGCGGCATTACCGGCTCGGGCCAAAACCTGACCCTCGCCGGCCCGGGGACAGGGACCGCATCCGGGGTGATCGCTACGGGGACAGGCGGGCTGACGAAGATAGATGCAGGCACCTGGACGCTCACMGGCGCCAACACCTATACCGGCGCAACCACGATCAACGGGGGCACGCTGATCGTGAACGGCTCGCTGGCTTCGTCCAGCGTGAGCGTCGGCAGCGGCACGACGCTTGGCGGTTCGGGTTCGATCGCGGGAGCGGTGACGGTCGCCTCCGGCGGAACGCTGTCGGCGGGCAACAGCCCGGGCACGCTCACGGTAGGATCGCTGGCGCTGAATGCCGGCTCGAACACCGTGTTCGAACTCGGCACCCCTGGAGTCGCGGGCGGCGCGACCAACGACCACATCATCATCAACGGCAGCGGGGCGGCCGGCAACCTGACGCTCGGCGGCACGCTCACGGCCAATGTCGCTTCGGCCGGCTATTATCGCCTGTTCGACGTCACCGGCGGCGGCACGATCAGCGGCAGCTTCTCGTCGCTTGCCCTGACCGCGCCCAGCGTCGCGGGCGCGACCGGGACGGTCTACAGCATGCCTGCCGGCCTGCCGCCGCAAGTCAATCTTGCCGTGCTCGGGGCCGGCCAGATCCTGCAGTTCTGGGACGGCGCCGACCAGACCGGCAACGGTGCCGTCGATGGCGGCACGGGCACCTGGAACGGCGGCAACACCAACTGGGCGGTGGCGCCGGGCGAGGTGGGCTTCAATGCCCCGTGGCTGAGCTCGGTCGGCGTGTTCCAGGGCATAGCCGGCACGGTGACGGTGTCCGGCACGCAAAACTTCGACACGCTGCAGTTCACCAGCGACGGCTATCTGCTGACCGGAGGTTCTCTCGGCCTCGGCGTCGCCGGTGGCGGCACGATCAACACGGCAGCCGGCGTCACCGCTGCGATCGGCTCGGCCATCATCGATGGCGTCGGGACCAGCCTGACCAAGGTCGGTGCCGGCACGCTGGCGCTGTCCGGCGCCAACAGCTATTCCGGCGGCACGCTGCTCAACGCCGGCACCCTCGCCGTCGGATCGGCGAGCGCGCTCGGCACAGGCACGCTGCAGATGGCGAGCGGGACGACGCTTCGTGCCAACGCCCCTGCTCTCACGCTGGCCAACGCCGTGGCGTTGTCGAGCGGCACCGCCTTCGTCGATACCGGTTCGTTGGATTTTGGCCTGGCCGGCGTCATCAGCGGCGGGGGCACGCTCTCCAAGACGGGCGCCGGGGTCCTGACGCTGTCGGGGACCAACACCTACTCCGGCGCCACCTGGATCCAGCAAGGCACGCTACGGATGGGCGGGGTGGGCGTCCTGCCGAACCAGACGGCGGTGCAGATTTCGGCCGGGGCGGTCTTCGATCTCAACGGCATCGCCCAGACGGTCGGCTCGCTGTCCGGCACGGGCGACGTGCTCCTGGGTGGCACGACGCTGACCGCCGGAGGCAACAACAGCAGCACGACCTTCTCCGGCACGATCTCGGGCGCGGGCTCGCTGCTCAAGACCGGTACCGGCACGCTGACGCTGAACGGAACCAACACCTACACGAGCGTGACCCAGGTGTTCGGTGGCAGCCTCGTCGTCGACGGCTCGGTCGCGACGCCGGTGATCGTGCATGCGGGTGCGACGCTCGCTGGCTCCGGCTCGGTCGGCGCGACCACGATCGGCGGCACGCTTTCGCCGGGCAATTCGCCGGGGACGCTGACCGTCAACGGCAGCCTCGTGATGGGCGTCGCCTCGACCTATATCGCCGAGGTGCAAGGCACTGTCGCGGACCGGGTCAACGTCACCGGCACGGCCTCGCTGGCGGGTACGCTGCGGATCGTGCCGCTCGGCGGCGCCTACAGCTTCTCCGCACCCTACACGCTGCTCTCGGCAGCGGGCGGGCTCGGCGGCACGCGCTTCGGCCCGGTCGACACGACCGGCTCCTTCGGCGACGGTGTCACCCCTGCGGTGAGCTACACCGGCAACGACGTGCTGCTGACGCTGACGCCGAAGCCGCTGGCGCCAATCGTGACGCCGACGCTCGGCGTCACAGCGCCGCGCAACGCCGCCTCGGTCGCTTCGGCCATCGACAGTGCGGTGGCCAATGGCGTCGACCCGTCCGCGCTGTTCGGGATCTACAACCTGCCGGCGGCGGCGATCCCGGCGGCTGTGAACTCACTCTCGGGCGAGGTCCATACGGCGGCGCCCGCGATGGCGCATGTCGCTTCAGACCAATTCCTGCGCACCATGCTGGACGGCTCGGGCAGCGGCCGGCTCTCAGGAGCGCCCGGCGGCCCTGCCGGCGTGGCCGGCTTCACAGCCGACCTGCCATCGAGGCAGGATGGGCCGGGACGCCCGACCTTCGATCCGGCGCGCTTCACGCTCTGGGGCGCGACTTTCGGCTCGACCGGACGAACCGACGGCGACCGGGTCGTGGGTTCGGTCAACCGCAACCTCTCCGATGCACATGTCGCGGTCGGCGCCGACATCCGGCTGGGCTCCAGCACGGTCATGGGCGCCGCAGTCGCGGGTGGCCAGTCGCGTGCCTCGCTCTCGGGCGGGCTCGGCAAGGCGCAGGCCGATGTCTTCCAGGCGGGTCTCTACGGCCGCACCACGCTTGGCTCCGTCAACCTCGCCGGCGCGCTCGGCTATGCCCGGCTCGACACCGCCACCAGCCGCGCCATCCCGGCGCTGGGCCGCACCGGCGTGGCCGCCTCCTATGCGACGCAGGCCTGGTCCGGCCGGATCGAGGCGAGCCTGCCGGTGGCCGGCTGGGGTGGCCTGACGCTCTCGCCGCTCGCCGCCTTCCAGGCGGTGCGGGCGAACAGCCCGGCTGCGGTCGAGCGCGACGGGATGGGCGCGACCGCCGGCATGCTGACGCTGCCGCGGCGCATCGACATCACCAGCCGCAGCGAGCTCGGCCTGCAGCTCGACGCCAACCTGATCGCGGGCGCATCTCCCGTCACCGGCTTCGTCCGCGCCGCCTGGGCGCATTACTACCAGCGCGACGCCGACCTCACCGCCGCGCTCAACGGCCTGCCCGGCGCGAGCTTCGCGGTGAGCGGTGCCAGGCCCGACCGCAATGCGGCGCTGCTCGCGGCGGGAGCCGATATCAAGCTCAGCCAAACCGTCAGCCTCGGCATGCGCGTCGACTCGGAGCTGTCCGGGAACACGCAACGTGTCGGCGGCACTGCCCAGCTCAGGGTGAATTTCTAAGAAACCCGCGACGGCGCCAGCGCCGATCKAGCGGCCGAGACGCGGCCGCTCGATGGTGTCCAGACGATCGCTTCGACGCCACGCAATGTCAGCTATCGGCACGTCGCCGAACGGCCGCTMACCACCCATCTCAAACGTTGCTGGCGGGCCGCCGCCACTTCCGGAATCGCCCCGTAGCGGAAGTTGAACATCAACCGCGAGCAATAGCCCTACGTCTTTTCGAGCGGATGGCTTAGGCTCGTTGCATGGGACAATTGACCTTCAGCATCAACGTCACCCTGGACGGCTGCGTCGACCACCAGGAGGGAATTGCCGACGACGAGACGCACGCCTTCTTCACCCGCCTTATGGACGAGGGCGGGGCGATGCTGTGGGGCCGCGTCACCTACGAGATGATGGAGAGCCACTGGCCGGCGGTCGCTCGCGGCGACGTGGAGGCGCCGCCGGCGATACGCGAGTGGGCGGTCAAGCTGGACGCCAAGCCGAAATACGTGGTGTCGTCGACGCGAACGGACTTCCCCTGGACCAACAGCCACCACATCGCCGGCGACCTGCGCACGGGCGTGCAGAGGCTCAAGGACGCGACCCCGGCCGGCGTGCTCCTCTGTAGCGGCAAGCTCGCGACCGAGCTGGACCGGCTGGATCTGATCGACGAGTACAAGGTCCTCGTCCATCCCAGGATCGCCGGCCACGGCCCAACCCTCTACCAGAGCGGGCTGCCCAGCACGCGACGGCTCGAGCTGATCTCGGCCACGCCGCTCCGCAGCGGCGCCGTCGCCACGCATTACCGGCGCGAGCGCTAATCCAGAGCAGCCTCTAAACGCCCATAGACGTCCGCAGTTGATCTCCAACCTGGGCCATTGTCGTCGGCTTGATCCGGCCCAGCTTCTCCGCGTGGCCTGCCTCGATCGTCGCGATTTTGCATGGGCGAATAACCGATGGCGCCGGCAACCCGACCTCGCCATAAGTCAGGCCCAGCGACACGTCGCCCGGCCATGACCGGTTCTCGGCGCTGGTGATCATGACCACCCACAACAGGCCTTCGCCCTCCCCTACGCCGCCATGGCTGACGACAAGCGCCGGCCGATGCTGGCGGGTGTTGCGGTCGTTTAAGGGGAACGGCACACGGACAACGTCACCCTGGCTGAACTCAGAGTTTGGCATAGGCTCTCCGGTCGGCGTCGCTATCCCACTCGCTGAATGTGCCAAACGGGTCTTCGGCCGGGGCTGCTGCCGGTGCCTTGCGGATCACGACCGTGTCGCCCTCGATTCTATGGGCAATCTCGTCGCCCTCGCGCAGATGCAGCGCGGCCCGGATGGGCTGCGGAATCGTCGTCTGCGCCTTTGATGTCAGCTTGCTCGTGATCATGCGGAACTCCTGTAAGGAAGCTCCTTACAGTAAGGAAATTCCTTTCAGACGGCGAGCTAAGAGCGAGTCGCCAGTACGGCGTCTCTCGTTCTGAACCAGGCGGTGGGCGCCTCCCGAGCCCCGGTAAGAGGCGCTGCTGCGCGCCACACGCGGGCATCCGCCACTCCCCGGAAACCGGACGGTCCCGGGCGCCCCTTCCGCCGGCTTCCCAGATCATGCTGACATGGTGCGGCGGCACTCCGGGTTAGCGGAGCTGCCCTGGCATGTGATGGAGCGGGTCGTGAAGGCTTTCTGGGTGAAGACGGCGTCCGCCAATATCCTGTATCAGGACATTCCGGGGACCGGCACGCCCCTGGTATTCATCCACGGTCTCGGCTGCGCGTCATCCTGTGACTATCCGCGCGTGATCGCGGATACGGCCTTGGCCGGGCGCCGGGCGATACTGGTCGATCTGCTCGGCTCCGGCTTCAGCGAAAGGCCGGCAGACTTCTGCTATTCCATCGAAGGCCATGCTCGCTCGGTTGCCGGGCTCATCGGGAGCGTCTGCGAGGGGCCTGTCAGCCTCTTCGGTCACAGCATGGGAGGGGCAGTGGCGATCACCCTGGCTGCGTTGCTCCCCAAGGTCGAAGCGCTCGTGCTTGGCGAACCGAATCTGGAGCCGGGCGGTGGCTTCTTCAGCAAGGCAATCGCCGACATGTCCGAGGGCGAGTTCGTGGCGCGCGGCCATGCGGCGACCGTCGCGACTGCAAGGGCGGTCGGCAATACGGTCTGGGCTGCCTCATTGGCCATCAGCGCCCCGTTCGCAGTCCACCGGGAAGCAGTATCGCTGATCGCCGGATGCAACCCGACATGGCGCGAAATGCTCGGCAGCCTGACCACGCGAAAAACACTCCTCGTCGGAGAGCGCTCGCTGCCAGCCCCCGAATTTGATGGCTTGCCGGATGAGGGATGCGGCGTCGCGATCGTGCCCCAGGCGGGCCATTCGATGGCGTGGGACAATCCGGGCGGGCTCGCCGAGGCGATCGCCAAGGCAACAGGCTGAGCCTTCGTTCGCCGGGCAGCGCGGCGACCTTCGGAAAGGTCTTCGCAAAGGGCTTGCAGGCATCCCGGTGCTCTGGATTTTTCTAAGATGCGCTGTCGAATTCTCACCAGCCCGTTCGTCGTAGATGTGTCGAGCGTGAAGGACCGCCCGCCAGGAGAGAACCGAACACCTTAAGACCGAACCAGAAGGAGAGATCCATGCCGAGCACCATCCGACTGCACCGCGTCATCGCCGCCAGGCCCGAGAAGCTCTACCGCGCGTTCCTCGAACCGGACGCGATTGCGAGCTGGCTTCCCCCTTACGGCTTCACCTGCACCGTCCATGAGCTCGATGCGAAGGTCGGTGGCAACCACCGGATGTCGTTCCGGAATTTTACCACGGGGCACAGCCACGCCTTCGGCGGAACCTATCTGGAGCTCGTTCCCGGTCAGCGCCTCGTCTACACCGACAGGTTCGACGACCCGAACCTGCCGGGCGAGATGAAGGTCACGGTGAATTTGAAGGCCGTGTCCGTCGGCACCGAGGTGACTATCGAGCAAGAGGGCGTGCCGGACGTGATCCCCACCGAGGCCTGCTATCTCGGCTGGCAGGAATCCCTGCGCAAGCTCGCGAAACTCGCCGAGCCCGAGATCAACCAGTAGCAAACGCGGTGCCGGAACGGCTCCGGGACGATCGCTCGCCCTGAGCCCGATCCGGCCTCGCCGCAGCGAGCGTCGAATGGTTCGGCCCCCCCTGCCCCCGCTAACGGTATCGGTGCGCCGCTACGAGCGCGCCCTCCCAGGCGAACTGATCCATCTCGAGATCAGGACGTTCAATCGGTTCACCCCACCCTTTGAAGCGGAATGAGGTAGCAAAGACCACCATCCGCTCCTGGCCCGCCGGGCCACTGCCAATGACCGGACGTTCCGAAGGTCGCAGGAGGGTGGAAACCGGTGTTGGTCTGATCGCCGAAAGCAGAAATCAGACTGCTCGGGCAGAGCATGCCACGGTGATCCTCGCGCGGCTATCGCAGGAGACCCTTGTCCTTTCTCAACAGACTTAGGACACACCAGACGCCCATCGCCGCATGAAAAGCGACCGCTGGCCACAGCAGCATGCCGTGCAGTCCATGGCCAAAGCGGGCGAACACGAGCACGCTGGCGACTGCAATGTTATAGAACAGCATTGCGATGACCACTCCGCGCGAGGCGAGGCTCTGCGCATCGGCGCGCGCCAGCCAGGAGACGACACCGAGCGCAAGTATTGCGACGCCGCCAACGCGCACCAGGCTCACGGCGACGGGCGCGTCGAGCGCCGCCCCAAGCAATAGCCACGCCGTGACCGATGGAACGCCCAACAGCGCCAGGCCTGCACCGGCCTCGACGACTGCGGTCGCGGTTTGCAGAGTTCTCATGGTCATCTGGAGTTTCACCCGTCACGGGAAGGAAGGCGGCGGCGCGCATGCGCGAGAGTTCCGGTTGATATTTCATGCCGCGGCGGCGCTCTATCCTTGACCTGTGCAGTCGAGACCATCGGCCAGATCGCTTGCGAATGTCTGCGCCTCCCCGGTGAAGCACGGCTGAAGGTTCGGCGGGGGGAACTTCACCCCGAGATAAGTGGCGCCGGAGTGATCCGGCGCCACTTTCCAACTGCGTGAGCCAAGTATTCCTAGTCTTTCGCCCGAGCGGCCGCTTCCCGCAATTTCCTCTGGTCCGCCTTGGCCAGTTGCATCGGCCCGAGATTGA
This sequence comes from Allobosea sp. 05T439, assembly GCF_056396005.1. Lineage (NCBI taxonomy): Bacteria > Pseudomonadati > Pseudomonadota > Alphaproteobacteria > Hyphomicrobiales > Alloboseaceae > Allobosea > Allobosea sp. 05T439. The sequence continues at coordinate 17,834 of NZ_JBFTKP010000049.1, read as the reverse complement.
CGGTCAGCCTGTCGATCTTGCCGTCGAATGCGAACGGCACCTGGTAGTCCTTGGCGTTAACCTCCGTGCGTGTATCGACGCCGATGTCGAAGGTCTCGTMGGAGACCTGCAAGAATGCGATCGAATTGGGCTGCTTCCCGGTGGCGACGATTTTGCCGTCCACCTTCAGTTCACCGCTGCCTCCCTTGGCGATGCCTGGTCCGTCATAGGTGTACTCGAATGCGATCGTGTGCTTGCCCGGTGTGAGTGCATCCGCGCCTTCCCAGCGATACTGGGCAAGGATCAGCATGTTGTAGTTGAACACCGGCTTGCCGTTCAGCAGGTAAAGCCCCCATCCACCCCAACGCCCTCCGGTGGTGGCGAGCATTCCGTTGCCGCCACCCTGGGGAACGTCAACCTCGGCGGTGATCTTGTAGGATCTGCCAATGACGTTCGGTGAGTTGGCCATCGGGATGCCGGAATTTACCCCGGTATAGGTGAACACCGTTTGGCCCGCGGTGGCGCTCGGCCGCGGCTCGACCGCTCTTGCGAACGACCTGTTGTCMAGCGGCAGCACGTTGTATTTGGCAGCCTCCTGGACAAACAGCTTCTGCATGTCCTTCAGCTTGCCCGGCATTTTTGCGGCGAGATCGTTGGCCTGCGAGTAGTCCTCCGCCAGGTTGTACAGCTCCCATTTGTAGTCTTTGATCGGCGGCAGGGGCGCGTTCAAGATCCAGGGGCCATGCGGCGGTGTCGTGTTGGCGTACCAACCGTCATTGTAGATGCCGCGATTGGCGATCATTTCGAAGTATTGGGTCTTTCGCTTCGAGGGCGCATTCGCGTTGGCCTTGTMGAAGGTGTAGGCCATGCTCACGCCTTCGATCGGCTTTTGCTTGATCCCGTTGACCGTCTGCGGCGCCTTGATGCGGGTGGCTTCCAGAATCGTCGGCACGATATCGATGATGTGGTGGAACTGGTTGCGGATGCCGCCGGGGTCGTTGATATGGCCCGGCCAACTGATCGCCAGGCCCTGACGTGTGCCACCGAAATGCGAGGCGATCTGCTTGGTGTATTTGAAAGGCGTGTCGAAGGCCCATGACCACGCAACCGCCATATGCGGGTAACTGGCCGCCGAACCCCAGCTATCGTAGAATTTCATCTGTTCGGCGATCGGGAAATCGAGGATGCCGTTATAGGCGGTCCACTGGTTGGGCGTGCCGGACAGGGTTCCCTCCGGGCTCGTGCCATTGTCGCCGACGATGTAGATGATCAGCGTGTTGTCGAGCTTGCCCATGTCCTCGACCTGCTGGATCACGCGGCCGATTTCGTTGTCGGTATAGGCCGCGTAGGCAGCGAAGACTTCGGCCTGGCGGGCGAACAGCTTCTTTTGATCCGCCGATAGGCTGTCCCATTTCGGCAGGCTATCTGGCCAATCCGTGAGCTTTGCATTCGCGGGAACCACCCCCAGACGCTGCTGGTTGGCGAATATCTGATCGCGCATGGCATTCCAGCCCATATCGAACTTGCCCTTGAACTTGTCGATCCACTCCTGTGTGGGGTTGTGCGGCGAGTGGGTTCCACCAGGGGCGTAGTAGATGAAGAACGGCGTGTCGTGCGCGGCAGCGTCAAGCTGCTTCAGCCGCGTGATGGCTTCATCAGCCATATCGGTGATAAGGTTGTAGGCGGGCTTGCCGACCCACGGGAAAATCTGGGTGTGGTCACGGAATAGATAGGGCGTCCATTGGTCGGTCTCGCCGCCCTGGAAGCCGTAGAAGTAATCAAAACCCATTCCCGACGGCCATTGGTCGTAGGGGCCGGCAACGCTGTACTGGAAATCCGGCGTGTTGTGGTTCTTGCCGAACCACGAGGTGGGATAGCCATTGCCCTTGAGAATGGCGCCGATGGTCGCGTTGTCGGTACCGATGATCGAGTCGTAGCCGGGGAATCCGGTCGACAATTCGGTAATCACGCCGTTGCCGGTCGAATGGTGGTTCCGGCCGGTGAGCAAGGCCGCGCGGGTCGGCGAGCACAGGGCAGTCGAGTTGAACTGGGTGTAGCGCAGGCCGGCCTTTGCGACGCGGTCAAGCGCCGGCGTGGGGACGACGCCGCCAAAAGTCCCGCTGACGCCATAGCCCTGATCGTCGGTCATGATGAGAAGCACATTGGGTGCGCCCTTGGGCGGGGTCACGCGCGGCGGCCACCAGACTTTCGAGCCCTCGAGGGTTTCCTTGATCACGCCGCCGAATTTAGGAGGCGGCGCGGGGAGTTGCTTGCCGTCGAGGGTGATCGTCGCACTCGGCTGGCCAAGCGTGCCGTTGATCTGCTGGGCCGTCGCTGTCGACAAGTAACTTGAACCGATAAGAAGGCTCAACGCGCTGACAATTCCAGTTCCGATCCGCAAATACTGACGTGCCTTCATGATCTGCGCCTCCATCAGGTTATGGTCCATGACGCAGCTTGCTTTCGAATCGATAGACAGCCTCAAATATTTGGAGCGATCGCGAGATGTCGTCAGCCGTTCAGTCGTTGAAGATTTTCACGATTGCGTCCTCGAGTCTATGCGCCTTCCCCCGGGTCAGGGTCCAATGATCAAGGTATGCCGACAAATTCAGACCGCCAGGATTGGGCGAAGAACGCTAATCTCTTTTATTCTAAGCACCTTACGATTTGGAAAGTGATCACGAAAATGTAATTACTACTGCACTGGAAAGAGATGTTTTTGGGACCTACCCGGTCAAATCTGCCATCCCCCGAACTTACGGTTGCGTTCGACCGTAGCAAAACCGGCCAAACCGCGCTGCGACTAGGCGTGCGACTCTGGGGCAATCTACAGTGCCCGAAAGCAGACGTCCCGGAGTTCGGCTATGGGTCGAATTTGCCCCTTCGGCCTTGGTTCGGAAGCTGACGTGCGATCAGGCGAGATGGGAAGCGGTCGTCCACGTGCTAATCTTGTTCGATGGACCACGCCCTCATTCGCGTTGCCAGCGATGCTGACTGGCGGGTCTACCACGCTATCCGCGGCGCGGTTCTGTGGGAGGAACGGGGTCTAAGCGGCTACGACGATGCCCGTCCGGAAGAGCGACTGCCCCACCACCATCCCCTGCTGCTGAAGTTCAAGGCTCGATGATCTACGCGATGGAACGGGTATCGTCAGGCTCGTTGCCATCACTGCCGCCATTCGCGGACAGGGCCACGGTCGAATCTTGAACGCGATGGAGGATACGCGCACAGGCTCGGGATCATTATCCTGTTCGCGAACGCGGCTTCGGATGCTGAAGGGTTCTATACCGCGACGGGGTGGAAACGCTTCGAGGGCCATCCGCCGCGGCTGCTTGAACACGCTAACAACTGCGTCCCAATGCAGAAGACGATCATCCGCCAAGGGGCAAAATCGACACAAGCCGGCTCGGTGGTTTTGCTAACGAAGACCGCTTTGAAGGAGGCTATCCAAAGCATCGGCCCGAAAAGTGGATTGCGGTTTTCGGGACAAGGCCGATGCAAACACCGAAGGCTGGATCATCGGACCGGATCCGATATCCGGTCCGATGATCCAGCCAATTCCCGCTCAAGGAATTCGCGAAGTTCAGATGTCGCGCGCCTGCTCGCCGCCTCGTCAAATCGACTCCAGTGCCCGTAGATCTGACGCGGCTCTGCGAAAACGGGGAAATTGAATGAGTGGTACACGCCTGGGAACACGGTGAGGCTCAGTTCGGCGCCCCCGACCTGGCGCCGGGCGGCGGCTTCACAGTCAGATGCGAGGGTCCAATCGTCCCTGTCGCCGATGAGAATGAGTGTCGGGATGACCAAGGGCTCGGTCAGGATCTCGCAAGGCGGGTAATAGGTTGCAGCCGCCTTGAACCTGAGTTCGTCGGGCATCTCATAGAGCGCCTTATGCGTTTGCATCGCAATCCTGAGCGCGACCCCGCCGCCATGCGAATAGCCCAGGACGGCGATCCGCGCTGGATCAACGAAGGGTAGCTTTGAGAGGTAGAACAGCGCACCAAACGCATCTTCGACCCGAGGCGCCTTATCGCGCCTTTCAGGCACGCAGGCGTCTTCAATGCCTCGTTGGGTGAAACTGTCCGGCACCAGCACGACGTAACCCCAATCGCGGATTGCTTCGGCCTCCCGTCGATGGGACGCACTCAATCCGCCGCAGCCATGCAGCAAAACAACCGCCGGGTGCMGACCTTCCCCGATAGGCTTCGAAAGATATCCGCTGATCACGACCGCAGGATCATTCTCGCCGCTGTCTCCGCGAGCCTTGGCACGCGCTTTCTGGAAATCGCTCAAGCGATAAGTCATCGAGGGGAATTGAACGACCTCTTCAGCATGCGAATGTGTMGTCAGCCCAAGAAGGAGCATCGCCAGGGTGGAGAGCAAGGCTCGCTTTGGCGACGAAGGCATTTGCGAAGCTCCCAGCGTTCAACCTGTCACGTCGAAAGTGATACAACGATAGCCGATCGGCGTCACCGTCGCGCGTCAAGACCGACCACGGCTCCAGCTCCAAAGCCCATGCCTGCCGCGATCTCGGCCTGCGCCAGATTCCTCCGGCTTCCGCGAGCGCCTGAGCGCATATAACCTTCAACCTGCGCGCGCCCCCTACCCCTCTGAATGGCCCGGCGAAGGGTTGTCGCGACGATGACGACCAGCTCCAAACCCGGCTCCGGCTCGACTGGGAATCCGACACGCTCCGCGAGGATGAGCCAAAGATCGGGAGGGCGGCCGCGCGTGAATGACGAAGCCGTTTATTGAGCGTAGGATCGTGTTCGAAGCCTTCCGCCGAGAACGCGTTTCGAGGAAAAGGGCATGGGGCACGGCAGACGTCCTCGTTGGCGCGCTTATGACAATAGCGGCGCAGGCGGATCTCTGCGCGAGCAGCGCGGTGCGCGCCGACATCTACCTCTTTCGACTATTCKGACCCGCGAATTCGGCATCGGTCCGGAAATGCAATCAATTTTCGAATTAAATTGTTGCAACGACACGACAACCACTGACCTGAGACGCATCATCAAGTTTTAAATTCCTTATTGATACATAATATCTGTCCTTGGTGGAATTTTGACCATCATAAATTGCAGCAGCTGAAACAAAGGACTTGAGTGACTGCAGCTTGAGCCAGTGCCCGAAGCAGAGGCACGCCTCGAAACAAGGGTGGAATCGACCTATGCCGCTTCTGGAGCTTCAGGGTATCTCAAAACACTTTGGTGCGATCGAAGCACTCAAGGGCATCGATCTGGCGATCGATGCCGGAGAGGTCGTCGGCTTGATGGGCGACAATGGCGCCGGCAAATCGACCTTGGTGAAGATTGTCGCCGGCAATTTTCTCCCCTCCGAGGGCGAGCTTCGCCTTGATGGCATCGTCAAGCACTTTCGCAGACCGGTCGACGCCCGGACCGACGGTATCGAGGTCGTCTATCAGGACCTCGCCCTGTGCGATAATCTGACTGCGGCCGCCAATGTCTTCCTCGGGCGCGAATTGAAACGCCGCATCGGTCCGCTGGTCATCCTTGACTACAAGGCGATGTACGCCCGTGCCGCAGAGCTGTTCAAGGAACTGAAGTCGGAGACCCGCCCCCGCGATCTCGTGAAACTGATGTCCGGCGGCCAGCGCCAGGCTGTGGCGATCGCGCGGACACGCCTCGCCAACGCGAAGATGGTGCTCATGGACGAGCCGACGGCGGCGATCAGCGTTCGCCAGGTCGCCGAGGTGCTGGATTTGATCCACCGGCTCAAGGATCGCGGCATCGCCGTCGTTCTGATCAGTCACCGCATGCCGGACGTGTTTTCCGTCTGTGACCGGGTGGTCGTGATGAGGCGAGGACGCAAGGTCGCGGACAAGGCGATTGCATCGAGTTCTCCTGAAGAGGTGACCGGACTGATCACCGGCGCCATCCAGGCCGCCTGATGCTGCGCAAGGAGCCCTCCATGTCGAGCGACACATTCCGCCCGATCCCGAGCAGCGTCGCCATCGATGACGTCACGGGCCTGAGGGAGCGGAGCCTCCTGCAGAAGCTGCTCGCGAGCCAACCGTTCTGGGTGACGATCGCGCTGATCGCCATGATCCTCGTGATGACATGGGATCAACCGGACGCCTTTGCCTCGGCCGACAACTTCTTCAACATCACGCGAAACTTCGCCTTCATCGGCATCATGGCCATCGGCATGACGGCCGTCATCCTCACCGGCGGCATCGATTTGTCGGTCGGGTCGATCATGGGGCTCGCCGGCGTCGTCAGCGGACTCGTCCTCCAGGCCGAGGGGCATTGGCTGCTCGCGATCCTCGCCGGCCTTCTCACCGGCGCGGCGGTCGGGGTCGTGAATGGCGTGCTGATTTCCTATGTCGGCCTGCCGGCCTTCGTCGTCACGCTCGGCATGCTGTCGGGCGCCCGCTCGCTTGCCATCGTCCTGTCCGAAAACAAGATGATCTACGAATTCGGCCCTTGGGGAGACACTTTCAACGCCATCGGCGGCGGGGCCATCTTCGGCATTGCCAACCCGGTCTGGGTGCTGCTCGCGCTGGCCATCATCTTCAGCATCATCCTCAACTTCACCGGCTGGGGCAATTATCTCTATGCCATCGGCAGCAACGAGAACGCCGCCCGCCTGACCGGCGTGCCGGTCCGGCGGATCAAGCTGCAGGCCTATATCGTCTCAGGCCTGACAGCCGCGCTGAGCGCCGTTCTCATCGTCGGCTGGCAAGGCTCGGCCATCAATGCGCTCGGTCAGGGCTATGAATTGCGGGTGATCGCTTCGACCGTGATCGGCGGTGCCGATCTGATGGGTGGCCAGGGCGGAGCCTACGGCGCCGTGATCGGGGCCGCCCTCATCGAGGTGATCCGCAATTCCCTGCTCATGGCCGGGGTCGATTCCAACTGGCAGGGCGCCTTCGTCGGCCTGTTCATCGTATTGGCGGTTCTGCTGCAGCGGATCCGCGGCAAGGGTTCGGCATGAGGAAGACCGGACGACAATAACCACCAGGAGGAGAGGCTCATGAAAACGCTGACTTTAGGTGTCGCCGCGCTCGCACTGCTCGCCGTTGGAGGAGAAGCCCAGTCTCAGGGCAAGAAATACGTCTTCGCCCTGGTTCCCAAGAACATGAACAATCCCTTCTTCGATCAGGCCCGCGACGGCTGCAAGAAGGCCGAGAAGGAACTCAACGGCGCGATCGAGTGCCTTTATATCGGGCCTGGCGAACATGGCGGCGGCGATGAACAGGTCCAGGTCATCAACGATCTCATTGCCAAGAAGGTCGATGGCATCGCCGTCTCGCCGTCGAATGCCGCCGCGATGGGCAAGGCGCTCGAGGGCGCCAAAAAGGCGGGAATTCCGGTTCTGACCTGGGATTCCGACCTGCTTGCGAAGGACAAGGGCCTGCGCACCGCCTATGTCGGCACCTATAACTACGACATCGGCGTCAATCTCGCGAAGCTCGTCCAGCAGATCAAGCCGAAGGGTGGCACGATCTGCATCCAGTCGGGTGGCGCGGCCGCTGCAAACCATAACGAGCGCATGCAAGGGATTCGCGATACGCTTGCCGGCGCGAAATCGGCCTCCGCGCCTGGGGCAAAGCTCACCRGTCAGCATGGCTGGACCGAGGCCGCGGGTTGCCCGCTCTATACCAATGACKACTTCCCGCTATCGGTGCAGCAAATGGAGGATACGCTCGGCAAGAACCCCAAGCTCGATGCCTTCGTGCCGACCGGCGGCTTCCCGCAATTCATCCCGCAGGCGTATCGCAAGGTCGCCGAGAAGTATAAGGCCCGCATCGATGACGGCTCGCTTGCGCTGGTCGTCGCAGATACGCTGCCCGTCCAGATGGATCTCCTGAAGGCGGGCCTGTCCAAGGGCCAAGTCGGTCAGCGCCCCTTCGAGATGGGCTACAAGACCATGTTCTTCCTGAAGGAGATGAAGGACGGCAAACCCGCCCCGAAGGATCCCACCTATACCGGCCTCGATGTCTGCACGCCGCAGAATGCCGCGACCTGCGTCGGCGCCGGGAGCTAAAGCATCGGCCCGAAAACTGGATTGCGGTTTTCGGGGCAAAGCCGATGCAATCACAGATGGTTAGATCATCGGATCGGATACGATATCCGGTCCGATGAACTAAGCCAGGGCGGGATGCCATCCCGCTCTGGCGCTGACTTCGCCCGGCCTCGCAGTCAGCCGCGATACCGAGCCAGGCAGGCGCCCCAGAACAGGCTGGAAAAGTACCATGTTGGCGGCCCGAACCCGGCGGCCTCCAGCAAAGCAGCGACCTCGTTCTCCGAGGCGGGCGGATCCGCGCCCTGCAAAATCTTGGCGCGCTTCGCCTCGACTTCGTCGGGCCTGGCACCGTGCATGCGCCAGCGCTCTGCCCAGGCCGCCAGCAGCAGAGGTTCGGCGGCGTAGGCAAAGCGATTGCCGGCAAGAATGAGAGGAGCGCCGGGTTTCAGCCGTGACGCAATGGCGTCAAGAATGTCGCCCTTGGCCTTTTTTCCCGGGAGATGATGCAGCACGCCGATTAAGGTCGCGGCGTCGAAATCGCGCCCGGCGGGAAGCTCTTCGACATAGCCGATCGCGATCTCCGTCCGCTCGAGGAACCCGAGCTCCTGCAACCGCCCCGCCGTAACATCCATCATCTGCGCGGACGGATCGACGGCGACAAATCTCCAGTCCGGTTCAAGAGATGCGGCGCTGACAATCTCCTGTCCGCCGCCGCCAGCCCCAACGGCGAGCACGCGAGCTGCGCTGCCCGGACCGAGCGTCGCCGCCAGCATGCAGGCCGAAAGCTCATGGCACGCTTCGTAACCTGCCAGCGCAATGCGGCTCTGGACGAGGTACTCAGCGGCGCGGTCGGCGTCGAATTTTGCGACAGAGATGGACGTGGTTTCAGCCGAGGCCATAGCTACCTAGCGATGCTTTTCGAATGCAGGCGCGCTGTGGGGGGCGTCCCGATGCGCGAGCCTTCAATCGCTCATTCAGTCCGCCACGGCAAGATTTCGACAGCCAGGGGGGCGCTTTTGTGCATGGCGCTTCTGCCCGAGAGCGGACGCCGGTCATGCCGAAATGGGTGGTTAGCGAAAATGCCGTTGAGCCCAAAAACCAACTGCCGCCAGGCCCAACAACCAGACGAAAACAATGATCGCAGCCGCTAGAACGCTACGCGGACGATCCGCGCGCTCGTCGGCCTGCCTCCGGAAGTCGGCCATGATTGCCGAAKGGATCAGGTGAACGGCCAGTGCGATACCAGCCGGTACGATCAGCAAGTCGTCCAGATAGCCAAGTATCGGAATGAAGTCAGGAACCAAGTCGATCGGGCTCAGGGCGTAGGCCGCCACTGCTGCCGCAACCGCCTTCGCAAGCCATGGTATTCGCGGATCGCGGGCAGCAATCCATAGCGCGACGACATCACGCTTTAGTGGGCGTGCCCAGTGCCTCATTCGTTCCAACATGCTGGCTCTGCACTCGCACGAGGCCGAAGAGTCAGCAATGGGTCCGATTCCGCAAGTGCGGCGGCTCGCCACCAACGTCTGAGAAGGGTGGATTGTTGACCTTCGCATGTGCTGCCGCATTGCCCCCCATCACGCCACCACCAGACATTGGCGGGTTGCCTTGAAGCGGACGCGGGCAGATTGAAGCTCGGCGGCAGGTCGCGACCTATTCCCGACAATCGCATTGCCCGCCTCAAGTGGACCAGTAATTGCGGCGACAATAAATTCCGGTCCGTGATATCAGCAGTATACGAACAGAAACCGCGGCGTTCGTGCAACAGGCCCTTGAATATTTGGGCCCGCATTCGCGCTCATCGCGCCGACGTAAACGTTTTGTAGATGTCATTGGCGCTTTCTCTGATCACAACGTTACGCCGTAGCCAAATTCGATTCTGACTTCTGACTTCTGACTGAGCTCGCGTTGCGATCATCGACTGATCACGCCGCGGGCCACACGTAGGGGGCGGCCATGGATTGGGGGCGTGTGCTGCCGGACTCCGGCGCGAACGATCGAAGGCGTTGGCTTGTCGCGCGGTTTATGCGGCGCGCGGCGTTGCCGGCACGCAGTGTCAGATTTGGCTTATCGACGGCGCTGGCGACGATCGCGCTTCTCGCAGCATCGACGGTTTCGACACACGCCCAGACGCGCAACTGGACCGGACGGTTCACCTCCGATTGGTTCTTTAGTGGCAACTGGGATTCTACTTTTCCCAGGCGGACCGACGACGCAATCATCAACACTGTGACGCCGAATGGGACGGTGATCAGCAGCCCGGGCGCCGTGGCTAACAATCTGTCCGTCGGTGCAAACGGGACGGGTACGCTTACGATCCAGAACGGCGGGACATTGACCAATGAGCTCGGGACGATCGGGAATCTTTCCGGCGGGGTGGGCACGGTCATCGTGACCGGCCCGGGCTCCAGCTGGACGAATATTGACCCCCTGGTGGTCGGCGGCCTGGGGACCGGCACTCTCATCATTCAAGACGGCGGCACGGCTCAAGACGGTACTGCGGCGAGCAGCGCCGGAGGCTCGATTGGACAGTCTGCGGGCTCGACGGGCACGGTGACGGTGACCGGCCGGGGCTCCAGCTGGATCAACGGCCCACAGGGCGGGCTCAATATCGGGAGTTTCGGCACCGGCACACTCACGATTGCAAATGGCGGGACGGTCCTCGATATCACCCCCCTCGTCACCAATATCGGCAACGGTGCAGGGTCGCGCGGTACCGTGACCGTGACTGGTGAAGGCTCCTTCTGGAGCGACATTGCGGGGATCAGGATTGGCAATCTGGGCACTGGCGCGCTGACGATTGCGGATGGCGGCGTCGTCGCCGCGCCTTCTGTCGTGATCGCGGCGAATACCGGATCGACTGGCACGCTCAACATCGGCGCGGGCGCGGGCAATCCGGCGGCGGCGCCCGGCACAGTGAGGGCCCCGAGCGTCGCTTTTGGCGTTGGCACCGGTACGGTCAACTTCAATCACATCTCCTCCGACTACGCGTTTGCGTCGGCGATCAGCGGCAATGGCACGGTCAATGTGCTTGCGGGCACGACCACGCTCACCGCTGCCAACAGCTATGGGGGCGCAACGAACGTCACCGGAGGCACGTTGCGGGCCGGTGGGCTGAACGCGCTCAGCCCAAACTCGGCCATGACGGTTGCAAGCGGCGGAACGCTCGATCTCAAYGGTTTCAGCCACGTCATTCCGAGCGTCGCCAATGCGGGCCTCGTCAGTATGGGCACGGACACTGCGCCCGGCACACTCCTGACGACGCCGAGCTATACGGGAAGTGGCGGCACGATAGGGCTGAACACTGTCCTCGGAACTGACGGCTCGCCTTCCGATCGCCTCGTTATCAATGGCGGCTCGGCGACCGGCAATTCCCTCATCACCGTCACCAATGCTGGCGGGACCGGCGAATTGACGACAGGCAACGGCATCCAGGTGGTCAGCGCGGTGAATGGCGGAACCACCKACCCCGGTGCTTTCGCGCTCGGCGGCGTCGTCGCGGCTGGCGCCTACGAGTATCTCCTGGTCCAGGGTGGCGTTACGCCCGGCACCGAGAATGACTGGTTCCTGCGAAACCAGTTCCTCCCGACGCCCCCCGGCGTGACGCCCCCGGTCGGACCTGCGCCGCCCGGCGTGACGCCTCCCGGCAGTCCCATCCCTCTCTTCCGCCCCGAAGCGGCGCTTTACACGTTGTTGCCCGGTGTGGCGCGCCAGCTCGGCCTGGCGACGCTCGGGACCTTTCACGAGCGCCAGGGCGATCAGGCCCTGCTCCTCGGCTCGGGTGCGCTTCCGGGCGCCTGGGGCCGCGTCTTCGGTCGCCGTGCCGAAGAGCGTCGCTCAGGCCTGCTCTCGCCCGAGATGAAGGGCAATCTCGGCGGCTTCCAGGCCGGTCAGGATCTCTTCGGCTGGGATTATGATGGCCACCGCGACCGGCTTGGCCTGTTCCTCGGATTCGCCAGCGCCGATCTCGACGCCCGCGGCTTCGCTCTCGCCCAGCAGCGGGCGCTGGTCGGCAAGCTGACGATGGATGCAACCAGCCTCGGCGCCTACTGGACCCATATCGGTCCGTCACGCTGGTATGTCGACGCGGTGCTATTGGCCTCCTGGTTCGATGGCGATCCGCGCTCGACCCGCGGCATCGGGATGAGCGCCGACGGAGCTGGTCTCACCGGCTCGCTCGAGGCCGGCTATCCCATCCAGATCGGTGCCGGGTTGGCGCTCGAGCCGCAGGCGCAACTGATCTGGCAATCGGTCTCGTTCGGAACGGAGCGAGATCGCTTCTCCGCGGTCCGCTTTTCGCCCGACGATGCGCTGACCGGCCGAATCGGCGCGCGGCTCACCGGCGATTGGGCACTGGGCGGGATGACGCTGAAACCCTATCTCCTCGCCAATCTCTGGCGCACGTTTTCGGGCAGCGACACGGCAACCTTCAACGTCACGCCGATTGCAACCGGCTTCGGCTACAGCTCGCTCGAACTGGGCGGCGGCGTCGCGGCCCAGGTGATGCCGAACGTCGGTGTCTACGCGGCGGCGAGCTACACCAGCAATATCGGCGGCGACCATCGCCGCGGCATCAAGGGAAATCTCGGCCTGCGCGTCACCTGGTAGGCGCGGCGCCTGCCGACATTTCATACGCAGGTCATACGATTGGTTCCGAGCCGGGGCGGGACCTCGCGAGTCTGCCAAACCCGGCCGTCCTTACGCTGTCTTCAGTCACTTTACCTGCAAGCGGACCCTGCAGATGTCGGCAATGGGGCCAACCACGGGCACCAGACGCCGATCTTCACATGTCTCCAATGGGTCCGATTCCGGACGGCAGCGGCCCGCCGGCTCATTCTGAGATGGGTTCCGCGAGGACTGAGATGCGGTCGCTTCACCGGTGGGCGGCTTGGTCGCAAGCGTTGCGAGGCACGGCTCGATGCGGGGGAGCGGAGCGTCGACGAGGTAAGCCTGGCGCGGAACTTTACGCCGCGCAATGACGGCGCCTATTAGCGCCTCGGCGCCGGAACGGGATCGCAGAAAACGGTGCGCGCGCAGCAGCTTCGCCATCACGTCAGGAGAACGCCGGGCCCGGAGGAATCGTTCCTTGACGGAACCAGAGACCAGCCTCACGATTAAGCCCAAGCAGGATGCGGTGCCTGCGTCGATGAAGACATTGCGATCGACCGGCCTGGGGGCAACCCTGGAGGCTCACCGTGCCCGGCTCCTCCCCTCGCGTTGTCTGGTCCCATCTCTTCGGCCGAGAGGTTCTCTCGGATTCCGGGGAGTGGCGGCACGAATGCGAGGTGGAATACCTGCTCTCCCTGCCCGAGGCGAAGCGTGCCGAAATCCTGGACGGCGTCCCCGGCGCCCCTGACCGCGAAAGCCAAGGCATCAGGGGCATTCGCGGCGCGGCCGCCGTTGCCGCGCTGAAAGTTCAGATCGAGCGGCTTCGCCTCATCAAGACGAAGGGCTGACAGGGGGCCTCGCTGATCCGGCGGGAGCAGCGGGGCCCTTAGGCCGTGACGGCGCCGGATGTGGACGACGCCCCCACGCGATAGCGAACCCATCGCGAAGCGCCGAGTTCCGTGCAGCATCATCAATGTGTCAGGGTTTGTTCGGGATGACCGTCTGGCGTTCGAGAGCGTCAGCCATAGCGGTCTCATCGAACCGTAGTACAGCGAGTTTGGCCAGATCGATCGTTTCGCCCGCCGACCACAATCCGGCGACGATGTAGCCAAGGCGCTCACGCTGGCCGGCGGCCTTCAAAACGTCGAACGATCCTCGCGCATCGATCTCGCTCCAAGCCTTCTCGAACGCTGCCACAATCAGGGCGAGTTCTTCCGGTGTGGCCACGATGGAACGAAACGGCATCGCATTCTCCCCTGCGATGCTCACAGTTTAAAACATTTAAAAAGAACACAAGCGCGGAAAGCTGCGGCCCGAGCGGTCGTGCGCAACCGTGGTCATAATGCAACGAATTGAACGCGCGGAGGGCCGGGAACCAGCCGACGGTGGCGCGGTTGAGTCTGCATGGCTCAGTATTTTTTCGACATCGAGATCAACACCGAACTGGTGGCGGACGACGAAGGGATTGACCTGGAAGATCACGCGGCCGCGCGCCTTTCAGCACTTTCCAGCCTCGGCGACATCATCACAGAGCATATCCAGACCAGTGACAATCTTAGCGTCGAGATGAGAATCCGTTACGCCGATGGGACCCCTATTTTCGCGGCGAAACTGACCCTCGGCAGTCAGTGGCTAACGCCAGTTCCCCCCTCACAGCTCCGGAATTCCATCACCCGGCCAAGTGACGAGTGAGAGGGGCGCAACTGCTGTTGACCGCTTATAGCGGGTCGCCCATTTTTTCCGCAGCCGTCGACAACCGCCCCAAAATAGGCCCGCCTCCCTGTGGAGCAGCGGGCCAGTGTTCATGTGAGGTACAGAGCTAAACGCTCGTAGACGCGAGAGTTTCCCGCGGCCTCCATTGGATCCGCTTCGTGGGGCAGCCAGCTCCGCCGACGCAGCCTGACTACCCGATAAGGCGGCCACACTCCCGCGCTGCCTCCTCGAACGTCTCCCGAGCATGACCAACAGTCCCGGCGCCGTTGAGCACTGCGGTGCAGGCGCGCACAGCGTCCTGCCACTTCGGGCCCGCACCTATCGCTTTCCAGGCAAGCAAGAACTCTGCAGCTCGTTCGACATGGGTGACCGAATAGGTCACTTCAGGCCGGTCGGCTTGAACGACAACGGGTGGGGTGAACCAGTGCATCGGCATGGCACATTCCCGTGCTCCTCACTACCAGAACGCAAAGGGCGGCCGGCAGTTCCCTGAGGAGACGGCGGGCAAAGTGTTCAGGGGCAGCGACGCCAGCGCCCTGCCCCGCTCAAGCATCGGCCAGAAAACTGGATTGCGGTTTTCGGGACAGCCGACGCAAAGACAAAGAGTGAGATCATCAAACCGGACATGCTCTCCGGTCCGACGGTCTACACCCCCCCGAAAAGATCGTCGCCCCGGTATCGGCTGTTCCCACGGCGGCGCGAAACGACGCGAACAGGTCGCGCCCGACGCCCCAATGCGAGGCTTCGAGATCGGCCTCGGCCGGCGTGCGCGCGGCCCATTCCCCAGCATCGACCAGCACGGTCAGCGTTCCCGCCACCGCGTCGACCCGGATCAGGTCGCCCTCGCGGATCCGCGCGATCGGCCCGCCTTCGACGGCTTCAGGCGTGACATGGATGGCGGCGGGGACCTTGCCGGAGGCGCCCGACAGCCGCCCGTCGGTGACCAGCGCCACCTTGAACCCGCGGTCCTGCAGCACGCCGAGCGGCGGCATCAGCTTGTGCAGTTCGGGCATGCCATTGGCCCGCGGCCCCTGGAAACGCACCACCGCGACGAGGTCGCCCGTGAGCGCGCCGGCCTTGAAGGCGGCCTGCAGGGCCTCCTGGCTGTGGAAGATCCGGGCCGGGGCCTCGATGACATGGCGCTCCCTGGCAATGGCCGAGGTCTTGATCACGGCCCGGCCCAGATCGCCGGTCAGAACCGTGAGCCCGCCGGTCGGCTGGAACGGGGCTTTGGTGCCGCGCAGCACCGTCTCGTCCCCGCTGCTTTCGGCGCCGTCGCGCCAGGTCAGCGCACCGTCGGCACCGAGCGCGGGCTCCTGGACATAGGCATCGAGCCCGCTGCCCCAGACCGTCTCGACATCGCGATGCAGCAGCCCTGCCCCGAGCAATTCGCGAATGACGAAGCCCATGCCGCCGGCGGCGTGGAAGTGGTTCACGTCGGCCTTGCCGTTTGGATAGATCCGGGTCAGCAGCGGCGTCGTCTGGGCGAGGTCGGAGAAATCGTCCCAGCTCAGCTGGATGCCCGCCGCCGCCGCCATCGCGACGAGATGCATGGTGTGGTTGGTCGAGCCGCCGGTGGCATGCAGGCCGACCACGCCATTGACGAAGGCGCGCTCGTCCAGCATCCGCCCGACCGGAATATAGTCGTTGCCGAGCGCGGTGATCGCCATCGCCCGCTCGGTCGCCGCCCGGGTCAGGGCATCGCGCAGCGGCGTGTTGGGATTGACGAAGGAGGCGCCCGGCAGGTGCAGCCCCATGATCTCCATCACCATCTGGTTGGTGTTGGCGGTGCCGTAGAAGGTGCAGGTGCCGGGGCCGTGATAGGATTGCGCCTCCGCCTCGAGCAGGGCCTCGCGGCCGACCTTGCCCTCGGCGAAAAGCTGGCGCGCCTTCGCCTTGTCGTCATTGGAGAGGCCCGACGTCATCGGGCCAGCCGGAATGAACACCGCCGGCAGGTGGCCGAAGGACAGCGCACCGATGATCAGGCCAGGGACGATCTTGTCGCAGATGCCGAGAAACACGGCCGCATCGAAGCTCTGGTGCGACAGCGCAACCGCGGTCGACAGCGCAATGACGTCGCGCGAGAACAGCGACAGCTCCATGCCGGCCTCGCCCTGGGTAATGCCGTCGCACATGGCGGGCACGCCGCCGGCGACCTGCGCGACCCCGCCTGCCGCCCGCGCCGTGGCGCGGATCAGCTCGGGGAAGCGCTCATAGGGCTGATGCGCCGAGAGCATGTCGTTATAGGCGGTGACGATGGCGAGATTGGCGCCCGCGCCGGAGCGTAGCATCGCCTTGTCGTGTGGCGCACAGGCGGCAAAGCCATGCGCCTGGTTGGCGCAGCCGAGCCGCTGGCGGCGCGGTCCGGCCTCGGCGGCTGCGGCCAGCCGGTCGAGATAGCGCCGGCGCGTGTCGCGGGAGCGCCGGACAATGCGCTCCGTCACCTCGCCGAGGCGGGAATCGAGGCTCGGGTTGCTGGCTTGGCCGGTCATCGGGACCTCCTGACTCGGTATGAATGGGCGACGAACACGGCATGGTCAGGGCATTCGCGTTCTCATGCGTCGCCCGCCGCCAGAGCATGTTGCAAAAAGATGGCCATCCCGACATCGGCGCCATGCCCGAGCTTGATCGCTGCTGCTCGCGCTCTCTTCCGCTGGAGATGGCGAGCCGGGCCACCCTGATCGCGCGCAGCGCAAAGACCATCACCGTCTCGCAAGTCACCCCCGCGCAGGGAGCCGCTCCTCGACGCCATGCGGGGAATGCTGCGGATCATTCCCATGATGAGGTGTCGGGGGCTAGGTCGAGGCGCTGCCGGGCGGCTTCCTCGCTCGCAGCATCTTCGGTTGAGACACGCTGGACTGGTCACTCGGTCGCCTCGGCCGAAAAGGGCGGCAGATCGCCTCCAGATGCTGGCGACAGAAACCGCTGGCGCTTGCCGACCGCAAGCGCCCTCCCCGACCGACCCGATCAACGCGCCGGAAGACGCGATCAGCTCCGAACGGGCCAGCTCAGAAGCTGACCCTGATCTGAGCCTGGCCGCCGAGGCGGTTGGTGCGGCCGGAGAGTTCGCCGTCGAGGCGGGCGCCGAGCGTGACGGAGGGGCTGAGCTTGAGGTCGAGCCCGGCGGCGAGCAGCGCGCTGTTGCGCGCGGGCCTGGCCCCCTCGACCGCAAAGCCTGAGCCGGTCAGCCCGGCGATCGAGGCGGAGAGACCGGCATCGCGCTGGAAGTAATGCGCCCAGCTCGCCCGCAGATAGCCGGCGACCGGCAGCCCGTTCAGGCTATTGGCATAATCGAGCTGCAGGCCAAGCTCGCTGCGCGAGGTGATGTCGTTGCGCTTCGCCGCGTTGAGCGCGCCGGCATTGGCGCCAGCCCAGTTCGCCTCGGTCAGCGCCGGGCTGCGCGCCTGGATCGCCTGCAGCGCCGCCAGCGGCGAGAGTGTCAGGCCGTTCCAGTCCAGCACTGCAGCGCTCGCCTGCAGCCGGCCGCTCCAGGCGGTGGTGGCATAGGACGAKGACAATGCGCTGCCGAGCACGCCGAGCACCGGGAT
>NZ_JBFTKP010000048.1:0-39478 GCF_056396005.1 Allobosea sp. 05T439 | reverse complement strand
CCTGAATCCTTGATGCCGCCGAAGGGCGACATCTCGATGCGGTAGCCGGGAACCTCCCAGAGGTTGACGGTGCCGACCTCGAGCTCCGCGACGAAGCGCTGGATGTAGTCGAAGCGGTTGGTGCAGACGCCCGAGGACAGGCCATAGGCGGTGGAATTCGAGATCCGGATCACCTCGGCGATATCGTTCGGCACGCGGATGATCGGGATCACCGGGCCGAAGGTTTCCTCATGCACGAGCTCGCAGGCGTAGGGGATGCGGTCGACCACGGTCGGATGGAASAGCGCRCCCTCGGCCCGCTGGCCGTAGAGCACTTCGGCGCCTTGCGTCACSGCGTCGTCGACGCGGSCCTGGAAGAGCGCGGCCGAGCGGGCGTTGATGACGGTGCCGACATCGGTTGCCGGATCCATCGGGTTGCCGCATTTCAGCGTCTTCGCCTTCTCGACGACCAGTTTGGCGAAGGCGTCGGCGACGCTCTCGACCACCAGGATGCGCTTCACCGCGGTGCAGCGCTGGCCGGAGTTCTTGGTCGCACCAGTGACCGCAAGCTCGGCCGCCTTGTCGAGGTCGGCATCCTCCATGACGATCAGCGGGTCGTTGCCGCCGAGTTCGAGCACGATGCGCTTGTAGCCGGCGGTATTGGCGATGTGCTTGCCGACCCGGACCGAGCCGGTGAAGGTCACCAGATCCGCATCGGGATCGGTGATCATCGCATCGCCCATGGTCGAGGGGTTGCCGGTGACGACCGAGAGCATCTCGGGCGGCAGGCCGGCCTCGTAGAGCACGTCGGCGAGCGCGAGCGCGGTCAGCGGCGTCAGCTCGGTCGGCTTCAGCACGAGGCGGTTATTGGTGGCGATCGCCGGCGCCAGCTTGTGGCTGACCATGTTGAGCGGGTGGTTGAACGGCGTGATCGCCGAGATCACCCCGAGCAAGGGCTGGCGCGTCGTGAAGATCTTGCGTGCCTTGCCGTTCGGCGAGATGTCGCAGGAGAACATCTCGCCATCATCCTTGATGGTGAGCTGGGCCGCAAAGGACCAGACGTCATAGGCCCGGCTCGCCTCATAGAGCGAATCCTTCCAGCACAGCCCGGCTTCGGCCGTGATCAGCCGGGCGAACTCGTCCTTGCGGTCGCGCAGCAACTCGGCCGTCTTCTGCAGGATCTGCTGGCGCTCATAGCGGGTCAGTGTCGGCTTGAAGGCGCGCGCCTTGGCGAAGGCCTCGCGGACATGCTCGGGCCGCGCCGCCGGCACCAGGCCGACGACGGAATTGTCGTAGGGATTGCGGACCTCGACCATGTCGTCGGTCGAGACGAGCTTGCCGGCGATCCGCATCGTCTCGCGGCGGGGTGTCGGGCTGAAGGGAGCGTTCATCACCAGGTCCTCACGCCGCGACGCAATTCAGGGCGACGTCAAAGACGTCGAAATTGCGCAATGGCCCCTGCGGCCAGTCGACGGCGCGGTTGACCAGCATCGGCACAAGCTGCTCGGTCAGGCCGCCATGCGAGCGCAACGGCTCGGTCAAACCCGCCAGGTCGTGCCGCGCGGCGCTGGTCCCGAGCACCTTGTGGCGGGTCGAGATCACCACGATGTCGCCGATCCGGTCGGCCGGGAGCGAGAAGCGGGCGCAGGCAGCGCCGCTGTCCAGCACGACCTCGACGCCGTTGGTGGCTGCGAGCTCGGCGATGAGCGCCCGGCCGTCCGTTCCCTCCGACAGATAGATGGTAGCGAAGGAGCCGAGCGCGCCGTGATGGGCGACATAGGGGTCGGTGATCGGCAGGATCACGCGCGCCTGGCCGGCGCCGCATCGCGCGTCGACCCAATCCTGGAGATAGAGCACATCGGGCTCGCCCGAGGCGAGGTGCTTATCGTTCATGCCGTGATCGGCGGTGAGCGCCAGCACGCAGCCGAGCGCATCGAGTTCGCCGATATAGCGATCCATCATCGCATAGAAGGCGTTGGCTACCTCGCTGTCCGGTGCGGCCTTGTGCTGGATATAGTCGGTCGTCGAGAGATACATGACGTCCGGCCGGAACGTCCTGATCAGCTTCACGCCCGCTGCGAAGACGAACTCCGAGAGATCGGCCGAGTAGACCTCCGGCAGGGGCTTGCCGACGAAGGAGAGCAAGTTCTCGATGCCGTTCTCGGCCAGCGTCGCCTTGTCGGCCTTTTCCGAGGAGAAGGCGATCGAGCGGACGCTCTTCGGATCCAGGCCCTTGCCGAGCAGGGTGCGAAGCTTGTCCTTGGCGGTGACGACGGCAACCTTGGCGCCGGCCTCCTCAAAGGCCTGCATGATGGTGCCGGTGCGCATGAAGCGCACATCGTTCATCATCACCTCTTCGCCGGCCGCCCGATCGTAGAAATAGTTGCCCGCGATGCCGTGGACTGCCGGCGGCTGTCCGGTGATGATCGAGATGTTGTTCGGATTGGTGAAGCTCGGGATCACCGAGCGCGCCAGCCGGTAGGAGCCGGCGCGCAGCAGGCGGTCGAGATTGGGCGCCAGTCCCCTGGCGATGGCCGCCTCGATATAGCCGGGCTCGGAGCCGTCGATGCAGACCACGACGGTCGGAACCTCCGGCAGGCGATAGCTGCGGCCATTGGCGGCCACGATGTTAGGGGCTCGCGTGAGCATGGGTCTTCCTTTCGAGAAGCGGACTTGGCGCTTCAGCGACATGGGCTGGTCGAGGCAGGGGGGAGCGCGGGCGGCCCGCGCCGGGAAGGTCAGTTGACCGTGGCGAGGGGCGCCACGGTCGAAGGGCGTTAGCGGATCATGGCCCGGACACGCGATGAGATGAGATCGGCCGCAAGCACCATCGCCAGGATCATCAGGATGCAGGTCGCGGTATCCTGGTACTTGAAGAGCTTCATGGAGGAGACGAGCTCGAAGCCGATGCCGCCGGCGCCCACCATGCCGAGCACGGTCGACTGCCGGACATTGGTTTCCAGCCGGTAGAACACCGTGCCCAGCCAGGTCGGCAGCACCTGCGGCAGGACGCCGAAGAAGAAGGTCTGGAAGGGCCCGACGCCGGCCGAGCGGAAAGCCTCCAGCGGTCCCTCGTCGATATCTTCCATCGCCTCGGCGAAGAACTTGCCGAGCATGCCGGCCCCGTGGATCGCAAGGGCCAGAACGCCCGCGAAGGGGCCAAGGCCGATGGCGGCGACGAAGATCAGCGCCAGGATGATCTCGTTGATGCCGCGCATGCAGTTCAGCACCTGGCGCGTGGCGTGATAGACGACCGGGCTCGGGCTGAGATTACGGGCCGCAAAGAAGCAGATCGGCAGCGCGATGACGACGCCGAGCAGCGTGCCCCAGACCGCGACCTGCAGGCTCTCCAGCGCCGGCTTCCAGAGTCGATCCAGAAAATCCGGGTTGGGCGGCATCATGCGGACCAGGAAATCCCACATATAAGGGATGCCGTTCCACAGGTTGCTGGCATTGATCTGCGAACCGAGCGCGGCCCACCACAGGAAGACGACGATCGCGAGCGACAGGGCGCTGACGCCCCACCAGCCGAAACGGCCCTGCGGCGGACGAAGGACGAGTTGCAATGTACCGAATGACATGATCGGGCTCCCCGTCGCGTTCAGGCTGTTGCGGTGGCGATGAGCGGCGTCAGCACCGGCTGAGCCAGCGCGCGCGGCTTCAGGACGCGGCTGATGCCGGGGTCTTCCAGGCCGGGATAGATCAGGTGGACGATCTCGGAGGTCAGCTGGTCCGGCGTGTCGTCGAAGATCACCCGGCCGCCGCTGAGCCCGACGATGCGCTCACCGAACTCGACGGCATAGTCGACCTGGTGCAGGTTGCAGATCACGGCGATGCCTTCTTCCTTGCAGATCGCCTTGAGGTATCCGAGCACGACGCGCGACGTTTTCGGATCGAGGCTCGCCACCGGTTCGTCGCACAGGATCACGGACGGCTGCTGGGCCAGCGCCCGGGCGATGCCGACCCGCTGCTGCTCGCCGCCGGAGAGCTGGTCGCCGCGCGCATTGGCCTTGTGCGCCAGCTCGACCCGCGTCAGGCATTCCATCGCGATATCGACATCGCGCCTGGGAAAGAGCTGCAGCATCGACAGGAAGGAGGACAGCCCGGCCATGCGGCCGACGAGCACGTTCTTCAGCACCGAGAGGCGCTTCACCAGATTGTGGTGCTGGAAGATCATGGCGACGGGCCGCTCGCCGCGCACGCTGCGCTTGGCATCGAAGACGGTGCCGTCGATCAGCGTCCGCCCCGCATCGGGCTGGGCGAGCCCGTTGATGCAGCGCAGCAGGGTCGACTTGCCGGCGCCGCTGGGGCCGAGCACGACCAGGAACTCGCCCGCTCTCACGGTCAGGTCGATGCCCTGCAGCACCGGCCGACCGACATAGGACTTCTTCAGTCCTTCGATCTTGATCATCTCGGATCCTCCGCGGAACCGCGCCAGGCGCGGCTACTTCATCTTGGCCAGATCGAGATTCAGCACCTTCGCTGTGTCCCGGATGATGTCGTAGGCCTGGTCATTGGTCTCGACGAAGCGGTTGAGCTTGCCCTGATCGGCCCAGGTGATGTCCCTGATGTTCAGGAAGGCGGTCCTGATCTGCTTCTTCAGGTCGTCGGGCAGGTTCTTGCGCCAGCAGGTCGGCGATTCCGGGATCGGGTCGGAGCGCCAGACGACCTGGATGTCGGCGGGGTCGATCAGCTTCTTCTGGACCGCGGCGTCGAAGATGCGGTCGGCGATCGTCGCGGCATCGACGCGCTTGTTGGCGACGGCGAGCGCATTGGCATCGTGCGAGCCGGTGAAGAGCACGCGGCCGAAATCCTTCTCTGGATCGAAGCCGAGCTTCATCAGCCCGGCCTTCGGGAAGAGGTGGCCGGAGGTGGAGGAGGGATCGACGAAGGCGAAGGTGCGGCCCTTCAGGTCCTTCACCTCCTTGATGCCGCTGTCCTTCCGCGTGATGATCTGGGCGTGATAATAGGTGCGGCCGGACTTGGCGGTTTCGGCGGTCGCGAAGGCCTCGATCGGCGCAACCGTGGTGCCGAGCACATAGGAGAACGGGCCGAGATAGGCGACCTCGACATGGCCCGAGCGCATGGCTTCGATGACGCCATTATAGTCCGAGGCGACGAAGCCCTGGACCTTGATGCCAAGGTTCTTCTCCAGGGCGTCCAGCAATTGCTGGCTCGATTCCAGCATGGCACGGGAATCCTCCGACGGGATCAGCCCGACCCTGATCAGCTTCGTCTGGGCCCGAACCAGATGCGGCATGGCCAGAACGGCCCCCGCTGCGGCAAGCGAACCCGTCAACACCTTCCGACGCGAAATGTTCATGTCATCCTCCCGAGATGATCCGGTGGTCCTTTGACCTTGCCGGTGAACCGATTACGGGCGCCGTAGCCCTGATGTGAGTGATGTTAGGCAGCTTTGGCGGCCTGTCTCCCGATGAAATTGCGACCCCGCTCACCCTCCAGCGCCTTTGCGACCAGACGGTCCCATTCGACCGGTGACACGCCATAGGCGGCCGGGTCGGTCTTGACGCCGAGCCCTTGCAGGAACAGGCCAAGCCGTTCGGCGCCGGCATCGAGATCGCTGCCGAACACCCGCCGCAGCGCGGCATCGCATTGTGGCTGCGTGCCCATGGCCCAGCGCATCACGATCGGCAGCGAGAAGGAGCAGGCGATGCCGTGGATCGTGCCGCTTTTCAGCGTGATGTCGTAGGAGATGTTATGGGCCAGCGCCGTCTTGGTGTTCGAGAAGGCGAGGCCCGCCAGCAGGCTGGCGCGCATCTGGCGCTCCCTGAGGCCGATATCGTCGAGCCGCTCCATCAGCCGCGGCAGCGTGTCGATGATCTCGCGCGCGGCCTCCACGGCGTAATTGGCCGAGACCGGGTTGCCGTTGACGTTCCAGATGCTCTCCAGCGCATGCGAGAGCGCGTCGAGCCCGGTCGCAAGCGTCAGGCCGCGCGGCGCGCCCAGCGTCAGGGCCGGGTCGAGCACTGCAGCCTCGGGATAGAGCCGGGGATGGGCGAGCGAGTATTTGCTGCCATTTGCGGCATCCCAGACGGTGGCCCAGGAGGTGACTTCGCTGCCGGTTCCCGCCGTCGTGGGAACGGCGATGATCGGGATGATGTCCGAGGCGTCGAGCGGGACCTTGTCGACGAGATGGCGGCGCACCGTCTCGAAATTGCCGCCGCTTGCCGCGAGCACCTTGGCCGCATCGATCATCGAGCCGCCGCCGAGCGCGACGATGACCTCGGCCCGCTCTGCAGAGGCGCCGAACAGGCGGCAGGATTCGACGAGGTCAGCACAATCGGGATTGGTCTCGATATTGGCGATCGTCACCACCGGCGCCCCGGCAGCCTGTGCCAGGCGCTCAGCCAGGTCGCGGAAGATTGGCTGGTCATAGGTGACGAGCGCCCAGCGCCGCTTGCCGATCAGGCCGGCGACCTCGTTGAAGAGGCCGGCGCCAAACCGAATCCTGACGGGATTCCAATAGGCCCAATGCATGCGTTCCACCCTCGTTCCGTCTCGTCTGCCGCGCTTTCCCGGCGCTGTTGGAGTGGATGCTCACAAAGGGCGACCCAATAAACAAATTGATTTTTCAGACGTGATAGATAGAAATTTGCTATGCGTTATACGCGCCTTCGCTCGTTCCACGCCGTCGCCATGGCAGGCGGCTTCAATGCCGCTGCCGCGGAGTTCAACATCAGCCAGCCGACGCTGACCGCACAGGTTGGCGCGCTCGAGGACGAGTACGGGGTCGAGCTCTTCGTCCGGAAGGGGCGGCGCCGGGAACTGAGCGACGCGGGGCGGCAATTGCTGGCGATCACCACCCGCCTGTTCTCCGAGGAGGACGAGGCGATCGCCTTTCTCGAGCAGTCGCGCGAACTCAGGACCGGCCGGTTGTCGATCAGCGCGGTTGGCCCCTATCACGTCACCGAGATGCTCGCGGCCTTCAATCGCGCCTATCCCGGGATCGAACTCGCCGTGAAGATCGGCAATTCGACCGAAGTTCTGGACGATCTCTTCGAGTATCGCTGCGACGTTGCCGTGCTCGCCTATCTCGACGAGGACGATCGGCTGCTCACCATTCCCTATCGCCGGCATCCGGTTGCGGTGTTCGTGCGCGAGGACCACCGGCTCGCCGGACAGGCGAGCATCGAGATTGCGGCGCTCGACGGCGAGGCGATGATCGTGCGTGAGCGCGGCTCGACGACGCGGCGGGCCTTTGAGGAGGCGCTGGCCGCGACCAGGACGAGGCCGCGCACAGTCATGGAGATCGGCAGCCGCGAGGCGATCCGCGAGGCGGTGATCCGCGGGCTCGGCATCAGCTATGTCTCGGTCGCCGAATTCGTGCCTGACCCGGCGCTCCGCCTGATCCCGATCGCGGATGCGGAGATCTACACCTACGCGCATGTCGTCATCTTGCGGAAGCGCGAGGCCAGCCGGATCGTGCGGGCCTTCCTCAACGCCGTCCGCCAGACCAAGGATATGTGATCGCTCGAACCGCTGGTGTTGGGGTGCGTTCGGGGCCGGCCCGAGCGAGAGCGCTGCGGCTACGCGGCGCGGGCCGGAGCGTGCCGGGCCGCGGTGATCAGGGCGTGCGTCATCTGCCGCAGGATCGCTGTCGCGTCGCAGGTGGACAGGATCTGCGAGCTGACGAAGGCCCCATTGATGAGCACCGAGAGCTGGGTCGCGAGCACCTCGGGATGCTTGACCCGCAGCCGCTCGGCGATGTCCTGCAGGCGCCGGTGCAATTGCTGCTTATGCGTGCGGGCCACGAGCCGGGCAGGGTGATCCTCGTCCGGGAACTCCGCGGCGACATTGATCTGGGGGCAGCCGCGATAATGGGGTCGGCCGACACGCTTGCCGATCCAGGCCATATGCGCGTCGAGCTCGGCTTCGCCGTCGTCCGAGTGGCCCGCTGCCACGCCATCCCAGCATGCCCAGAAATCCTCGTCCTCACGCTGCAGATACGCGGCGATGAGGTCATCCTTCGTGCGAAAGTGACGGTACAGGCTCGTCTTCGCGACGCCGGCCGCCTCGATGATCACATCGACGCCGACAGCGCGGACGCCACGCCGGTAGAATAGGTCGGATGCGGTCGCGAGCAGCCGCTCGCGCATGTCGACCTGGCCAGGTTCCTCAGCCAGCCGTTGGTTCGTCGGCTCCGTCCGCATGCACTGTTCTCCCTTGACGAGGCGACGATAGCAGATCTCCAGTTGACACGCTACAGACCTGTCTGTACCTAAAAGAAACAGACAGGTCTGTAGCGGGAGGGAATCATGAGCGATCAGTTCGAGGGGGCAGGGATCAGCAAGCCTGCCATCGCAGTCTACGGAGCCGCCGGACATACGGGCCGCTTCGTGATCAGGGAGCTGCTGCGGCGCGGCTTCCCGGCCATCGCGATCGGGCGAGATGCCGAGAAGCTGGCGGAGGCGGGTTTCCCGGCCGGCGTCAGGCAAGAAGTTGCAGCGCTTGCGGATTCTGCAGCGCTGGCCCGCGTCCTCTCCGGAGCGGCGGCGCTGATCAACTGCGCCGGGCCGTTCCTCGACACGGCCGAATTCCTGGTGCCGGCGGCCTTGCAAACACGCATCCCCTATCTCGACGTGACGGCGGAACAGCCCAGCGCCCGGGCGACCTTCGAGCGCTATTCCTCCCCTGCGGAAGAGACCGGTGTCGCCGTCATTCCGGCCATGGGCTTCTATGGCGGCCTGAGCGACCTCCTCGTCACAGCTGCAATGGGCGACTGGACCGGTGCGGACGAGGCCCGCGTCGCGATCGCCCTGGACAGCTGGCATCCGACCGAGGGCACGCGGGTGACCGGGCAGCGCAACACGGCAAGGCGCGTGACGATTGCGGAGGGGAGGCTGCAGCACCTGCCCGATCCGGCTCCGAACGCCGTCTGGCCCTTCGCCGAACCCTTTGGCGCGCAGGAGATGGTCGAGCTGCCTTTCACCGAGGCGATCCTGATCGACAGCCATCTCCAGCTGTCGGACCTTCACAGCTACCTGAACACGGCGCCGCTGCGCGACCTGCGCGACGTTTCCACCCCGGCGCCGGTCGCGGCCGACGCGTCCGGGCGCTCGGCGCAAAAATTCCTCGTCGAGGTCGAGATCCGACGGGGGGATGCCGTACGGCGGGCGGCCGCGCGCGGGCACGATATCTATGCCATCACCGCACCGCTCGTGGTCGAGGCCGTCGAGCGGCTCCTGAACGGCGCGAAGGCACGCGGCGGCGTCTTCGCTCCGGGCGCAGTTTTCGATGCCCGGGACTTCCTGGCGGCGCTCGCCCCCGATCTCGCGCTCTGATCACTGACGGGGTGGCAGGCGGCGGCGTTCATGCTGTGCTGCCGCCCCGGTCTCTGTCGGTGCGCTGCGCGATGGAGTTCGATCTCGGCGAGCGTGGAGCTCATGTGCCGGCAGGCGTGGCGCCCGGAACGCGGGCCAGGAGACCATGTGCCGCCAACGCTTCGCGAATTCCGAGATGCACCTTGTACGCGACCTCTCCGTCTTCCGGGGCAAGGAGTTTCAGCCGCTGGTCGACTTCGTCGCGCAGATTCGCGATCTCGAGCGCGATTCCGCCGGCCGCGAGCCTTTGGCGGATGCTGGCCAACGCCGCAGCCGCGGTGCCATCGATGCTGGTGATCGGTGAAAAATCCAGGACAACGAGCTTGAGCCCCTGTGTCTCGGCAACCCTGTCCAGAATCCCGCGCCGAATATTCTCGACGTTGAAATAGACCCAGGGGTGGGCTGTCCTCAGGATCAGTGCGCCGAGCGCGGTGGTTGCGCTGGGGCGATTGGCAAGGTTCACGAAGCTGCTGCTCTCGGCATCGAAGCCAAGGGTGGCGATCTCCGGCCGGGTGAGCTGTGCAATGGTCAGCATGAGCGATGCCGCCGCTGCAATGAGCACCCCGTTGAGGACGCCCGCAATCAGCACGCCAAAGAACGCGACCAGCGCGATGATCCATTCCGCGAACGCAACCTGCCGCAGGTTGCCGATCTGCCGGAAGCGGACGAGATGCTTCGCGGCCATCAGCACGATGGCGGCAAGCACCGGCTCGGGCAGGTATTTGAACACGCCCGTGAAGAAGAGCAGTACGAGCAGGATCGCTGCCGAATTGACGAGCAGCGCCGCCGGCGAGACCGCGCCGCCCATGGCGTTGACCGCGCTCTGCGACATCCCGCCCGAGACGGCATAGCCCTGCGAAACACCCACGGCCAGATTGGCCGCACCAAGGGCCAGAAGCTCCCGATCCGTATCGATTTCGGTGCCGTTCTCCTGGGCAAAGCTCCTTGCAACCGAACTCGTCTCGACGAAGCCGAGGAGAAAGCAGGCAAAGGCCAGCGGTACGAGCTCCGTCAGGTCCTCCGGCTTGATCGCGGGGATACCGAAATGCGGGAGACCTTGTGGGATGTCTCCGACAATCGCGATCCCGAGTTTATCAAGGCCGAACAGGTGAGTCGCGATGATGGCGGCGCCCACCACGAACAAGGTGGTGGGCCGCCGCGGCATCAGTTTCTCCAGCACCAGAAACAGGACAACCGCGGCGATGCCCATGGCGAGCGAGGGGCCGTGCGCGGTGGGCAATTCCCGCCAAAGCTGCAGGAGACGTGGAAGGAAATTACCGGTCCCGCCAGACAGGCCAAAGAGCTTGGGCAGTTGCGTCGACGCGATGTAGAGCGCAGCGCCCGTCTTGAACCCGAGCAGGATCGTGTCCGAGATGAAATAGGCAGTCTGCGAGGCGCGAAGCAGGCGTCCGGCGACGCAGATCAGGCCGAACACGATCGCGGTCGCGGCCGCCAAGGCGGCGTAACGCGACAGATCTCCTGCGGCGAGGGCGGACAAGCCGGTCGGAAACAGGACCGAGAGCGCGGATGTCGGCCCAACGGCGAGCTGGCCGCTCGCGCCGAACAGGGCATAGCCGGGGCCGGCCACGAGATAGCAATAGAGCCCGGCGACGGGAGGCAAACCGGCGAGCGAAGCATAGGCAAGGGATTCGGGGATCGTGAAGGCCGCCAGGGCAAGGCCCGCCGGGATATCCTGTTTGAGGTTGCCCATCTGATATCGGCGAGCCCATCCGAACAGGTTCTCGGTGAATCTGCCGATGGACGACCCGCCGCCGCGGTCGGCCTGGGGACCATTTGGTTGCATGGCGCGCCCTCACGATCGTGCCTGCGTGAATGGCCCGGCTCCGGCAAGGCCAATGCCGAAGCAGGACGGCCTGGGCCAAACCGTCTTCCAAGGTCAGCGCCACTTACGATCAACATCAAAGAGTGCACGGCCCCGCTCATGAAGCCGCCGATGCCGGGAACCGTCCAGCGCAAACCGGCGGCCCGGCTCCCTCCACCGACCTGCAAGTGGCCGGCACTGCCCATCGTGGCGCCGATCAGGTGCCCCTCGCATGCCGAAACCAGCGTTCGGCTCAGGATAGTGCCGTGAGGTTCCGCGAGCGGTGCCGTCCTATTTCGGGCAAAGCCTGTAATTGGTGCCGCTGGTATCGTTCGCGCTGTAGAAGCGCTTGATGCGGCCATCCGGTTCCTTGGCCATGATCGCGGACACCTGTGAGGTCGAGACCGGGTTGACGCAGCCGAGCGACAGGAAGTCGCGATCGCCGACACGTTTGACCGACTGGATCCTGCATGTGGCGGCCGATGTTCTGATGCGGTCACCGCTGATGATGAAGGCCGAGACGAAAAGATCGGGTGGGCTCTTGAAGGTCATGCCGTTTCGGCCTGGTGAGAAAATCTCCTCACAGGCCGTGCCGTCGGCAAGCCAGGCTCCCTGATAGGCCGCGTAGCGACCCTCGGCTGCCCAACCATGCGAGACCAGAGCTGTTGCGGCGACAAGACCGGCGATGGCAGCACTTGCGTAAGAGGCGATAGTCATCTGTTCCCCCAATGCTCGACCTTCGCGAACTATAGCGGGTCTCTCATCCCCGTCGATGCTGTGAACGTCGATTTCCGTCCTCATGACGAGATCTTGGTTTACGTTGGGCGGCGAACGCCATGGACCGCTCATGAGGAGGGTATTCCGGAGTCGGTCAGCGGCCGTCGGGATTTCGCCGCGCCCCATGCCCTTTATCACCTCAGGTTCAGTCGCTGCCCAGCGCCTGGCGGATCCGGTGGGCGACATCCTGCAATTGGACGCCCACTTCATCGAGTTTTTCCCTTGGCAGCGAGAGAGCCGATCCCCCGCAGTTCAACGCAAACGGGCGTGAGCCGTGCAGCAGGATGGGCACTCCGACCGAATTGATCTCCTGCTTCCATTCCCCGACCGAGCGAACATAGCCATGCGCGGCGTATTCGCTGACGGCGATTTCGATTCCGGCCCGGGTGCTCTCGCTGTCGGGTTCATGGTCGCACAGCACGTCGACGATGCGCGATCGCGTCGCAGGATCCAGGCTTGCGAGGTAGGCGCGGCCCATCGCCGAGGTCGCCATCCGGATATGCGAGCCGATCTCGATGCCGAGATGCAGCGGGCTCGAACCACGGCATTCCTCGATATAGATCATCGTGCGCTGGTCGGGCGCGCCGAGTGCGACTGAGGCGCCGACGCGATCGGCCAATTCCTGCATCAGTGGCCGTGCGACATCCCGAATGGCCAGGTTGCCGAGCGCCGAGAAGCCGAGCGCCAGGGCTGCGGCAGACAGCGAGTACTGCCCGTTCATCGGTGAGTATTCGAGATAGCCGAGCTTGCTCAACGTGTAGGTCAGCCGCGAAATCGTCGATTTCGCCAGCCCGGTGCGGTCGGCAAGTTCCTGATTGCCCAGAGCGCGATCGCCGCGCTTGAAGGAGCGCAGCACATTCAGGCCGCGCGCCAGCGCTGTGACGAAGCGGGGGTCCTGGTCCTCATTCTCGCCCGGCAGGGCGGCGCCCACCGGCGTTTCGCGTTTGCGCATACTGCTTCGTCACCATCGCTCAGCTGATTGCGACCCAAAGAAGCGGGCCTTGAACCGATCCAACCGCCCGTGCCGGCTTGACGGTCTGATAGACCATATGCGAGAAAACTCGATAATGGAATTAAATTCCGAGGAATGGAATTAGATGGCGCTCGACCCTGATGTGTTCCGCCAGTTGCTCGACACGGTCGAGCGCTTCGTCCGCGAAAAGCTGAGGCCGAACGAGGCGCTCGTGTCGCAGAACGATCAGGTGCCGGCCGAGATCATTGCGCAGATGCGGGAGCTGGGGCTGTTCGGCATGGCGATTCCGGAGGCCTATGGCGGCCTCGAACTCACGCTTTCGGAAGAGGTCCAGGTCTCGTTCCTGCTTGGCGGAACATCTCCGGCCTTCCGCTCGATGATCGGCACCAATAACGGCATCGGCTCGCAAGGCATCATCATCGACGGCACCGAGGAGCAGAAAAGCCGCTATCTGCCTGAGATGGCGAGCGGGGAGCGCGTCGGCTCCTTCTGCCTGACCGAACCGGAAGCAGGCTCGGACGCGGGGTCGCTGCGCAGCTCGGCTCGGCGCGACGGCGATGATTTCGTCATCAACGGCACCAAGCGCTTCATCACAAACGCCCCGGTCGCCGGCCTCTTCACGGTCTTTGCGCGCACCGACCCTGACAGCAAAACGGCCGCGGGCATTTCGGCGTTTCTGGTCGATGCCGATCGCCCGGGCATCACGCTCGGCCGGACCGACAAGAAGATGGGGCAGCAGGGCGCCCACACCTGCGACGTGATCTTCGACAATGTCCGCGTGCCAAAGACGGCGATCCTTGGTGGGCCGGATTACGAGGGCAAGGGCTTCGTCACCGCCATGAAGGTGCTCGATCGCGGGCGCCTGACCATTGCCGGCGTCTGCGTCGGAGTCGCTKAGCGCTTGATCGCCGACAGTCTCGCCTACGCCATGGAGCGGCACCAGTTCGGCAAGCCGATCGCGGAATTCCAGCTGGTCCAGGCCATGTTGGCCGACATGAAGGCGGAGAGCTTTGCCGCGCGCTGCATGGTGGAAGAGACAGCGCGTCGGCGCGATGCCGGCCATGGCATCGCCACCGAGGCGGCCTGCGCCAAGATGTTCGCTTCCGAGATGGTGGGGCGTGTCGCGGACAAGGCCGTCCAGATCCATGGCGGAGCCGGATATGTCGCCGATGCCGGGATCGAGCGCTTCTACCGGGATGTGCGCCTGTTCCGGATCTACGAGGGTACGACCCAGATCCAGCAACTGGTCATCGCGAGGAACATGATCCGCGATGCCCGCCGGGCCGGTGCGGCCGCCTGATTCAACCGGGAGGCCGCTTCCCGGGTCCCCGGACCCGCGGCTCAGGCGGGAGCCTCGTATCCGAACCATAGGGAGAGAAAAATGCGCGCAGTCATCTGCAAGGCGTTTGGGCCGCTGGATGATCTCGTCGTCGAAGCGAAGGAATTAGGCGAGCCAGGGCCGGGCGAGGTGCGCGTCGCCATCGAGGCGGCGGGGGTCAATTTTCCCGACACGCTGATGGTCGAGGGCAAATACCAGGTCAAACCGCCGCTGCCCTTCACGCCCGGCACCGAGATCGCCGGCATCGTGCGCTCGGTCGGCGATGGCGTCACACATCTCGAGGTCGGCATGCCCGTCGTCGGCATGGTGGGCGTGGGTGCGTTCGCCGAGGAATGCGTGGTCAGTGCCGCACGGCTGATGAGGCGTCCCGCCAGCATGGACCCGGTCACGGCCGCCGGCTTTTCGATGACCTACGGCACCAGCATGCACGCTCTCAGGCAGCGGGCGCGGCTGCAGCCCGGAGAGACGCTTCTCGTCCTCGGTGCAAGTGGCGGCGTCGGCCTGGCCGCCGTCGAAATCGGCAAGGCGATGGGCGCAACCGTGATCGCAGCCGCAAGCAGTGCGGAAAAGCTGGAGGTGGCACGCGCGGCCGGCGCGGATCACCTGATCAACTACGCAACTGAATCGCTCCGGGACCGCGTCAAGGAGCTCACGGCCGACAAGGGCGTCGACGTGGTCTACGATCCGGTCGGCGGGGACTTTCTGGAGCAGGCCGTGCGCGTGACCGCGTGGGAGGGCCGCGTTCTGGTCGTCGGTTTCGCCGCGGGCACCATTCCGCGCATTCCTGCAAACCTTCTGCTGCTCAAGGGCTGCGCACTTGTGGGGGTCTTCTTCGGGACGTTCGCCGCGCGCAACCGGCAGGCCAACAAGGAGAATTTTGCCCAGCTCTTCACCTGGTTCGAAGAGGGCAAACTGAAGCCGCTGATCAGCCGGACGCTTGATCTCGCCGATACGGTCGAGGCGCTTCAGCTGCTCGCTGCGCGCAGCGCCATCGGCAAGATCGTCCTCACGACCGGCCGGGCCCTGTCGTGAGAGCCACGAGCTATGCCGATATCGGCATCTTTGGCGTGCTCGGGCTCGATCTCCAGGAGTCGGCGGTCGGTCACGTCAAGGGCGGACTTCAGATCGGCCCAGAACATCTCAATCGGATGGGCTACGTCCATGGTGGCGTGCTCTGCACGATGATCGACTTCGCCGCCTGCGCCTCCGGCCTGCATGCCGAAGAGGGGCAGGCGCCGCGTTTTGCCATCACCATATCGCTGACCACGCAATTCACCCGGCCGGTCCGGGCCGGATGGCTGTCGGTCGAGGGGCGGACGATCTCGGCCGGCAAGTCGAGCTTCACCGCCGAGGCCCATGTCTTCGACAGCGACGGCGAGCGCATCGCCCACGGCATTGGCACGTTCCGCTGGCGGCCGGGAAGCCAGCCCAATCCTTCCACCCAGCATGCGGACAAAGCAGATGTTTGAGCTCAGGGACATCCACAAGCCGCGCCTGGCGGCATTGCAGCGCTTCATGGACGAGCATGTCTATCCCAACGAGGCAGTCTTCGAGCGCCAGCACGCCGCGCTGCCATCGCGGTGGGGCACGCCACCGATCCTCGGCGAACTGCAGCAGCGGGCGCGTGCCGAAGGGCTGTGGAATCTGTTTCTGCCCGACACGCGCTACGGGGCAGGGCTCAACAACCTGGACTATGCCCATTTCTGTGAGGTGATGGGCCGTTCCGCCATCGCGCCCGAGATCTTCAATTGCTCGGCCCCCGACACCGGAAATATGGAGACGCTGGTTCTCTATGGCACGGAAGGCCAGAAGCGGGACTGGCTCGAGCCGCTGCTCGACGGGGCGATCCGCTCCTGCTTCTCGATGACCGAGCCGGATGTGGCCTCGTCGGACGCMACCAATATTCAAACCGAGATCAGGCGCGACGGCGACGACTACGTCATCAACGGACGTAAATGGTGGAGTTCGGGCGCGCTMAGCGAGCATTGCAAGATCGCGATCGTAATGGGCCGGAGCAATCCGGATGCGCCCAAGCATCAGCAGCAGTCGATGATCCTGGTGCCGCTCGATACGCCCGGGGTCACCGTGGAACGGGCGCTGACGGTCTACGGCTATGATCATGCGCCGCATGGCCATGCCGAGATTACTTTCGAGAATGTCCGTGTGCCGGCCACCAACATGCTGCTTGGCGAAGGGCGCGGCTTCGAGATCGCGCAGGGGCGGCTCGGGCCCGGCCGCATCCATCACTGCATGCGTTCGATCGGCCTGGCGGAACGGGCGCTGGAGGCAGCCTGCCGCCGTGCCCTGTCGCGGACGGCTTTTGGCAAGCTGCTGGCGGACCAGGGCGTCGTCCGTGACCAGATCGCACGCTCGCGCTGCGAGATCGAGGCGGCGCGGCTGCTCGTCCTGAAGGCCGCGCATATGATGGACACGGTCGGCAACAAGGCCGCCCGCCGCGAGATCGCGATGATCAAGGTGGTAGCGCCGAACATGGCCTGCGACGTCATCGATCGCGCGATCCAGATCCACGGGGCGGCTGGCGTCTCCCAGGACCATTTCCTCGCCGCCGCCTGGGTCAAGTCCCGCAGTCTGCGCTTCGCAGATGGCCCCGACGAGGTCCATCGCGACAGCATCGCCCGCATGGAACTGAAGGCCTACCGCAACTGAGGTGCAGGCAATGTTCGACGTCCAAGGAAAGGTCGCTCTGATCACGGGCTCGTCGCGTGGGATCGGCAAGGCAACCGCGCAGCAACTGGCGCACAGCGGTGCCCGGGTCGTGGTGTCCAGCCGAAAGCAGGACGCCTGCGACGCCGTGGCCGGGGAAATCCGGGCGAGCGGCGGCGAGGCCATCGCCAAAGCCTGCCATGTTGGCTCGCATGAGCAGCTGAAGGGGCTCGTCGACCACGTCCTGGAGGTCTGGGGCGGGATCGACATCCTGGTCTGCAACGCGGCGATCAATCCGGTCTACGGACCCTTGTCCACCCTGCCGGACGAGGCCTTCACCAAGATCATGGCGGTCAACGTGCAGAGCGCGATCTGGCTCAGCAACCTCGTCCTTCCGCAGATGGCCGATCGCGGCGGCGGCGCCGTCATCATGATGTCCTCGATCGCGGGCCTGCGCGGCACCGGAGTCATTGGCGCCTATGGCATGTCCAAGGCCGCGGAAGCGGCCCTGGCGCGCAATCTTGCCGTCGAATGGGGCCCCAAGGGGATCCGGGTCAACGCGATCGCGCCCGGCATCGTGCGCACCGACTTCGCGCGGGAGCTGGTGGAATCGCCCGAGCGGCGCGCGCAGATGGAGCAGCGCACTCCCTTGCGCCGCTTCGGCGAGGTCGAGGATATCGCCGGTATCGTGCATTTCCTGGCCAGCCCGGCATCCGCCTACATCACCGGCCAGGTCATCGTCGCCGATGGCGGCGAAACCGTCAGCTGAGGTGCATGATGACCGCTCCCGTGGCCACCCTTGTCGACGTGATCGAGAACCACCGTTTCGACGAGGGAGCGCTGGCCCGCTGGCTCGACGCCCATGTCCCCGGTTTCGGCGGCCCGATTTCGGTGCGCCAGTTCCAGGGCGGCCAATCCAATCCCACCTTCCTGATCTMTGCGCCTGATCGACGCTGCGTGCTRCGCAAGAAGCCTCCGGGAAAGCTGCTGCCGAAAGCGCATCAGGTCGAGCGCGAGTTCCGGATCATCAGGGCGCTGGCGGGGACAGCGGTTGCTGTTCCGCAGGCATTGGCGCTTGGCGAAGACGCCGAGGTGATCGGGACAGCCTTCTACGTCATGGATTTCGTCGACGGGCGTCAGTTTGACAGCCTGGCGCTTCCCGACCTGCCGCGCGACGACCGCGCTTCGCTCAATTTCGCCGCCGTCGATACCCTGGCGGCGCTGCATGCGGTGGTTCCCGAGGATGTCGGGCTAGGAGATTTCGGTCCCTCCGGCGGCTATGTCGCGCGTCAGGTCGAGCGCTGGACCAAGCAGTATCGTTCCTCCTCGGAGGCCGGCGAGATCGCCGACCTGACCTGGCTCGCCGATTGGCTGCGCGAGCATTGCGGCGTGGCCGATGAAACCACGATCGTGCATGGCGACTACCGGATCGGCAATCTCTGCTACCGCCGCGATGGCCCGCAGGTGTCGGCKGTGCTCGACTGGGAACTGTCCACGCTCGGCCACCCGCTCAGCGATCTCGCCTATTACTGCATGCCCTATCATATCAGCCCGACCGTCGCGGGCGGACGGGGGCTATCGGGGCTCGATTTCAAAGAGCTCGGCATCCCCCGCGAAGACCAGGTGATCGCGCATTACTGTCGGGCGAGCGGCCGTGCCTCGCTGCCGGACTGGCACGTCTTCCTGGCGCTCTCCTTCTTCCGTCTGTCGGCGATCCTGCACGGCGTGATGGCCCGCTCCGTGCTGGGCAATGCCAGCGATGCGAACGCGGCCGAGGTTGCACAGCGCGCCGGGATGCTGGCCGAACTGGGTCGGCAGGTGGCCCTGTCCGGCACGAACAACCGATACTGAGACGAGGCGAGGGATGACCATGCGTTTCAAGGACCAGCTCTGCATTGTGACCGGAGCGGCCAGCGGTATCGGCCGGGCCACCGCACAGCGTTTCGCCGCTGAGGGCGCGCTCCTCGTCCTGGTCGATCGGAACGAGGCGGAGCTCGCAAACGTCGTGGCCGACCTGCCGCGGGCCCGGGACCATTCCGTCGCGGTGCTGGATATCGCTGACCAGGACGCGGTCTCCGCATGTGTGTCCCGCGCACTGGAGCGGCATGGGCGTATCGACGTTCTCTGCAACAATGCCGGCATGGCGAGTTCCAAGGGGAGCGCGCTCGAGCAGGATCTCGCGGAATGGGACCGGGTGATGCAGGTCAATGTCTTTGGCGCGATGCTGTTCATGAAGCATGCCGGCGCGGCCATGGTCGCGGCCCGTCGCGGCGCGATCGTCAACACCGCCTCCGTGGCCGGGATCAGGGCTGGTGCGGGCGGGAATGCCTATAGCGCTTCGAAGGCTGCCGTCATCAACATGACCCAGACGGCCGCCTGCGATTTCGGCGCCTATGGCGTCAGGGTGAACGCCGTATGTCCCGGCCTGATCGAGACGGGAATGACCAGGCCGATCTTCGAGAAGGCGCGCGAACTCGGGAAGGAGGACTGGCTGGGCGCACGCTGCGAATTGCGCCGCTATGGCCATCCCGAGGAGGTTGCCCGCGTGATCGCCTTCCTGGCCAGCGAGGACGCGAGCTATGTCACGGGCCAGGCTCTCGCCGTCGATGGCGGCAACACCGCCTCCCTCAATCTCCCCGGCATGAAGGTCTAAGGCGTCGGCTCGAAAAGTCGATTGTGGTTTTAAGGAAACTCGATCCAGACACGGAAGTGCTGGATCTCTGACCGGATATGACAACCGATCCGAGATCTAGCCGACGCTCCAGGGCAGGGAGCAGAGCCGCCCGGCGGGGCGGCCCCGCTCCGAGCGGCTCGCTGTGGCGCGCCTTGCTCAGTTCTTGCCCTTGTAGAGAAAGGCATCGACCTTCTCTTCGCCGTTATAGGCCAAGCGCTGCATGCGGTAGAGGTTCTTCACGTAGTCGAGCGCGTCCTGGCGAGACATGTCCATGCAGCGCATCGAGGCCTCCATCTCGATCCGCAACGCGAGTTGAGGGTGGCGTGCGATGCGCGCGGCATATTCCTCGGCCTTCGCCAGAACCTGGTCCGAAGGGACCACCGCATTGACGAGGTTCGCCCGCAGCGCGTCCTGCGCCGAGAGCGGGTCGCCCGTCAGCAGCATTTCCATCGCGATCGTATGCGGCACATACCGAGACAACCGGGTCGAGCCGCCCGCCCCACCCATGCCGTAGGCGATCTCGGGGAAGCCGAACTTGGCATCCTCCGACGCCACGCGGATATCTGTGAGATGGCTGAGATAGATCATGCCCTGGCCGTAGCAATAGCCGCGCACCGCGCCGACGATCGGCTTGAATCGGTTCAGCGAGAGCACTTCGCGCGACCAGGTGAACGTGTCCGGCTCGCCCTCCGCGATCCGGTGCTTCGGGGCAAGGTAATAGGCGAGTTCGTCCTTGGGCGTCGCGAACTTGGCGTAGTCGTTCTTGATGTCGTCGCCGGCCGAGAAGGCCCGGTCTCCGGCGCCCTGCAGAATGCCGACCCGCACCTCGTCGTCGGCGAGGAATTCGAGCATCATATGATAGAATTGCTTGTGCATCGCCGGCGTCATCGGGTTCACCGATCCGTTGCGGATGGTGAAGTATCCGATCTTGCCGACACGCTCGTATTCGAAAGGCATGAGATCTATCCCTTAGATATAATCAGAACCACTGATTGGTGACGCGGTCGAAGCTGCCGACGCGAAGGTCGGTTTTTTCGGCAATGAGCTTTTGCTTGGCGATCTTCTCGGACGGCGTCTTCGGAAGCGCGTCGCGATACTCGACGTAACGAGGTGTCTTGAACGGGGCGAGCCGGCTCTTGCAGTGCTCGAAGATCATTTCGGGCGAGGCCTCGGCTTCCGAAACGCCGGGCTGCAAGACGATATAGGCCTTCACTTCTTCGCCGCGCGCTGCATCCTTCACGCCGACGACGGCGGCTTCGAGAACCTGCGGCATTTCGGTCAGCGCAGCTTCGACTTCGCGGGCGGCGATATTCTCGCCGCTTCTGCGGATCATGTCCTTCAAGCGCCCGACGATGTAGTGGAAACCTTCGGCGTCGCGCCAGAACAGGTCCCCGGTGCGGAACCAATCCCCCCTGAAAGAGGCTTCGTTCGCTTCCGGCTTGCGATAATAGCCCAGCATGATGCCCGGCCCGCGGATGCAAAGCTCGCCAACCTCGCCAGCGGGCAGGACATTGCCCTCGGGGTCGGTGATCTGTACCTCGCGGAAGGGCGCGACCATCCCGCAGGAGCCGGAGCCGACCATGTGATAGGCCTCTCGCGGCAGGAAAAGCGCCGATCCGACCTCGGTCATCCCGAAGGATTCCCGGGCGATCGTGTTGTAGCGCCGCTCGAAGTCGGCGTGCTTTTCCTTGTTGAAGCCGAAGATCGAAACGCGCTTCAGCTCATTGTCGGCGTCGGATGGCTTGGGTGCCTGCTGATAGACGATCTCGGGAAAGAGGCAGTAATGGATCTTGTATGTCCTGACCCAATCCATGAAGCGCGTCGCGCTTGCACGGCGGGCGACGAAGATCTGGCCGCCGACACGCATCGCCATCAAGGTCAGCCACTGCGGATCCATGTAGAAGAAGGGTTGAGCCGCCAGGATATTCCTGGAATTCTCGGCGTCGCCGCCTCGCATCGCGGCCACCAGGGAAATGGTGAGCCAGTATCGGTGCGTCAGCATGCAGCCTTTCGGGAATCCGGTCGTGCCGGACGTGTACTGGATGTTGACGAGGTCATCGAGCGCGGGTTGTGGCAGGTCCGCGGGGAGGGCGGGCGGTTTCCGCTCGATCCGGGCATATCGATCCGACGCATCGGAAGCGGCCCCGACGACAAGAACGTTGGAATTCCGTAACGGTGCCTCCGCACTCAGCGCCTCGTAGGAGGGCAGGCAGTCCGCATGGATGACGAGATACGTCGCCTGCGAGTCCGTGAGCACATAGTCGAGCTCTCGGCCGGTATAGCCGATATTGACCGGCACCATGACGGCCCCGAGTTTTGCCAGGGCAAGCCAGGTGAGGGGAAACGCCGGGATGTTGGGAAGCATGACGGCGACATGAGCGCCTTTGCGCACGCCCGCCGCATAGAGGCCCGCCGCAGCCTGTTCGATCGCCGACCTGGCTTCGGCATAGGTTGCGACGCCGCCCTCGCTCTCCTCGAAGAACGTCCAGAGGGTCTTGTCGCCGTTCACCGAGGCCCGCTCGTCGACGAACGAGCCGATGTTCTGCGCCAGCGGCGCCGCCTCGATAGTGCTCCTCATATGATCGACGAGAGGCTTGAGCTCGGACCAATCGCTGGGGCTGCTGTTGTTTTGCTGCATGTCAGGCCTCGGACACTGAATTCGACTGGTATCGGCGTTCATTCCGGCGGCGAACGATCTCACCCACGGTCATCGCGACGATGCTGAGAAGAGTGAGCATGACCGCGACGGCAGGCACTGTCGGATCGAGCTTGAGGCTGAGATCGTTCCAGATGCGCACGGGAAGCGTCTGCAATCCGCCGGAGATGAAGAGCGTGATGATCAGCTCATCGAAGGACGCGAAGAAGGCCAGGATCGCCGAAGCAAACATCGCTGGCGCTAGGTAAGGCAGGGTCGTGTGCAGGAACGCCCGGATGGGGCTCGCGCCAAGGACACGCGCTGCCCGCTCGATCGTCATGTCGTATCTGCGAAGGCTGCCCGACACGATCATCACGACATAGGGCAGGGCGATCAGCGCATGAACCAATGTCAGCGCGTAGATATTGTTCACCAGCTGCCAGCGCAGGAACACGATGTAGAGCGCAAGGGCGATAACCACCGATGGGATGATGAGGGGCGCGATGAAGATGGCACTCAGCAGGCCTTTTCCGCGAAAATCCGTACGAACGAGCGCGACCGACGCCAGGGTCCCGAAGAGCAGGCTGAGGATTGTCGCACCGACCCCGATCCTGAGGCTCGCGAGCGTGGCGTCGACCCAACTCTGATCGACGAAGAATTCCCTGTACCAGCGCAGGGACAGCGACTTCGGCGGGAATTCGAGGAACTGGCTGTCGGTCAGCGAAATCGGAACGAGGAAGAACAGCGGCAGCAGCAGAAAGCTGGCGACGAGGACAAAATACGCGGTCAGGACGGCCCGGGTCATCGTGCGAGCCCTCCGGTCGCGAATTCGGAGCGTTTCCGCGTGAGGGCCCAGTAAGCCAGAAGACAGGAGAAGGTCGCCGCCAGCAGCGTCGAAGCCATCACCGCCGCCAGGTCCCATTTCAGCGTCTTGTGAACCTGGAGATCGATGAGATTGGCGATGAGGAGACTTGTGCGGCCGCCCAGCAGCGTCGGCGTGACATAGAAGCCGAGGCAGAGGATGAAGCAGATGATGCCACCCGTCGCCGCTCCACTCACGCTGAGGGGAAAGACCACCTTCCAGAAGGCCTGCCTTGGCGATGCACCCAGGGATCGGGCCGCTTTCACGAGATCCCGCTCGACATCGAGTATCGAGGTCAGGCAGGTCAGGATCACGATCGGCAGCAGGATCTGAACCATTCCGATGTGAACGGCGATGGGCGTATAGAGCAGCTGAATGGGCTCCGCCGTCAGGCCAAGGGCGGCAAGCGCTTTGTTAAGAATGCCTTCGCGCCCGAGCAGGATGATCCAGGTGTAGGTCCTGACCAGGATGCTGATCCAGAACGGTAGGAGGATCAGATAGGTCGCCAGCACCCGCTTGCGCGGCGAGAGCTCCGCCATGAAGTAAGCCATGGGGTAGCCCATGACGAGGCAGATCACCGTCACAGTCGCGGCGGTGACGAACGTCCTCTGCAGGACGATGATGGAAAGCTGCGAATTATAGACCTGTCGCAGCGCCTCGGCCGTGAAAGCCGTTCCATCGTGTACGGTCAGCTTCAGGACGCCGAATACCGGAAAGACGAAGAGAAGCGCTGCCAGCAACGTCGCTGGCGCGAGCAAAAGCGTGGTTTTCGTCCACCGGAGTTTCATGATGCAGCCAGGTTCMCGAGTGGCTCAGATCAGCAGCCATTCGTTCCAGCGTGTTGAGACCGCGTCGAGATTCTCTGCCCACCAGGCACTGTTGAACTCGAACTGCACCGCCGCGTTTTCGGGCGAGGTCGGCAGGGTCGCTGCGAAGGCTGGGTCCAGCAATTCCATCATTCCCGGCACGAAGCCGGGGTAGGGGACCTGCTTCACGAATGCCGCCGATGCCGCAGGGTCCATGCGAGCCTTCATGAAGCGCATCGCCTCGGTGGGGTGCTTCGCGCCCTTTGGAATGGCGAGGAAGGAGAGCATCAGGGCTCCGCCCTTGAAGGTGATGTCGACGGGCTTGCCCTCGTTCCTCAGGGGGGTGATGCGGCCGTTCCAGCATGAAGTCATGCTGACCTCGCCGTCGATCAGCAACTGGACGTGCTGGGCTCCGTTGGTCCACCAGACCGGGATATGGGGCTTGAGCTGGTCGAGCTTCTTGAAGGCGCGGTCGACGTCGAGCGGATAGAGCTTGTCGAGCGGAACGCCATCGGCAAGCAGGGCGAATTCGAGGTTGCCCTTGGGCGAATTTTCCAGCGAGCGCGGGCCCGGGAAAGCTTTGACGTCCCAGAAATCGGCCCAGGA
This sequence comes from Allobosea sp. 05T439, assembly GCF_056396005.1. Taxonomy (NCBI): domain Bacteria; kingdom Pseudomonadati; phylum Pseudomonadota; class Alphaproteobacteria; order Hyphomicrobiales; family Alloboseaceae; genus Allobosea; species Allobosea sp. 05T439. Next base: position 15,000 of record NZ_JBFTKP010000048.1, on the reverse strand, counting down.
TTGCGGCGTCTTGCCGTTGCCGAATTTGTCGGTCCTGAAAGCGATCACGGTTGAATAAGAGGCCCGGACCATCGCAGTCGGCTGCTTTGCGATGGCCGGCAGCTTGTTGTCGGGATCGATGATCGAATAGTCGATCTTTGCAAGCCATCCGGCTTTGGTTGCGGTCACGACGTCGTCGCCGTTCAGCTCGGTCAGATCCCACTCGACATTGCCGGACTCGACCATGGCCTTGAGCTTGGGAAGGCTCACGGGTGCTGTCGGCCTGACCTTGATTCCCGTCTCCCTGGTGAAAGGCTCTTCGAAGATCTTCGTGATCATCGTGGCGAGCGCCCCGCCGGAGCCGTTGACGACGATGGTCACGTCCTGAGCGAAAGAGGGTTTGAACGCGAAAACGCCGGCAAGTGCACCTGTGGCGATTCCGAAAGCTCTTCTGGTCATCGTCATGATCGATAGTCCCCTGAGTTTTTTTGGTGGTCTGGGAAGCTCAACCCGTGAGCGAGACGAGGTCAGCGACGTTGAGATCGAAGCTGATCGGCGTGCCCAGCGGCAGCACGTCCTGTCCTGGCCTGCGTGGCTCGATGGCCGAGATGTCCTTGCCGTCCGCAGCGCGCAGCACGTAGCGGACGGAATTGCCGAAGAAGACGGCCTCCGCGAGGGTGGCCCGATGCGCGCCGGCGGCATCTTGGCGGATCTGGATGAGCTCCGGCCGGATTGACGCGAAGCTGGCCGCCGAGAGATGCGCGACATTCCCGGACACGCGGCCAAGCCCTTCGAGCATGACGGACGCTGGCGCGGCGCCCTCGACCTTGAGGATGTTGTTTGCACCCACGAATTCCGCGACGAAGCGTGATTGCGGCTTGTCGTAGAGCTCTTCCGGAGGGCCGATCTGCAGGACCTGGCCCTTGTCCATGACCGCCAGCCGGTCGGAGAGCGTCAGCGCCTCGCCTTGATCATGGGTGACATAGATGACGGTACACCCGATCTGGCGCTGGTATTCCTTGATCTCGAGCTGGAGTGTCTCTCGCAGCTTCAGATCAAGGGCGCCCAGCGGCTCGTCCATCAACAGCACCCGGGGCTCGAACACGACCGCGCGTGCAAAGGCCACGCGTTGCTTCTGGCCCCCGGACAGTTCGTGCGGCATGCGGTTCGCTAGTGTGTCCAGCCGCACCATCTGGAGCGCCTTCTCCGAGCGCCGCCGGGCTTCGGCCCGCGGCACGCCGCGCATCTCGAGGGGAAAGGAAATGTTGCGGATGACATTGCGATGGGGAAAGAGCGAATAGCTCTGGAACACCATGCCGATGTCGCGCTTCTCCGTCGGCAGCTTCGTGATCGGCACTCCGTCGATGAGAATTTCACCGCTGTCGATATCCGTGAAGCCTGCCAGCGCGTTGAGGGCGGTCGTCTTTCCAGAGCCGCTCGCCCCGAGCAGGGTCATGAACTCCCCGCGCTCGACATGCATCGAGAAGCTCTCCAGCGCGACGAACTTTCCATACGTCTTTCGAACGCTTCTGAAATCGATCGTCGCTCCGGTCGAACTCATTTGATCCGGCTCCGAATGAGAGGCATATTTGAAAAGTGACGATAGTGTCATTTTTTGTCAAGCGCGCTATGCTGGTATTGAGATTGCGGCGCGATTGAGTGTGCTGTCAGAAGCGATAGTGAGAAGGGCGGGCCCTTGTTGTTGGAAAACGTAAATTTCGATTACGTGGATTACCTGGAGAAACGCTTGGCTGCCGCGCAAAGCGAGAAGAAGATCATTCGCACTGAGCTGCAGCTCGAGCTGGCAACCGCGCGCCTTCTCAGAGAAAAAAACTATCACGCAATTTCGGTTGATCTCATTGCGGCGACCGCTGGTGTCGCGCACKGGACGTTTTACCGGTATTTCGCAGCCAAACGCGATGTCGTTGCTAAGACTATCGCCGATTATTTCATGTTCGTGCGCGCATCGCGCCACCCAATTGCCCGTGATGCGTCGCAATACGAAGCAATCCACCAGGCCAACCTGCACTATGTCGAATGCTTCCGTCGCAATGTCGGACTCATGCGTTGCCATTTCCGGCTCAAGGACGAGGACGAGCTGATCGCCGAGGTTGGCCGTAGCGCCGACAACGCCATGGTGGAGCGCGTCCTCGCCAGGCTGCGCCGCGAAGGACAGCTCGAGCTGTGGGATGCTGAAAAACTCAAACTGACCATCTTCTGCCTGATCGGAATGGTCGATGAGCTGTTGTTGAAGATCTACGGGCAGACCCAGCCTTCGCTCGCTGGGTTTCAAGCCAAGCCCCAACTCGTGGCGAGCACCCTATCCGATATGTGGTTCTCGACGATCTACGGTTCGCAATCGCTCGAGCGCATTGCGCCGGGGGCGAGTTTGCCAAGGCTACGCCAGGTCGACTGAGTGATCGCCGTCAACTCGGCATGATATAGCTCAGCTGATTGCGAATATTCGCAGCCAGCGAAATCAAGCGGGGTGCGACCTCGTCCTCGATCTGGTTGGGGCTGAGCCGGAACACAGGCACCCGGCAGTTCATGCCGAAGCAATCGCCGTTGGCGTCCCGGATCAGCGGCACGCCAGCGGAATGGGTGCCCGGAATCCAGACGCCCTTGGCCACAGAAAACCCCCGGCTGCGGCAATCGATGACGCCCTGCAGGAAGGATTCGGAGTATTTCGTCCAGAGTTCGGGCGAGCGACGCTTCATTTCTTCGAGCTTCAGCTTGAGTTCGTCCTCTGACAGGAGGGAGCCGAGCGCATGACCGATCGTGGCCGGCAGCAGCGGCCCGATCGTGCCGAGGTCGGGCGAGGTCCAGATGTTCTCGTTCACCCGCGAGGTCTCGAGATAGACGAAGTTGGTTCGGTCGATCGTGCCGATCGAGACGGTCCCTCCGAGGTCCTGAGCCAGCTTCTGCATCGAGGGCCGCGCGATGTGCAGCAGCTTCAGGTTGACCAGCAGCGGGTTGACCAGCATGAGCGCGCGCCAGCTCAGCCGGAACTTGGATTTCTCCTGCCTGAGGTAGCCCATTCTTTCCAGCGTATAGGTCAAACGTGCGACCGTGGAACGGTTGATCCCCGATTCCTTCGCGATCTCGCCATTGCTCATCAATGTGCGATTCGGACGAAAAGTCTCCAGAACAGCCAGTCCCTTGACGAGAGTTGTTGCGATGTCGGGATCGTCTGCGGGGATCTTCAAGAATTTCTCCATCTATGTAGTTGGCTTCGTTCGTATTATTTCGATCGATTATTGTTTGATAATTACCGGATGCGCTTGATGAGCGGGTTTGAGAGCCTCGACCTGCCCCGGCGTTGTCGGGGTGAGAATTGGCCTCTTTGGCTCAAATGTCAAGATAGTGAACATTTCTGGAAGAAATTAATCACTCTCTTGACTCACCCCCGAAGCGAGCGCTCAATTGTCGAAGGCGGGTGGATATCTGCGCCTGCACTCGTCACGGAGAAAATGTGAATGAGCCGCGTGATCGACATGGAACTGAGCTTGCCTCATAGCGAGGCGAATCCGGATCTGGAGCGCATCTCGCGAGGACGGCCGGGCACGCCCTTCGCCCAGTCGCTGCCGCGGCCCGAGGGCTACGGATTCGCCAATTACGGGAATGTCTTCAGGAGCAAAGAGGCGGCTCCGAAGAAGGGGGAGGCTGACGACGGCGGTCTCGTGCGGCTGGTCGAGGATATGGACCGTGCCGGTATCGCGCGGGGATTGCTGGTCGGCGCCGAGAACAGTGCGACGGGCCGGATTCACCAGGCCCATCCCGGCCGCTTCTTCCTGTTCACGACATTCGATCCCTTCGACGGCATGCGGGCGGTTCGCGAATTCGAGCGGCTGGTCAAGGAGGAGGGCGCAAACGGCCTGCGCCTGTCGGCGCTCTATAACGGCGTGCCGGCCAATGATCGCCGCTACTATCCGCTCTACGCGAAGGCAGCCGAGCTCGACGTCCCGGTCCGCATCTACACGGCGATGAACTACGCCAATGACCGGCCCTATGATCTCGGGCATCCGCGCTATCTCGATGATGTCGCCATCGACTTCCCCGAGCTCAGGATCGTGGCGGGCCTCGCCGGCTGGCCCTGGGTGAACGAGATGGTCGGGCTGCTCCGCCGGCACCCGCGGCTCTATGTCGACACGGCGGCCCACCATCCCCGGTATTTCAGCCAGCCCGGTTCCGGGTGGGAGCAGTTCCTTCAGTTCGGCAACACGCTGCTCCAGGACAAGGTCATGGTCGGGTTGTCGCGCTACCTGTTCGGGACCTCTTTCGAGAGCATCATCGAGCAGTACAAGCAGCTGCCGCTCAAGGAAAAGGTCATCGAGAAATGGCTGTACGGCAACGCCGCTGAATTCTTCCGGCTGAACTGAGGGCGGGGTCCGATGCTTCGCTTCGTCGGCCGGCGGGCGCTCTACGCAATCCCTCTGCTCCTGGCGATCATCATCCTGATGTTCTCCATGCTGCACATGATCCCGGGGGATCCGGTGCAGGCCCTCGTCGGCGACTACCCCGTTCCGCCGGCGTATCGGCAGGCGATCGAAGAGAAGTATCGCCTGAACGACCCCTTCCTCGTTCAGGTCGGCAATTATCTCCTCAATGTCGCGCAGGGCGATTTCGGTTTCTCCTATCAGAACCAGCGCGGGGTCCTCGACCTCATCCTCGAACGGGCGCCCCGCACGATCCTGCTCGCATCGGTCAGCTTCGCCCTGGCGATTCCGCTCGGCATGGCGATCGGCATCGCGGCGGGAACGACACGCCGGCCGGGCGTCGACAAGTTCTGGACGACCACCGCCCTGATCGCCTACGCGATCCCGACTTTCTGGCTCGGCCAGCTCCTGGTGATGCTGTTCGCACTCCGGCTCGGCTGGTTTCCGACCCAGGGCATCGGCCCCCTGATCAGCCGCACGCATGGTGTCGCCTGGCTCTTCGAAAAGCTGCGCTATCTCGCGCTGCCGGTCCTTGCCTTCGGCATCCACGAGGGCATGCGGATCGCGCGGATCATGCGCGCCAGCGTCATCGACACGCTGTCGCAAGGCTACATCATCACCGCACGCTCCAAGGGCCTGAGCCGCGGGCAGATCATCCGCAACCACGTGATGCGCAATTCGAGCCTGCCCCTGGTCACGATCGCCGGCTATGCCTTCGGCTCCGCGCTCGGCGGCGCCGTCCTGCTCGAAACGGTCTTCACCTGGCCGGGCCTTGGCCTGCTGCTCGTCGACTCGATCCGGCTCAGGGACAACATGACGGTTGTCGGTGTCGTGATCTTCTCGGCCGTCGCCGTCGTCGCCATGAACCTGATCGTCGATCTCCTCTACGCGGCGCTGGACCCGCGCATCAGAACCATGCGGTGAGGTCGAAGCCATGTCAGACAGCAAAACCGCCATGGCGCCGGCATCCGGCAACGGCATCCCGGTCGGGAGCTGGCAGGCCCATGTCGCCAATCTCTTCGGAACGCGTCACGGCGCGCTCGGAGCAGGCATCCTCATCGTCCTGGTGATCGTGGCGACCGCTGCTCCGCTGATTGCACCCTACAATCCGTTGGAGCAGACCCAGTTGAGTCTCGCGCCGCCATCGTCCCAGTTCCTGTTCGGCACTGACAATATCGGCCGGGACGTGTTCTCGCTCGTCGTCCATGGCAGCCGCTCGTCCCTGCTCGTCGGGCTCGGGGCGGCGCTGGCCGCACTGCTCGTCGGMGGCACTCTCGGGGTCCTGGCCGGCTATTTCCAGGGCCCGGTCGAGGCGGCGCTGATGCGGCTGGTGGAGTTGTTCCAGACCCTTCCCGTCATCATTCTCGTGCTCTGTGCCGTCGCGCTGTTCGGCTCCAATTTCTGGCTCCTGATCGCGGCGGTGGCGCTGGCGATCTGGCCGATGGAGGCCCGCCTCGTCTACGGCCAGTACATCAAGCTTCGCGACCGCGAATTCATTGCTGCCGCCCGCGTCGCCGACCTCTCGACGGCCCACATCATGTTCCGCGAGATCCTGCCCAACGCGATGCAGCCGATCATCGTGCAGGTCGCGCTCGACGCGAGCATCGCCATCCTGATCGAGGCCGGGCTCGGTTTCCTCGGCCTCTCCGATCCGAGCAGGGTGAGCTGGGGCCGGTTGCTCTTCGTCGCGCAGGACTACATGGACAGCGCCTGGTGGATGAGCCTGTTTCCCGGCGCAGCCATCTGCATCACCGTGGTCGGCCTCAATCTCTTTGCCGACGGGCTGAACGAGGTCATCGATCCGCGCAGCACGAACGGGATGGGAGGGCTGCAATGAGCGCATCGCTTCTTCTCGACGTGCGCGACCTGAAGGTCCATCTGCGTCTCGGCCACAAGGTCGTGAAGGCGATCGACGGGGTCGATTTCCAGGTCGGCCGGGGCGAATGCGTCGGCATCGTCGGCGAATCCGGTTCGGGCAAGAGCACGATGGCGCGAGCCGTGACACGCCTGATGCCGAACGTGAACATCGAGGAACTGAGCGGCAGGCTTGCCTTCGAGGGCCGCGATATCCTTGCGATGGACGACGGCGACCTGCGGGCCCTGCGCCGCGGGCGCGGCTTCTCGATGATCTTCCAGGATCCGCTCGGCTATCTCAACCCGACGCAGCGGATCGGCCGGCAGATCCACGAGGCGCTCTCCCGGGATGCAGGGCGCGGCTCCGACAAGACCCGCGTTCTCACCCTTCTGGACGAAGTAGGTCTACCCGACCCGGCCAATCTCGCTCGTCGCTACCCGCATGAACTTTCGGGCGGCATGCGCCAGCGCGTGATGATCGCGATCGCGCTGGCCAGCGATCCTCAGCTTCTCTTTGCCGACGAACCGACGACGGCCCTCGACGCGACCGTGCAGCTGCAGGTCCTGCAGACGCTCTACAGGCTGCACAAGGAGCGCAACATGGCGATGGCCATCATCACGCACGACCTCGGTGTCGTCGCCGAGCTTTGCGATCGGGTCTACGTGATGCGCGCCGGCAAGGTGATCGAGAGCGCCGAGACCATCGCGCTCTTCGAGCAGCCCCAGCACGACTATTCCCGGCGCCTGATCGATCTCAGCACGCGCCGGCTGACGCGGGAGCTTCAGTCATGACCGCTCCGATCATGCGAATGACTCGCGTCGAACAGCTCTACACCAGCCGCAACGCCAACGGACCCGGCTGGAACACGGTTCGGGCGGTCGATGGCGTCGATCTTGACGTCAACGAGGGTGAGACCCTGGCGATCGTTGGTGAATCCGGCTCCGGCAAGAGCACCTTGGCGAAGCTGCTGCTGATGCTGAACCGTCCGACGGCGGGCGACGTGCAGTTTCGCGGCACCTCGCTGGCTTCGCTCGGCACCTCCGCCAGGCAGGCGTTCCGACGCCAGGTCCAGGCCGTGTTTCAGGACCCGGCCTCGTCACTGAACCCCCGCATGACGGTCGAGCGCATGCTCGGCTACATCGTTCAGCGCCATGAGCTTGCTACGCTGCGCGAGACGCGGGCCTTTCTCGCCGGCCATCTTGCCGCGGTCGGCCTTAACCCCCCGGACCACTATCTCGACCGCTATCCGCACCAGCTCTCAGGCGGGCAGCAGCAGCGCATCGCGATTGCGCGGGCGATGATGCTTCGGCCCGCGATCATCATCGCCGACGAACCGCTGTCGAGCCTCGACGTCTCGGTCCAGGCCCAGGTCCTGCAGCTGATGCGGGATCTGCACAAGGCGACCAATGTCGGCTTCGTGGTGATCAGCCACGATCTCGGAGCGATGGAGTCGATCGCCGACCGGACCGCCGTGATGTATCGCGGCCGGATCGTCGAGATCGGCCGCTCGATCTACGAGCGCCCCTTCCATCCCTATACCCGGCTGTTGCTCGATGCGCGGCTTTCGCTCGATCCACGCCGTGGCCGGATCCGCAGCCTGAGCGCGACACAAGTGCGAGCGGATATGCCTGAGCCCATGCAGGGCGGCTGCCGGTTCCGCCACCGCTGCCCCTTTGCGATCGAAATCTGCGCGACGGCCGACCCCGCGCTGAAACCGGTCGGCCAGACCGGAACCTTTGTGGCCTGTCACCGCGCGGACGAAATCGGCGCGTCATCGCGTCCGGCAGGTGTGGCCCCCGTAGAGAGGACGCCGAGGCCCGTCGAGATCTGATTCAGGGACTACCCAGAAAAGCCAAAGGGAGAGAGCACATCATGGACACGGCTAAACGAGGCGATGCGTGGACGATGCAGAGGCTGGGCGCGATCTCACTGCTTGCGGGAGCGTCGAGCCTTCTGCTCTCCGCCGGAGCCCAGGCGGACGATGGCAAGCCCGTCCCGGGTGGCACGGTCATCGCCGCGCTGAATTCTACGACAATTCCGAATCTGAACACCCAGATGACATCGTCGGTCCCGGCGCTGTTCGCCGCTGATGTCTGGGCGGACGGGCTGATGACCTATGACCGCGAAGCCAATCGCGTTCCGCGCCTGGCAAGGAGCTGGACCATTTCCGAGGACGGCAAGACCTACACCTTCAACCTCCGCGAGGGCGTGAAGTGGTCGGACGGCAAGCCGTTCTCTGCCGCCGACGTGGTCTTCACGCTGGAGAATTTCGGCAAGTTCAACACCTATCTCACCAAGCTCATGCCGCTGGTCGAGAAGGCCTCGGCTCCCGACGACAAGACCTTCGTCCTGACGCTCAAGCAGCCGCTGACCGCGACGCTCGATCTGTTCGACAAGGAAGTGTTTCCGCTGATGCCGAAGCACGTCTACGAGGGCAAGGACATCGCCACTCACCCAGCCAATATCGCTCCGGTGGGCCTTGGCCCGTTCAAGTTCGACAAATGGGTCAGCGGCCAGTCGATCACCTTCGTGCGCAACCCGCACTATTGGGAGGCGCCCAAGCCCTATCTCGACTCGGTGATCTTCGCGCTCATCCCGAACCCGCAGCAGCGCCTCAACGCCATCGTCAACGGCGAGGTCAACTGGTTCCGGCCCGAGGTGGTACAGGTCCCGGCGACGCAGCAGGCGGCGAAGCGGGGCTCGTTCCGTGTCGTGCCGATCGTCACCAACGCGCCAGAAACTGCMGTCATCGACTTCAATCTGCGGCGTTCGCCGATGAACAACGTCAAGGTCCGGCAGGCGCTGTTCCACGCCATCGATCGCCAGCGGATCGTAAGGGATGTCTACCAGGGGCTGGCCGAGACCGCCAAGAACGCCATCCCGACGCAGTTCAAGAACCTGCATGACCCGTCGGTCAACTATGACACGATGTATGCCTATGATCCGAAGCGCGCCGCCCAATTGCTCGACGAGGCCGGATTTCCGCTGAAGGACGGCAAGCGCTTCGCGCTCGAGCTGGCCGTGATTTCGGCCGCTCCCTACGACGCGGTGGCGCAGGTCGTGCAGGCGCAGTGGACGGCGCTCGGCATCGACGTGAAGCTCAGCGCGCTCGATCAGCAGATCTGGACCAACAAGGTCTATACCCAGCATGATTTCGATGCGTCGATCATCTCGCTGACCGGACGCTCGAACCCGGTTCTCGGCGTCGACCGCAGCTTCGTCTGCAATGAGACCAGCGTCCCCTACGCCAACCCGACGAGCTACTGTAATCCCGAGTTCGACAAGGTCGCGGCCAATGCGGCTTCGGCGCCGGCGGATCAGCAGAAGGCGCACTACAAGATCTATGCCGAGATCATCGCGCGCGATCTGAACCAGCTTGCGCTGACGAATTCGCGCGTCTTCGAGGCCGTGACGAACAATTTCAAGAACTTGGACGCTCAGTTCAACTTCTCGTTCAACACCCATCCGAACTGGGCGGAAGCCTGGCTCCCGAAAGACAAGCAGTAACTTCCGTCGGACACAGCGCCCGCAGCCGCCGATGGCGGCTGCGACGGCACATCGCTATCGAAGGACATATCGCCTTGCATATCGACGTCACCCCCATGGTCAGGCCACGCTCGGTGGCCATTATCGGCGCCTCGGCGAAGCGCGTCACGCAGGGCAACGTGGTCATCAGCAATCTGAAATCATGGGGCTACACGGGGGAGATCCTCCCGATCCATCCCCAGGCCGATCAGATCGAAGGTCTGCGCGCCGTCAACTCGGTTGCCGAGATCCGCGCGGAGACTGACCTTGCGATCATTGCCATTCCCGCAGCGCATGTGCCGGGCATGTTGCAGGAACTCGAGTCGAGTTCCGTACGCTCGGCGATCGTCTTCACCAACGGATTCTCGCATGACGAGGAGAGGGCAATTCGTGCATTCGGCGCCCAGAGCCGCATCGTCTTGCACGGCCCCAACTGCATGGGGCTGGTCAATTTCACCGACTCGATCCCGCTCTACCCATCCAGGCCGTCGCTGCGCCTGAGGCCCGGCAACGTCGCGCTGGTGGCCCAATCCGGATCGGCGGCGATCTCGGTGATGAACTCGACGGTCATCGGGCTTTCCAAGGTCGTGACCGTCGGCAGCGAGTTCCAGGTTGCGGCCGCAGATTATGTGCGCTGGTTTGCGGACGACGATGAGACACGGGTCATCGGGGTGGTCGCGGAGTCAATCAAGTCTCCCCGTGCGCTCGCCGAGGCCGCCGAATGCGTTCATGCCGCGGGCAAGTCCCTGGTGGTGCTCAAGGTTGGTCGCTCGGATGTCGGCGTTGCGGCCACCCAGGCCCATACGGGGGCTCTGGTGAGTGATCGCGACGCCTATGACAGCTTCTTTCGGGAGACCAATATCGCGACGGTCGCGGATTATGACGAGCTCATCGCGGCGCTCGAATGCTCGGCGGTGGCGCGGCGCATGGTCCGGGGAGCAAGCATCGGCATCGTCGGCATTTCCGGCGGTCAGACCGCCCTGGCCTGCGATGTTGCGGAACTGCAGGGCGTAATTGTTGCGGCCTACAGCGCGACGACCGGGCAACGCTTGCGTGCTGCCTTGCCGGGAACGGCCGGCAACAATCCGGTCGATTTCGGAGCGACGGTCAATGTTGAGGACCGCAATACGCCTGAGGCCATGAAGGCGGTTCTCGGTGACGAGAATGTCGGTGCCGTCGTCGCCCTTCAGGATACGCAGGAGAGCCTTAACCCTGCGACGCTGCAGAATTACATGAATGTGCTCGGCGTCTATGCCGAGGCCGGCAAGGCGAGTGAAACACCGCTGGTCGTGATCTCGCCGACTTCGGAGAATGTCGATCCGGGCGTTCGTTCGATGCTGGCCGATCACGGTGTGCCGCTGCTGCGCGGGCTTCACGCCGGACTTCGCGCCGTCGGCAATCTCGCGCTCGGCAAGCCGGGGCCCGCCGGCTCCTGGGCGCGCCAGCGCAGCGCCGCGCGGACGCCGTTCAACAAGGAGGTCGCCAGCCTGAGGCGCGAGATCGAGCAATGCTCGGGCACTCTCGATGCCGAACTGTCATTCCGGCTGCTGCGCGCCTACGGCATCCCTCTGGTCAAATCGATCGTGGTGAAGGACGAAGGCGAAGCGGTCGCCCGTATCGGCGAGCTCGGATTTCCCATGGTGGTCAAGGTCGCATCCCKGGACGTGCAGCACCGGTCGGATGTTGGCGGCGTCGTGCTGGACGTCCGCGATGAGGACGGCTTGCGCCGCGCGATCGCGACCATTGCCGAGAATGTCGGCAGGGCGCTGCCGGCTGCGACGATCGACGGCTATGAATTGCAGGAGCAGCTTGTCGACGGTGTCGAGGCCATGGCTGGATTCACGGCTGCGCCGCCATTTGGCCAGATGATCGTCCTGGGCAGTGGCGGCACGCTGGTCGAGCTCCTGGCCGATCGAGCGGTCGCGCTTGCGCCGCTCGATCACGAGCAGGCAGGTGCGATGCTCCGCCGGACCAAGCTCGACCGCATATTGGGAGGGTATCGCAATTTGATGCCCCAAACGGACACGAGCCATCTGGTCGATCTCGCGGTGAAGCTCTCGCAACTCGCTAGCGATTTCGAGGGCTTGCTGGCGGCATGCGATCTGAATCCGGTTCTCATCCGAAAAGGTTCGGGTGAGGTTCGCGTTGTCGATGCACTCTTCGTTCGTGGCTGACAGCAATTGTGACGGCAGCGCCTGATCGGTTGCGGCGAGGCGGCGTCAGGCCTCCCGCCTGCGCCGGTCGGGCCGAGGCATCGGTGCGCTCGCCGCCAAGACTTGGTGCGGATGCCGAAACCCGGCAGAGGGATCGCCGTATGCGCGTGCCATGCAGGGTGCGCCGGGGGGGACACCGATCAGCGTTCCGTATTCCGGTGCGCTTCCTGCGAGAATCTTGGCCGTAGATGTTTTTCCTCCCAGCTTGAGGTTGTTAGGCTGTAGGCATCATCAGATGGTGGGACGTCCGCCCTGACAGGCCCGAGTACGGAATAAGGACATGCTGCAGAATACTGACGAGCGTTTGCCGTTGCATGCGCGCCTGCGCGATGCCCTCGCGTCCCGCATCGCATCGCTTGAATGGGAAGCGGGCCAGACCATCCCCTCCGAACAGGTTCTGACCAGGGAATACGGCGTCTCGACCAACACGGTGCGCAAGGCCGTGGAGCAACTCATGCGCGAGGGCTTGCTGGAGCGCCGGCAGGGCAGCGGCACCTTTGTGCGGCGCCCCTCATTCGATGGCAGCCTGTTTCGCTGGTTCAATTTCAAGGATGCGGGGGCACATGCCGGCAAGACCGTGCCGGAGAGCCGTCTGCTCAAGCGCGAGATCATCGAACCTGATGCGGAGGTGGCGGCGGCACTGCGACTGCCGCCGGGCGCACAGGTCCTGAAGGTGCTGCGGCTGCGGCTTTGGGCCGGCGAGCCGGCCATCTCGGAAGATCTGTTCCTGCCCTTGCCTCGCTTTGCCCGGTTTGCGGACCTGCCGGAGGCGGAGATCGGGCCGCTGCTCTACCCGGTCTATGAGCGCGAGTTCGGGCAGGTGGTCGCGGCCGTCGAGGATGAACTCTCGCTGGGCCACGCCGATGCGACCAGGGCCGCACTGCTGAATGTGCCAGTGGGCGACCCGATCATCGTCGTCGAGCGAACCTCCATGGATGCCAATGGCGCGCCGATCGACTGGCGCCGCGCCTATGGCCGGGGAGATCGCTTTCGCTACAAGGTGCGCTTGACCTGAGGGCTCAGGTCGCGGAGACCCGGTAGAGGGCAAGGCCGTTATCCCAGAAGGCGCGGCCGGCGAGGTCAGCCCCCAGCACCTTTTCGACGAGGTCGATATCGGCAGGCTGGAACGGGCGCTCGGCGCGTGTCGAGGGCAGGTCGGTGCCAAACACCAGCGCGCTCGGATTTCTGGCGGCAATCCGTTCGAGCGCCTTGGCAATATCGAGCTTGGCCCGGCCAAAACCGGTGGCCTTCACCTTCGCGCCCGCGTCGACGAGATCGAGCACGACAGGCAGGCCCGCTTCGGTCATGCCGAGATGGTCGATGACGATCTGCGGCAGCTTGGTGAGCTTGTCGACATAGGGACCGAGCGCTGCCGCATCGGCATAGATTTCGGCGTGCCACTGGCCGGCTGCGTGGGCCCTGGTCGCCAGCGACATCAGGTCGTCGACGCTGTCGATGCGGCCGCGGAACATGTTGAAGCGCAGCGCCCGGACACCCAGCGTGCTCAGCCGCGCGATCTCTCCGTCGGCAATCGTGTTCGGCACCTGCGTGACGCCGACCCAGCCCTTGCCCAGCTTCGCCAGGGTGCTCTCGAGATAGGTCTGGTCGAAGCCGTGGAACGAGCCGGATACGATCGCTCCGGCGCGGACGCCGAGCGGCTGGGTGGCTGCCTGGTACTCGCTGAGAGGGTAGTGCGGTGGCGTATAGCCTTGATTGGGTACGATCGGGAAAGCGTGATCGATGATGTGACAGTGGGAATCGAAGATGCGGCGCGCACTGGCCCGGACCGCGCCGGCCCCCAGCGTCATCGCTGCAGCGCTTCCCCATAAGAAATGGCGGCGATTCATCGTCATGGCGTTTCCTCCAGCATGATTTTCTTGTTCAGTTCACCTGCGCCGCGGCCGGGTGCCGGGCGATTGCCAGGATTTCCCTCGCCACGACGTCAGGCTTTTCGACCGGGGCGAAATGCTTGGCATCGGGGATGATCACCAATCGCGCATCCGCGATTGCCTCTGCGAGCTGCTCGGCCATGGCGAGCGGTGTCGCGTGGTCGAACTCGCCGACCAGGATGGTCGTGGGGCAGTGGATGGCCTTCAGGGCTGGGCGCAGATCGGTCTCGCCCAGCATGGCGCAGCTATCGGCATAGCAATGCAGGTCGTTGGCCTGGAACACGGCCAGGCAGTCCTCGACGATCTCGGGGCTGCTCGCCCGGAAGCAGTCGCTGAACCAGCGTGCCAGCTGGAAGTCGATATGCGTGCCCATGCCGTCGCGCAGCGCGCGTTCGCCGCGCTCGCGCCAGGCCGGCAAGGCCTGGTGGCCGTAGGTCGCCGTCGTGTCGGCCAGCACGAGGCCCGATACGCGCTGCGGAAAACCGGCGGCGACCGCCTGGGCCACGCAGCCGCCCATCGAGCAGCCAACGACCGTAGCCTCCTCCCAGCCGAGTTCGTCGAGGACGGCGATGCAATCGGCCGCCATCATCTCGCAGCTATAGGGGCCGCGCCGCCGCTCGGACGCGCCATGGCCACGGCAATCGAGCGCCACGACTGTCGCTTCCTGGTCGATCGCCGCCGCGACGCCGCGCCATTGCCGCCAGCTCATGGCGAGGGCGTGGATCAGGAGGATGCGCGGCGCGCCAGGAAATCCTGCCTGCATCAGAGTGGCGTTGATCGCGCAACCGTCCGCCGCCCGTGCAGCGATCTGGGCACCTTCGATACTGAACATCAGGATGCTTCCGCTATTGAGGCTTGAGACCGGACAGGGTCACGATCTCGCGCCAGCGCGGCAGATCACGCGCCATGGCAGCGCTGAACTCGGCAGGGCCGGCGCCGACGAACTMGAAGCCATAGCACATTGGGAAGAGGCTCGACCGTTGCCTGACGGCGCGCGAAGCCTTGCGTAGCGCAGCGCGCCGTCACGGCGGTCATGGCCGGCCAGAAGGTCTCTAAAGTGAGGTTGTCGAGACAACACTTTGGAGCGAGGCCAACCATGACCA
>NZ_JBFTKP010000047.1:0-39843 GCF_056396005.1 Allobosea sp. 05T439 | reverse complement strand
GGTTTTGCGGTCTCCGGCGGCAGCGCCCGGTCCTCGCTTGCCGGCGGTCTCGGCAAGGCCGAGGCCGATGTCTTCCAGGCCGGCCTCTACGGCACGACCCGGCTCGGGCCGGTCAATCTTGCCGCCGCTTTCGGTTATGGCCGGCTCGAGAACGAGATCAAGCGCAGCATCCCGGTGCTTGGTAGCGCATTGTCTTCCTCCTATGCCACCACCGCCTGGAGCGGCCGGCTGCAGGCGAGCGCTGCAGTGCTGGACTGGAACGGCCTGACACTCTCGCCGCTGGCGGCGCTGCAGGCGATCCAGGCGCGCAGCCCGGCCCTGACCGAGGCGAACTGGGCCGGGGCCAATGCCGGCGCGCTGGCGCTCGCCCGGCGCAACGACATCACCTCGCGCAGCGAGCTTGGCCTGCAGCTCGACTATGCCAGCGGGCTGAATGGGCTGCCTGTCGCCGGCTATCTCCGGGCGAGCTGGGCGCATTACTACCAGCGTGACGCCGGTCTCTCCGCCTCGATCGCCGGCCTGACCGGCTCAGGCTTCGCGGTCGAGGGCGCCAGGCCCGCCCGCAACAGCGCGCTGCTGGCCGCCGGGCTTGACCTCAGGCTCAGCCCCTCCGTCACGCTCGGCGCCCGCCTCGACGGCGAGCTCTCCGGCTCCACCAACCGCCTCGGCGGCCAGGCCCAGATCAGGGTGAGCTTCTGAAAGCAACCCACTGCAGCAATGAGCTGTTCCCGCCAAGGCACCTCACCGAAGCGAACGCCCAGACCAGCGCCCGGGGGAGCTTTGAATCTCCCCCTGATCCAGCCGCACGCGGCTCGCAGGGTGGCAGCTCCTTCAGCCCTTCAGTTTCGTCCAGCGCGCGTTTGCCTTCGATGAGGCGACCGCGGCCTCGATGAAAGCCATGCCCCGAAGCCCGTCCTCCAGCGTCGGAAACGTGGAGTCGCCAGGGATAGGTAGTCCGGCCTGGCGCGCCCGGATGGCGGCGGCGGCCTCCCGGTAGATCGTGGCGAAGGCTTCGAGATAGCCTTCGGGGTGCCCGGCGGGGATACGGGTGACACGTTGCGCTGCCGCATTGGCGCCGCCGGAGCCGCGCGTGACGATGCGCTGCACCTCGCCAAAGGGCGACCATTTCAGCTGATCGGGCTGTTCCTGCGCCCATTCGAGCCCGCCCTTGTCGCCATAGATGCGCAGCCGCAGGCCGTTCTCATTGCCCGGCGCGACCTGGCTCGCCCAGAGGCTGCCGCGCGCGCCATTCTCGTAGCGCAGCATGACCTGGACATTGTCGTCGAGACGCCTGCCGGCCACGAAGCTGGTGAGTTCGGCCGAGATCTCCGTCACAGCGAGCCCCGAGACGAAGGCCGCCAGATGAAAGGCATGCGTGCCGATATCGCCGATCGACCCACCGGCACCGGAGCGTGCCGGGTCGGTGCGCCATTCCGCCTGTTTCTGGCCGGTCTGTTCGAGCGCCTCCGTCAACCACTCCTGCGGGTACTCGACCTGGACGACCCGGATGCGGCCGATCTCGCCGGCTGCGACCATCGCCCGGGCATGGCGGACCATGGCATAGCCGGAATAGTTATAGGTCACCGCGAAGACCACGCCCGCACGGTCCGTCGCCGCCTTCAGGCCTTGCGCCTGCTTCAGGCTCGTCGCCAGCGGCTTGTCGCAGATCACATGGATGCCGCGCTTCAGGAAGGCGAGCGCGGCGGGAGCATGCATGTGGTTCGGCGTGACGATGGCCACGGCTTCGATGCCGTCGCGACGTCGCGCTTCGGCCCGCGCCATCGCTTCGAAATCGGCATAGACCCGCGCCGGGTCGAGACCGAGCGCAAGGCCCGAGCGCAGGGCCTTTTCGGGCGTGGCCGAAAGCGCCCCGGCGAGAAGCTCGTATTCGCCGTCGAGACGCGCTGCCATGCGGTGCACTGCGCCGATGAACGCGCCCTCGCCGCCTCCCACCATGCCGAGCCGAATGCGCGCGTTCATCGAGTGAGCCCCAGGAGTTTGCCGTTGGTCGCGCTGTCGGCGCCGCTCGCAGCGAAATCGTCGAAGGGCCGTTCGGCCCTGCGGATCATATGGCTGCGGATGAACGCAGCACCTTCGGCTGCTCCCTGTTCCGGGTGCTTCAGGGCGCATTCCCACTCGACGACCGCCCAGCCCCGATAATCGTACTGGGCCAGCCTCGAGAAGATACCGGCGAAGTCGACATGCCCGTCGCCCGGCGAACGGAAACGGCCGGGCCGCTCGACCCAGCCCTGATAGCCGCCATAGACGCCGGAACGGCCGGTCGGGTTGAGCTCGGCATCCTTGACGTGGAAGGCCCGGATGCGCGCGTGGTAGATGTCGATGAAGGCGAGATAGTCGAGCGCCTGCAGCAGGAAATGCGAGGGATCGTAGAGGATGGTGGCGCGTCGATGCTCACCAACCGATTCAAGAAAACGCTCGAAGCTGATGCCATCATGGAGATCTTCGCCGGGATGGATCTCGTAGGCGAGATCGACGCCGGCCTCGTCGAAGGCGTCGAGGATCGGAGTCCAGCGTCGGCCCAGTTCCGAAAATGCTTCCTCGATGAGGCCCTGCGGCCGCTGCGGCCATGGATAGACATAGGGCCAGGCCAAGGCACCGGAGAAGGTGGCATGCGTGGCGAGGCCGAGATTTCGCGAGGCCTGGGCGGCAAGTTTCAACTGGTCCACGGCCCAGGTCTGCCGCTCGGCAGGCTTGCCGCGCAGAGCTGCCGGCGCAAAGCCGTCGAAGAGCAGGTCATAGGCCGGATGCACGGCGACCAGCTGGCCCTGGAGATGGGTCGATAGCTCGGTAACCTGGAGGCCATGGCGATCGAGCCTGGCGACGATGTCCTCGCAATAGGATTTCGACTGCGCCGCCTGCGCCAGATCGAACAGCGCCGGATCGTTGGTCGGGATCTGGACGCCGACATAGCCATGCCCGGCCGCCCAGCCGGCAAGACCATCGAGACTGTCGAAGGGCGCCGTCGGGCCGACGAACTGCGCGAGGAACAGGGCTGGACCTTTCATCGTCTCATTCCTTCGTTCTCAGGTTGGGGTTCGAGCAGAGTGGCACAGGAGCGGTGGAGCCGCGCACGACGAGGCGTGTCTCCATCACCAGATTGGYGGCGGCCGGCTCCTCGCCGAGGAGACCGATCATGCGCGCCATCGCCTGTCGCCCGATATCGAAACGCGGCTGGTGGATCGTGGTCAGCGGCGGCATGAAGGCGTCGGCGAGCACGATATCGTCGAAGCCGACGACCGAGACCTCCGTGGGGACCGAAAGCCCGCAAGCGCGCAATTCGCTGATCGCACCGAATGCCATCTGGTCGCTGGCCGCAAACAGCGCCGTGAAACCGGTCCCGGTCTCATTGAGACGGCGCACGGCCCGGCGGCCGGCGTCCAGGCTGAAATCACCCTCGACGATCAGCGCCTCATCGGCCGCGATGCCCGCTGCGGCGAGGCCGCTCCGATACCCGGCCAGCCGGTCGACCGCGAGCCGCTCCGGCAGCGGCCCGGTGATATGGGCGATGCGGCGGTGGCCGAGCCCGAGCAGGTGCTCGACGGCTTGCCGGGCCGCAGCGATGTTGTCGATCGAGACGGTCGGCAGCGCGAGCTCGGGAAAGGTCTCGAGCGCGATCACGATCGGCGGCAGCCGCGACAGCTCCGTCTTCAGGGCGTCCGGGAAGCGACCGACCATCAGGATGAGCCCGTCTGCGTGGCGCGCGCGCACCATGTCGACATAGTGGGTGATGCGCTCGTCGTCATCGCGCGCATCCCCCATCAGCACCTTGTACCCGGCCCGCATGGCCGCCTCTTCGACGCCTTTGTAGATCTCGAGATAGAACGGGTTCGAGATGTCGCGCACCAGCAGGATGACCGTGCGGGTCGCGCGGCTCCGGAGATTGCGCGCCTGGGAGTTCGGCACGAAACCTGTCGCCGCCACGGCCTCGAGCACGCGCCGACGGGTCTCCGGCTGGACCTTGTCGGGGCGCTGCAATGCCCGCGAGACCGTCGCCGTCGAGACGCCGGCGAGTTCTGCGACCGTGGCGATCGTGGGCACGCTCATGATCAGACCCGCAGCCTGGCCTGACGGCCGTAAAGCAGCATCAGCACCAGGAGCGTCAGGCCGAAGATCATCTGACGGCCATAGGTTTCAAGCTGCAAGGTCGTCAGCACGCTCTGCAGCAGCACGAGCGCCAGCGCCCCGAGCACCGTGCCGAGATAGCCCCCGGCGCCGCCTGCGAGCGATGTGCCGCCGATGACCACCGCGATGATCGAGGACAGGACGTACTGATCGCCGACGCTGATGAAGGAGCTGCCGGTGTAACCGATGACGCAGACACCCGCGAGGCCGGCGAACAGGCCTGAGAAGCCGTAGAGCAGGCAGCGGATGCGCGCGACGGGCAGCCCGACGAGCATGGCGGCGCGCTCATTGGCGCCGATTGCGTAGACGCCGAGCCCGAAGGCCGTGCAGCGCAGAACGAAGCCGAGCGCCAGTGCGATGACGGCCCAGACCAGGAGGATGCCGGGCAGCCCGAACAGCAACGGGCGATTGACGAAGGCCATCAGGGCTGGCGCGGCATTGCCGGAGGGTACGCCCTGCGAATAGACGACGAGGCCGCCCTGGATGATCGCGGTCATGCCGAGCGTCATGACCAGCGGCGGAATCCGGACCAGGGTGACGCCAAGCCCGTTGACCAGCCCGATGCCGAAGGTCACGCCGCAGGCGGCCAGCACCGCCGGCAGGATGGCGGCGTCCTGCCCGGCCATGACATTGCCGGCAATGACCGCGCCGAGCGAGACCATCGGCCCGACCGACAGATCGATGCCTTCGCGCCCGCCGAGAATGACGAGGTTCTGACCGGCAGCGACGATGCCGAGGATCGCGGCCACTGTCGTCAGGCGGACGATCTGGTCGCCTTGGGCAAAACCCGGCGACAGCGCTTCGCCGATGGCGAGCAGCAGCGCGATCGCCCCCGCGGCGAGCGCCAGCGGATTGGTGAGAAGGGCCCGCACCGTCATCGCCGCGTCACCAGCACGCCGCCGGCCAGTGCGGCGAGCACGATGACGCCCTGGACCAGGGTCTGCCAGGCGAAGGGCAGACCGGCGAAGAAGATGACATTTCCGATCATGCCGAGCACCAGCGCGCCCAGCACCGAACCGACAGGGCTGCCCGAGCCGCCGGAGAGCGCCGTGCCGCCGAGCACGACGGCCGAAATCGACGAGAGCGCGAGGCTCTGTCCGAGCAGCGGATCGCCGCTCGCCGTCTCCCCGGTCAGGCACAGGGCCGCGAAACCGGCAAACAGGCCGGACAGGGCAAAGGCGCCGATGCGGATGCGCTCCAGCCTGAGGCCGGTCTGGAAGGCACCGACACGGCTGCCACCGACGGCCAGCAGATGCGCGGCAAAGGGCCGGCGGGCGAAGACGAGCGCAAAGGCGAGCCCCGCCAGCAGGATCCAGAGCACGACCGGCAGCCCGAGCAGCGTCGCGCCATAGCTGCGCCAGAATCGCTCGGGCACCGGCAAGCCGGCCTGCGGCAGCACGAAGAGCGCCGCCCCTGCAAAGACGATACCGGTCGCGAAGGTGGTGACGATGGCCTGGAGCCGGAGCAGCGCGACGAGCAGGCCATTGACGAGCCCGCAGAGCAGCGCGGTCGTCAGCCCCGCCAGCATGCCGGCCAAGATGGCCGCCATCCCCTCGCCGCCGATCGCGGCGATGACGCTGACCGTCACCACATTGACGAGCGCGGCAATCGCGCCGACCGAGAGATCGATATCGCCGCTGAGCACGACATAGGTCTGGCCGATGGCGACCAGTGCCAGCGGCAGGAAAGTCGTGAGATTCGATTGCAGCACCGCCGGCTGGACGAAGGATGGCTGGAAGGCGGTGTTGACCAGGACGAGCACGATCAGCGCGGCGAGCGTCAGCATCCAGGGCCGGCTGCGGATCAGGGCCGCGCTCATGCCACCTCTCCATAGGAGGCGCGCGTCAGGTGGAAGGGATCCAGCGTGTTCTCGGCGAGTTCGGCCACGACCCGCCCGGCGTTGAAGACGGCGACGCGATCGCACCATTCCAGCAATTCGGCGTCCTCGGAGGAGTAGATCAGGATGCCCGCCCCCGCGTCGGCGAGCTGCCGCATGATCGACAGCAGATCGGCCTTGGCGGCGAGATCGATGCCCTTGGTCGGATCGTCGAGCAGGAGGACGCGCGGCCCGGTCGCCAGCCAACGGGCGATGAAGACCTTTTGCTGGTTCCCGCCCGACAGCGTGCCGATCGCTGCGGAAAGGCTCGCATATTTGGTCCTGAGGCTGTCGGCATGCTGCGCGGCGCGCGGCACGAGCACGCTCCGCCGGACGAGCGCCCGCTTCTCGCGGACGAGGACGGCAGCGATCAGGTTTTCGAAGATCGAGCGGCCGCTCAGGGCCGCGTCGCGCCCACGGTCGCCGGAGACATAGGCGAGACCGCGCCGGATCGCATCGGCCGGGCGGGCCGGCATGAAGGCCTCGCCCGCGAGCGTGACCGCACCGGAGGAAAACGGCAGGACGCCGAACAGCCCTTGCAGGAAGGCCGACTGCCCCTGTCCCTGCAGCCCGCCGAGACCGACGATCTCGCCCGGCGCCACCCTGAGCGAGACATCGCGCAGGCGCGGGTTCGAGACATGGGCCACGACCAGCCCTGCCTTTGCCTGTGCCGCAGGCGGGCGCCGTCCGGCAGCAGGGCGAAGTTTTGTCTCGCCAACCATGTGCCGCACGACGGTATTACGATCGGTCTCAGCCGTTGCGAGCTCGGCGACCGTCGCGCCGCCGCGCATCACCGTGATCCTGTCGGCGACGGCAAAGACCTCGTCGAGACGGTGCGAGATCATCAGGGTCGAGACCCCCTCGCCCTTGCGCCGGCGCAGGATTTCGAAGAGTCGCTCGGCCTGCCGCCCGTCGAGTGCCGCCGTCGCCTCATCCAGGATCAGGAGGCGCGGCTCGCGGGCAAGCACCTTCAGGATCTCGACGATCTGGCGCAGATCGGGCGTCAGATCGGCAATCAGCGCCTCGGGTGTCAGGTCCGGTCCCGCGACTCCCTCGAAGAGAGCGATCAGTTCACGCGCCCTCGCCCGCAAGCTCCGACGGTCGACGAAGCCCAGCCGCGTGCGCGGCTCATGGCCGAGGCCGAGATTGGCCTCGACGCTGAGCTGCGGGATGAGGCTGAGCTCCTGGTAGAACAGGGCGATGCCGGCGCGCTCCGCATCACGCGGGCCGCGGAAATGCCGCGGCTCGGCATCGATCGCAATGGTTCCCGCGTCAGGCGCGACGGCGCCTGCCACAGTCTTGCACAAGGTGCTCTTGCCGCAGCCATTGGCGCCGAGAAGGGCGTGGATTTCGCCCGCCTCGACCCTGAGCCGCCCATCGGAAAGGGCAACAACGGCGCCAAAGCGCTTGCCGACGCCCCGGGCCTCGAGGAGAGCCATGGCTATTTGAAGTACTGCTGGGCCTCGTCGGGCGTCACGACCGCAGTGACAGACCAGTAGCCCGGCTTGCCCTCGGCCTGCTTCAGAGCCGCCGGCAGGCTGGCATTGTCGACGAACGGAATCGGGATGTAGATGGCGTTGCCATACTGCCCCTTGAACACTCCATCCTTGAACTCCTTACCCATCAGGCGCAGCACCGCGACGTTGAGCGCCGAGGCCATCACGCCCGGCGGATTGACCGAGGCGCCGGAGTTCAGCTTCTGCTCGGACCAGCGCGTCAGGAAATCCTTGCGGATCTCGCCGGTCGCAGCGGTCTGGTCCTTCTTGCCGACAGCGTCGATCGCGCGCCAGGCGCCATCCGCCATGCCGTCCTGCACCCAGACGCCGTTAAGCGCCGGATAGGTCGCGAGCAGGTTCTGCATCGCCTGCTGACCCTTGGCCTGGTCCCAGTCGGCATTGGCCTGGTTCAGCACCTTGATGTCGGGATGCTTGGCGAAGACCTCCCGATAGCCCGCGACCCGCATCTCATTGGCGGGGTGGCCGGCGATGCCGTTGATGGTGACGATATTGCCCTTGCCGCCGAGCGCCTTGGCGAGCCACTCCGCCGATTTCACCGCCCAGTCCTTCTGGTCGATGCCGACATAGATCGCGTCCTTGGACGAGACCTCGGCATCGGTCGACACGACGAGGATATTGCGCGCCTTGGCTTGGGCGAAGACCGGGTCGAACGCCGTCGGGCTGTTCGGGTTGATGATGATGGCGTTGACGCCCTGGTTCACGAAATTGCGGACATGGCCGATCTGGCCTTGCACATCCACGGTCGAGCTCTGGACCACGACCTCGACATTGACGCCCTTCGCCTTCCAGGCCGCGGCCGCGGCCTGGGCCTCCTCGATCATCTGCGTGCGCCATTCGCTGCCGACCCATCCGTTCGACAGCCCGATCTTGTAGGATTGTTGTGCGCTCGCCGCGCCGCTCATCGCGAGCACTGCGGCAGCCGTCAGAAGTCCCCTGCGGGTTGTGATGCTGTTGATCATCGTTTCCTCCCTTGTCCCGTATTAATCGGGACTTTGGGCAGGATGTAATCGATTGCATCGAGCGTCAATACGCCAAAGGGCTGGTCCGACGCCCCTAATGGGCGTCCTGGGATCAAAGCGGCGCCGTGAGGCGGCAAGGCCGCGCGATCAGCGCGGACCGCGACGAAGCAAGGGATGCCCGAGGGCACCCCTTGCTGAAGGTCTGGCAGGATCCGTCCGGTCAGAATTTGACGGCGAAGGTGCCCTTGACAGTCTGTTCGATCGCATGGGCGCTGTACTGGCCGCCATAGGACAGGCTGAGCGTCGCATTCGGCGACACGGCCAGATCGAGCCCGGCATCGAGGACGGCCGCGTTCTTCGCGATCGGGATGCCCGTGATGCTGAACGGGGTGCCGCCGGCGAAGGACAAGGGCGAGGCTGGTGTGACGTCGCCGAAGGCGTGCCGCCAGGCGAGCGCCCCGCGCAACTCGAGCCCCATGCCGTTCACGGTCACGGCCGTCGATGCTCTCAGGCCCAGGGTCGTGAAGGCGGTGCTCATATCGGAGCTGCGACCGACAAGAGCCGCTGCCCCGCCCCGCTCGGTAAAGCCGTCGCTCTGCAGGTTGACATAGGCAAGGCCGGCAAAGGGCTCGAGCGCGACGCGCCCGGCATCGATGCGGTAGCCCAGTTCGCCGAAGACCTGCGCGGTTGCCGCATTGTAGTCGCTCCTCAGCCGGTCGGAGAAACCGGTAAAGGAGACGGTGCGATCGACCGTGAGGTCGTGCCAGCTATAGGCGGCGCCGGCGCGCAGCCCGAGCGCACCCCATTGGCCGCCGCCATAGAGACCGAGATGATAATTGTCGCTGTTGCCGGAGGAGATCCGGCCCTTCGCCTCGAAGGTCGAACGGCTGTAGCCGCTGTAGAAACCGACGCGCCAGTTGTCGAAGACCGCGGCATCGGCGCCGAGCAGGAAGCCGCCGCTTGAGCGGGAGAGCTTCGACACGCCGCCCTGGGCCTCATTACGGCCCCAGGAGCCAAAGCCCTGCCCCCAGACCGCGAAACGGTCGCTGGGAACGAGCCGCGGCATCGGCCCGGTGACGGGCGCTGCCATATCGGCCGTGAAGCCATAGGTCATGACCGGCTGCTGCGCCGCCGCGACGGTCCCGAACGCCGACCTCAGGCGATCGATCGCCGTTCCGCGCACCACAGTGCTGTCCTCGACCAGGATGGCCTGCGCGGAAGCATGCACTTCGCCCGACAGGGCGTCGAACGCCTGGCGCGCCGAGGGAGCATCGAGTTTGACGATGGCATCATAGACCGGATTGCCGGTGCCGAGCCGTTCGCCTGCCGTGCCCAGGCTCGTCTGGTTGCGGGTCTGGCCGACGCTGCCGAAGGAGACATCGTTGCGCGCGATCGTCAGGTAGGTTTGCGCGGCATCGTAGCTCAGGCCCGGGGTCAGGAAGGCGAAATTGCTGGTCACCGAGGTGAACTGGCCGGAAACGCCGCCTGCTGCATCGAAGAGTTTGAAGCGCGCCGAGGGCGGCATCGCGCCCGAGATGGCCGCGATCGCGAGCGTGGCGCCGGAGACCGTGATCGTCCCGGTCGAGATGATCTGGTCCGACTGGCCGCCGCCATTCACCTCGACCTGATAGATCGAACCCGGCGCGAAGCTTACGTTGCCGTTGACGGTCAAGGTGCCGATGGAGTTGCCTGGCGCGACAATACCCCCGCTGAGCACGTTCAGCCGACCGATCGTACCATTGCCGCCAAGCGTCGCGCCGCTTTCGACGGTCACGGCGGAATTGGCGAGCGAGCCGTTCACGGCGAGCCGCCCAGCCGCGATCGTGGTGGGGCCCGACAGCGTGCTGGTGCCGGTCAGGTTGAGCGAGCCGATGCCCGTCTTGGTGAAGCGGCCGGTACCGTTGATGGCGTTGGCGAACCGGGCGTCGCTGCCCTGGTCGATCACCAGGGCGGCGTTGTTCAGGATTGCGCCGCTGCCGAAGCTGGTTGCGCTGCCGCGCAATGTGCCGGCCGTGATCGTCGTGCCACCGGAATAGGTGTTGACGCCGGTCAGGTCGAGCGTGCCGGTTCCAAGCTGCTTCAGAGCACCTGCCCCGGAGATCTGGCCGGAGAAGGCGACCATGTCGGATCGGTTGAAGGCCAGCGTGCCGCTATTGGCGACATTGCCGCCGATCGCCCCCGTCGTGCCGCCATCGCCGATCTGCAAGGTGCCGGCGCTGATCGCTGTGCCACCCGTGTAGCTGTTGACGCCGGTCAGGATCAGCGTGCCCGACCCCATCTGGGTCAGCGCGCCCGAGCCGGATATGGCGCCTGCGAAGGTCACGCTGTCCGAGCGGCTGAAGGCGAGCCTGCCGTTGTTGACGACAGCACCGGTGATCTCGCCCGTCGTGCCGCCAGCACCGACCTGCAAGGTACCAGCCGAGATCGTCGTGCCGCCAGTATGGCTGTTCGCTCCGGTCAGGACGAGCGTGCCCGCGCCAAGCTTGGTAAGCCCGCCGGCGCCGCTGAGCGCCTGGCTCAGGGTGAAGCTGTTGGCCGCATCGGCGATGTCGAAGCCACCGCCATTGCTGCCCCAGCTCACAGCCCGGCTGGTCGCGGTGAAGCTCGTKCCGGTCACGCGCAGGACGCCGCCGTTGAAGACCAGACCGCCGGCCGCCTGCCCCAGATTGCCGTCGGACGAGACCGAGAGCGTGCCAGCGTTCAGCAGCGTGTTGCCGGTGTAGCTGTTGGTGCCGGAGAGGACGAGCGTGCCGAGATCGGTCTTCACCAGGTCGCTCGCACCGGTCAGGTTCGATGCGATGGTGGCGACATAGGAGGCGCCGCCCGAGGTGCCGTCGCCGACACGGATGATCGCCTGCGCGCCGCTGAGGGTAACAGTACCGCCCTCGATCCTGTAACCGTCCGCTGCGAACTGCATGCCCGTCGCCGAGACCGTGCCGAGGCTCGTGTCGACCGTGACGATGCCGCTCGTGCCCTGGAAGACCATGAAGCCCGGGGCCGGCGCCGCCGGGCCATTGATGCTGCCGTTTTGGTCGGTCCAGTTGCCGCTGGTTGCGCTCCAGATTCCGGCGCCGCCATCGATCGCGCCGTTATTGGCGTTGCCCGCCGCGCCGCCGTCCCAGAATTTCAGGGTGAGGCCGTTGCTGTTGACCAGGTTGACCTGGCTCGTGACGGAGGTCTGCACCGAGAGATCGCCGGCCGAAACGCCGCTCGGCAGCGTGCCCAGCGTCAAGCCGTTATTCGTCAGCGTGCCACCATAGTTGATCAGGCGGTAGATGCCGCCGCCGAAGCCGCCGGCATTCGCGACATTGAGGGTGCCGGCCAGCGTGAGATTGCCRGTCACGTCGACGCGATCGCTGCCGCTCCCGGTCGGGAGATTGGGCAGGCCGAGATCGAAATCGAGCTGCGAACCGGAGGACAAGGTCAGCGCACCGACGCTGAGCGTGCCCGTGGTCAGGGTGCCGGGATTGGCGCCAGGTGCCAGGCGCCCGCCGCTGGCGATGGTGACCGCGCCGGCGATCGTGCCTGCACCGGCCAGCGTCGCGCCGCTCTGCACCGTGACCGCCGTGTTGCCGAGCGAGCCCGACACCTCCAGCGTGCCGCCGCTGACCGTGGTCGCGCCAGTATAGGAGCTGGCGCCCGAGAGTTTGGTGACGCCCGTGCCGCCGGTACCACCGGTCGTTTCGAAACTGCCGGTGCCGCTGATCGCGCCAGCGATCGTGATCGCGTTGTTCTTGTCGATGACGAGGGCGCCGGCATTGGCGATGGCGCCGCTGCCGAGCGAGCCCTGTGCGCCGCCGCTGCCGACCTTGAGCGTGCCGGCCTCGATCACGGTGCCGCCGCTATAGGTCATGCCATCGCCGAGGACCGTCGTGCCGGTGCCGCGTTGAGCGAAGCTGCCTGCACCGCTGACGGCATTGGGCATCGCATAGATATCGGAGCGCTTGACCGCGAATTCGGCGCCGGACGCAACCGTGACCGAGCCCGCGATCGAACCCGCCGCGCCGCCATTGCCGATCTGCAATGCGCCGGCATTGACGGTGGTGCCTCCCGTATACGTGTTTGTGCCGGTGAGGATCGTTCGTCCGGTGCCGTTCTGCTCGACCGAGCCCGCGCCGACGCCGTCGGAAACGACGTGGCTGAAGATGTATTCGTTGATGCGGTTGAAGGCGAGGACGCCGCTATTGCTGACATCGGTCGCAAGCGCGCCAGCCGTTCCGGCATTGCCGATCTGCAGCGTGCCGGCAGCAATCGTCGTGCTGCCGGTAAAGGTGTTGTCGCCCGTCAGGGTCAGGCGGCCCGTGCCCGTCTTGGTCAGCGAGCCCGCGCCGCTGATGGCGCCGGCAAAGATCGAATCGCTGGTCGTGCCCGCGCTGAGCGCCCCGCCCGAACCGAGCTTGACCTCGCCTGCACCGCTGAGGGCGCCGATGCCTTGCGAGAAGCCGCCAAGGTCGAAGGACGCTCCCGAGGAGACCGAGACATCGCTGCTCGTGTTCAACCGGTTGTTGCCGCCGAGCAGCAAGGTGCCGGCGGCGATGGAGGTCGGGCCGGAATAGGTGCTGGCGCCGGTCAGGGTCAGCGTGTTGCTGCCAAGCTTGCGGAGCGCGCCATTGCCGGAKATCACGCCCGCGAAGCTGGCAGCGTTCAGGTTGTCGAATTCGAGCGAGCCGTCATTGAAAACAGCGCCACCGACCGAACCATCATTCGTGCCGTCATTGCCGATCCGCAGCGTGCCGCCGGTGGTGATGGTCGTGCCACCGGAAAAGGTGTTAACCGCCGTCAGCGTCAAGGTGCCGCTGCCGGCCTGGGTCAGTGAGCCGCTGCCGCTGATCACGCCAGCATAGCTAAGATCGTTCGTGCGCTTGAAGCTGAGCGCGCCGTTGTTGAGGATGTTGCCGGAAATCGCGCCGGTCGTGCCGCTGTCGCCGATCTGCAGGGCGCCGACGCTGATCGTCGTGCCGCCGGCATGGCTGGCCGCGCCGGTCAGGATCAGCGTGCCCGCCCCGCTCTTGGTCAACGCACCCGTGCCGGAAATGTCACCGGCGAAGCTCAGGCTGCCGGTGCGGTTGAAGGCGAGCGCGGCATTGTTGACGACATTGCCGACGAGCGAGCCGGTGCCGCTGCCATCGCCGATCTGCAATGTGCCACCGCTGATCGTCGTGCCGCCGGTGAAGCCGTTGGCGCCGGTCAGCGTGAGCGTGCCCGTGCCCGCCTTGGTCAGCGAACCGCCGCCGATGATGCCGCCGGCGAAGGTCGAGGAGGCATCGGCGTTGCCGACCGTCAGTGCGCCGCCCGTACCGAGCTGGACCGTGCCGGCGCCTTCGAGCTTGGCGAGGCCCTGTGCCCTGCCATCCATGTCGAAGGTCGCGCCCGACTGGACCTCGAGGTCGCCATCGCTGCCCAGCCGGTTGTTGCCGCCGAGCTTGAGCGTGCCGGCGACCACCTTGGTGCCGCCCCGATGGGTGTTCTCCCCGGTGATCGTCAAGGTGCCCGCACCGTCCTTGGTGAAGGTGCCGCGATCGCTGCCGCCGTCGAAGGCCCCCCCGGCATAACTGCTCGTGCCGGCCGTGTTGAAGACAAGGCTGGTGCGGACATAGATATTGCCAGCGATGCTGCCATCGGTCGTGCCGTCGCCGATCTGCAACGTCCCGAAGCTGACGGTCGTACCGCCGGTATAGGTGTTGTTGCCTGTCAGGATGAGCTTGGCGTTGCCGGTCTTGGTGACCTGGCCGGAGCCGGAGATGTTGCCTGCGAAGATGTAGTCGTCGCTGCGGCTGAAGGCGAGCATGCCGTCATTGACGACATTGCCCAGGATCGAGCCGGTCGTCGTGCCCGAGCCGATTTGAAGCGTCCCGCCGGAGATCGTCGTCCCGCCCGTATAGGTATTGTCGCCGGTCAGGACGAGTTGGCCGGCCCCGCTCTTGGTAAGCGACCCGGTGCTGGAGATCACGCCGGCGAAACTCGACAAACTGGACGTCCTCAAGACCGTCAGCGCAGCGCTGCCGAGCTTGACCTCGCCCAAGCCGTCGAGCCCACCGATCGTCTGCGTGCGGCCGTCGAGATCGAAGACGCCCGCCGCGCTGTTGATGTTGAGCAGGCTGTCGCTGGAGAGGGCGCCGTCGGCGCCCAGTTTCAGAGTGCCGCCATTGATGTTTGTCGCGCCGGTGCTGCCGATGGCACTCGTGAGCGTCAGCGTGCCGCTGCCGGCCTTGGTTAGAGCGCCCGTGCCGGTGACCGTACCGCCATAGCTGATGCTGCCGGAGGTGTTGAAAGCCAAGGTACCGTTATTGATCACGGAGCCGAGGATCGTGCCATCGGTCGTGCCGTTGCCGAGCTGCAAGGTGCCGGCTGAGATCGTCGTACCACCGGTATAGGTATTGGTGCCGGTCAGGATCAGCGTGCCTACACCCGTCTTTGCCAGAGCGCCGGCGCCCGCGAGGCTGGCGCCGATCGTGCCGGCCGACAGGTTGAAGGCAGTCGTGGCCGTGATCGAGCCTGTTCCGGTGACGCTGCCGCCGGTCATCGTGAACGTCCCGACACCGAGATTGTAGCCCGCGGCGACATTGACCGTCGCGGTGCCGCTATTGGTCAGCGTGCCGATACCGGTCATGTTGCCGCCGGTCAGCGAAAGCGTGCCGTTATTCTGGTTGTTGATGTCGCCGGTGACGGCGACATCGCCGCCGAGCACCTTGATCTGCCCGTCATTGTTGATGCCCTGGCCGGCCGACAGCACCGCCGACCCGGTCGGGCCATTGAAATTGATCGTGCCGCCGCCCTGGTTGTTGATCGCGCCGGCATCGATGACGCTGCCGCCCACACCGACATCGATGACCGCATTGTTGTTGAGCGTATTGCCGATGCCCTTCAGGGTCGCCCCAGTGCCTATGCTGATCGTGCCCGCGGCGTTGTTGATGGTCTGGGCGCTGAGCGTGCGCCCGGCGCCGATCGTGGTCGTGCCGTAGTTTGTCAGAGTGGTGATGCCGGTGACATCATCGGCCGCGGTCGCGCCGCTCACCGACATGGCGACGCCGCCATTGACCTGGATCGTGTTGTTGAAGACGCCGGCCAGCGTGGTGGTGCCGCCGAGTTCGATCGCGCCGATCGAGCTGCCGGCGAGCGCCCTGATGCTGTTGGTGCCGCCGGTGATGATGATGGCCGTCGACGCTGCGCCGTTCAGGCCTCCGGCACCGCCCAAGGCGCCACCCGCGATCGTGCCGCTATTGATGATCGTCAGGTTCTGCCCGATGATTCCGTAGCCGCCGGCCTGTGGCCGGTAGGGTTGGGCGTTCTGGAAATCGGTGCCGCCACCGCCGCCCTTGATGGTGCCTGTATTCGTGATAGTCAGCCCGGCCGAGCCGGTCGCGGTAATGCCGTTGCCGCCTCTGCCGCCCGCTCCGTTGYCGGAGGGGTCGGTGAACGGATTGATCGCTCCGTTGGATGAGCCGCCGCCKCCGCCATTGCCGCCCGTGATCGTGCCGGAATTTGTGAGGTTMGCGCCGGTTCCGGCGATGATGCCGGAGCCACCACCGCCGCCGCCGCCGCCGCCGCCATAGGAGTAGTTCGGCATGGAATTGTAGTTTCCGCCGCCGCCATTACCGCCTTTGCCGCCGGTAATGGCGGCGCTGTTGTTCAGATCCGCGTTAAGGGCCAGACCGGCACCGCCGGCTCCGCCGCCGCCGCCACCGGCGCCCGCTGCATAACCGCCGCCACCGCCGCCCGCACCGTCGGAGCCGCCACCGCTCCCGCCCCGGTTCCCCTGACCACTGGTGCTTCCGCCGCCGCCGCCGGGAGCCGTCGCACTGCCGTCTCCGTAGGCGCCGCCGCCTCCGGCGCCGCCTGCGGTAGCGCCATTCGGCGCGCCGCTGCCATTGCCGCCATTGGCTCCGGTGTACTGTGCCAGCGCTGGCCGCTGCGTCGCCGCCAGCATGGCCGGCATGACCAGCGCCGTGCAGGCAAGCAGCACTGCGCGACGCCTGCGCCAGTGGCGCACCGGTGCGACACCCTGATCAGCCCGTTTGGCCTCGGGAGCAGCCCCGTCATCGATGCCTGTTCCGGCCAGCCGAACCCGGCGCCCCGTCTCGATCTCTGCGGTCATGGCGAAGCCCAAATCCCCCCAGGCGCCGAGCGCCCCAGTCCTTGATGCAACCCCGGATTGCGAGGTCGCTTACGTCGTCTCACTCAGCGCCTGTCAGGGCGCCGTCGGCCAGAACACACATCAGATCGGCAGCGAGCGCCGTCTCGCGCCGCTCATTCCCAGTCCGCCGCTTGACGCGCGGCCGCGCCGGAGGCGCGGAGCAGCAAACAGCCGACCCATCGTCTGAAAATCACGGGAGCGGCTTCCACGATCACGCCGCACATGCGCCTCGCCCGTTTGCCCCGCGAATGGCCGAAACCCTCGCCCGGGTGAGTATCGTCGGCACGCCAGGCAAGCAGGGCTCCCTCCCGGGCCGATCGCCCGCGCTCCGCCTCACCGGCGAAGCCTCCATGACCATCACCGCCGCGAGCACGAAGCAGGAACTGCCGCTGCGACAGTCCGGTCTTACCAGAACGTCCGGACGGGACCAGACGGGCACAGCCTCCCGATGTGAACGGTCGTTAGCATTTGAAGGGATTTATGATTTCGTCCCGGCTAAAGGTGCGCCACGGGGCCGATCGGGGCCTTTCGGGAGCCAGACTCCATCGCGCCGACGACCGGCGAAACCAGAGCTGCAGGACGCTGCCGGATGCCCGGCGCCCAGCACATCTGCAAGACGCCACGGCGCGCGTGGGCCCGATGCGGATCACCGGGATATCCTGTCGCCGGCGGCCATCCCTGCATGCGCAAGGCAGGCGTTTTCGCGCAGGCAGACACGGCAAAGTGAGTACCGCGACGCTGAAAGTCTGGTGAAAGGTTCGGGGTCTAACGCTTACGGCGTCACGGTTCAGCCAATCCTCCGCGAAAGGAGGAAGGAAGCGTGGCAGGAAACCAAAACCAAGGAGCCGGCCCATGCGTGCCCGCATTCTAACATCGTCGATTGCCTTCGCCGCGCTTCTGGCCGCAGCCGGATCGGCGCTGGCTGCCGACAAGGTCACCATCATGGTGGGCGGCTATGAGAAGCAGATCTACCTGCCCGCGAAGCTCGCGGAGAGCCTGGGCTATTTCAAGGACGAGGGGCTCGATGTCGAGCTGCTGAACGAGGCCGCCGGCGTCGACGCCGAGAACGAGATGCTGGCCGGCGCGGTTCAGGGCGTCGTCGGCTTCTACGACCATAGCGTCGACCTGCAGGCCAAGGGCAAATATGTGATGTCCGTGGTGCAGTTCAGCCAGGCACCGGGCGAAGTCGAGCTCGTCTCGTCCAAGTATCCCGACGTGAAGTCGATGGCCGACCTGAAGGGCAAGACCCTCGGCGTGACCGGGCTCGGCTCCTCGACCAATTTTCTGACGCAGTACCTGATGATGAAGTCCGGCGTGAAGCTCGGCGACTTCACCTCGCTTCCGGTCGGCGCCGGCACGACCTTCATCGCGGCCATGCAGCAGGACAAGATGCAGGCCGGCATGACGACGGAGCCGACGATCTCGCGCCTGCTCGCCACCGGCGAGGCCCGGGTCCTGGTCGATATGCGCACGGTCGAGAAGACCAAGGAAGCGCTCGGCGGCACCTATCCGGCCGCCTCGCTCTACATGCAGACGGCCTGGATCGAGAAGAACAAGCCGATCGTCCAGAAGCTCGCCAACGCCTTCGTCAAGACACTGCGCTACATCAATACCCATGATGCCGCCGACATCGCCGACAAGATGCCGAAGGACTATTACGCCGGCAACAAGGAGGCCTACGTCAAGGCGCTGGCCGACGGGAAGGCCATGTTCACGCTCGACGGCGTGATGCCGCAAGGCGGCCCCGAGACGGTTCTCGCCGTGCTCTCCGGCTTCTCGAAGAACATCCAGGGCAAGCAGATCGACCTGTCGAAGACCTACACCACCGAGTTCGTGAAGAACGTCAAATAGGTCCGACACTCCCGGGCGATGACGTGAGGCCATCGCCCGTCTTGCCTGCCTTTCGCCTCTTGCGATCCGCGAACGCCGGCCGGCCGGCGAAGGAGAAGCCATGTCCGCGACCGCTCCCGAAGAGAGCCCGGCGATCGAACTGATCAATGTCAGCCGCCGCTTCCTGACGCCCGACGGCCGGTCGATGACCGCGATCCGCGACTTCAACATGAGTGTGGCGCGCGGTGAGTTCGTCGCCGTGGTCGGCCCGACCGGCTGCGGCAAGTCGACCACGCTGAACCTGGTGACCGGCCTCGCCCGCCCCTCGAGCGGCGAAGTCCGCCTGTTCGGCGAACCCGTCGACGGTATCGATCCGCGCATCGGCTTCGCCTTCCAGACCGATGCGCTGTTTCCCTGGCGCAACGTGATCGACAATGTCGTGGCCGGCCCGCTCTTCCGGGGGACACCGCGCGAGGCGGCCTATGCGAAGGCCAGGCAATGGCTGGCGCGCGTCCACCTGACCGGACATGAGACGAAATACCCGCACCAGCTCTCCGGCGGCATGCGCAAGCGCGTCTCGCTGGCGCAGACCTTCATCAATGAGCCGCAGATCCTGCTGATGGACGAG
Source organism: Allobosea sp. 05T439 (assembly GCF_056396005.1). Classification (NCBI taxonomy): domain Bacteria; kingdom Pseudomonadati; phylum Pseudomonadota; class Alphaproteobacteria; order Hyphomicrobiales; family Alloboseaceae; genus Allobosea; species Allobosea sp. 05T439. Next base: position 20,756 of record NZ_JBFTKP010000047.1, on the reverse strand, counting down.
CCCTTCTCGGCCCTCGACGTTCAGACGCGCGTGCTGATGCACGACGTGTTGCTCGACCTCTGGTCGGAGGCGAAGGCCTCGGTCGTCTTCGTGACGCATGACCTGGAAGAAGCGATTGCGCTCGCCGACAAGGTCTATGTGCTGACCTCGGGGCCCGCGACGGTGAAATCGGTCTATCCCGTCGATTTGCCGCGCCCGCGCGTGGTCAGCGAAATCCGCTACGAGCAGGACTTCATCGCCCTGTCCAAGACGATCTGGGACGACCTGCGCGACGAAGTGCAGCGCGGCGCCGCCCGCGACGAAGCCCGCGCAGCCTAGATCATCGGACCGGATACCGTATCCGGTCCGATGATCTAACCATCTGTGATTGCATCGGCTTTCCCGAAAACCGCAATCCACTTTTCGGGCCGATTCCAGGGAGCATCAACATGGCCGATATCGCAATCGCCTCCGGGCCGGTCTATCGCGCCGGGACGTCCGACGCCGAGATCGAGGCCGCCGCCGCCAAGGCGGCACGCCGCCGCACGCAGCTCGTCCTGTTCTGGCGCTGGGCCATCCTGCTCGGCTTCCTCGGCGGCTGGGAGATCGGCGCGCGCACCGGCATCATCGACGAGTTCTTCTTCTCGAGCCCGAGCGCGATCTGGTCGCGCCTGGTCGAATGGATCTTCGAGGGCACGTCGGAAGGGCCTCTCTGGTTCCATCTCTGGGTGACGATGGAGGAATCGCTGATCGGCTTCGCGACTGGCTCCGTCGCCGGGATCGTCGTCGGCATCGCGCTCGGCCGCAACCGCATGCTGGCCGACATCTTCTCGATCTATATCAAGGTGATCAACTCGATTCCTCGCGTGGTTCTGGCACCGATCTTCATCATGGTCTTCGGGCTCGGCCTCGCCTCCAAGGTCGCCCTGTCTTTCGTCATGGTGTTCTTCGTGGTCTTCGCCAACGCCTTCCAGGGCGTGCGCGAGGCCGACCGCAACCTGATCGCCAATGCCCAGATCCTCGGTGCGCGCGGCTGGCAGCTGACGCGCTCGGTGGTGATCCCCTCGGCGATGAGCTGGATCTTCGCCTCGCTGCATGTGAGCTTCGGCTTTGCCATCATCGGCGCGATCGTCGGAGAATTCGTCGGCGCGCGCTACGGCATCGGGCTCCTGATCAACATCGCCAAGGGCTCCTTCGACTCAGCTGGAATGTATGCCGCGATCGTCGTGATCATGGTTGTCGCCCTGCTGGCCGAATACCTGATGACCCGACTGGAGCGCAGCCTGGCGACATGGCGGCCCGCCCCCTTGCAGGACACGCACTAAGACACGGGCAGCGACAGAAAAGGCCTCGCCCGGTCGGCCGCCCGGGCGAGGCTCATTTGTGATTGGCGATGCCCGGTTCAGCCTTGGTCGGTCAGCTCTGGCCCGGCGTCGCTGCCGGCAGCGACGGAAGCATGACCTCGGCTTGCAGGCCCGGCCCGGCGGAGCGATTGGCGAGCGTGACTGTGCCGCCATGCGCTGCGGCGATCTCGCGCACGATCGACAGCCCGAGGCCTGTGCCGTCCGGCCCGGCGCCCGGCAGGCGGTAGAAGCGCTCGAAGACCTTCTCCCGCTCCTCTTCGGGGATGCCTGGCCCGGTATCCTCGACGACAAGGCGGATCTGTCGCTGCGCCTGCGACAGGGCGACCGAGACGGCTCCGCCCTTCGGCGTGTAGCGCAGCGCATTCTCGACGAGGTTGACGACGATCTCGCGCAACAGCGTCTCGTGCCCCTGCAGCATGGCCGCTCCGCCCGATAGTTMGAAGGCAAGGTCGATCTCGCGCTCGAAGGCAATCGGCGCCAGGCMCTCCAGGGCCTCGCGTGTCACCGTGGCGAAGTCGACGGGGACCTTGCGCAGGGCCGCACCGCCCGGCTCGGCACGCGCCAAGGTCAACAACTGGTTGACCAGCCGGGCCAGGGCATCGAGCCCCCGGTCGATGGCGTGGAGAGTTTCGTCCTTGGAGGCGATCTCGGTTTCGCGCAAACCGACGGTCGACTGGGTCTTCAGAACGGCAAGCGGCGTCCGCATCTGATGGGACGCATTGGCGACGAAGCGCCTCTGCAGGGCCACATAGCGCTCGATGCGCCCGAAGGCGTGATTGAGCGCGCCGATCAGCGGCCTCAACTCACTCTGCAGATGCGCCGTCTCGACAGGCTGGAGCGAGCCGGGCCGGCGCTCCGCCAGTTCCTTGCGCAGCCCGAGCAGCGGTCCGAGGCCGCGCCGCAGACCGAAGAGCGCCAGGAGCGCGGCGAGCCCCACTAGCAACGCCTGATCACGCACCGAATTCAGCCAGAGATCGGTCACCAGCCGGTCGCGGCCGCGCAAGGTGGTGCCGACGATGACGATGGCATTGCCGCCGGCCGTCTTCGACACGACGGGCTGGGCCAGGGCGACCGCTCRGATGTCGTCAACGCGAAAACGCGCCGAGAAGAACACGGGTTGCAGGTCGCTCGGTGGCGTCGGTGGCCCTGCGACATCGGGAAAGCCCGCGATCAGCTCGCCCGAGGGCGCGATCACCTGGTAGATCACCCGGTCGCGATCCGAGGTGGCGAACATCTCGATCGCCGAGGGCGGAATCAGCGCCTCGACGCTGCCGTCGCTTTCCTTGACCTGCTCCGCGATCACCCGCGCCGAAGCCAGCAGCATGCGATCGGTGACGAGGTTGGCCGTGGAAACCGCACTCCCATGCGCCGTCCAGGCGTTGAAAGCGACGATACCGGCGAGCGGAACCAGCAGCCAGCCGAGAAGCTCGCCTCGCAGGCTCCTAGCCATCCTGCTTCCTCAGCGCATAGCCCAGCCCGCGCAACGTCCCGATGGAAACGCCGGTGCCTTCCAGCTTCTTGCGGACACGATGGACATAGATCTCGATCGCGTTGGAGGTCGCGTCGTCGTCGAGGCCGAATACGGTATCGGTCAGCGTCGCCTTTGAGACGACGCGTCCCGCCGCCAGCACAAGGGTCTCGAGAACCGCGTGTTCGCGCTGGGTCAGCGGCAGGGGCAAGCCTCCCACCGAGAACTGCCGCGTGGTCGTCTCCAGCACGATCGCACCGAAGGCGACCGTCACCAGCCTATCGCTCTGCTTGCGTCGCAGCTGCGCCCGGATCCGTGCCTCGAGCTCGAGCGGGTCGAACGGCTTGACCAGATAGTCGTCGGCGCCGCTGTCCAGCCCCGCGATACGGCTGGAGATCGCATCATTGGCGGTGAGGATGATGACCGGCGTCAAACCCTTGCGAGCCCTGAAGCGCTTGAGGATCTCGATCCCGCCCATGCCAGGCAAGGCCATGTCGAGAATGACGAGATCATAGACCTGGGTCGAAAGCGCAGCGTCGGCGTCGCTCCCGTCACGCACGCAGTCGACGACATAACGGCTCTTGCGCAGCAGGCGAGCCAGCCAATCGGACAGCTCCTGGTTATCCTCGACGAGCAGTATTCGCATTGGATACGCGTTCTCGCAGGCCAATCGGCGGCACGAACCCTTCCGAGCTCCCTTCCTAAACGGTTGGGCCGGGCCCTGTGAAGGAAAAGCCGTGCCGCGGCGTCCGGTTTCAAGGACGCTTCACCGCCCTGCGAGGAGCGGCCGACATCGCCATGCCAGACAGTGATGCGGCGGACAGCGAGGTCGTAACCGCGAAGCGCCCCTCAGCCAACGGCCATCACCTCCAGCTCGCGTTGCTTCACTCGGATCTGCGGGTGGCGCCCGCTGTCGATATCGGCGATCTGCTGCTGCACCTGGGCGATCACCTGGCGAGAGAACGGTCCGAGATGGACGTAGAGCGCGACCATCATCATCACATAGGGCAAGGCCCGGCGGTTATGCGCGAGACAGTCGACCAGCGTCTTCCAGAACTCGCGCCTGACGTCGCCCCTCATCGTCGACAAGCGCCAGAGCAGACGCCAGGACGATTTCAGCTCCTGCCATTCCATGGATTTCGGCAGTTCCAGACGGCGATTGGTGCAATCGAGCATCCGGCCGACGCGCCGAACCCGCCCCAAGAATGCGCCGGGTGCATAGACGGCCTCGAGAACGGCCTTGTAGTCCGCCAGAATGGCACGGCGCGGGCGACTGGTCTCGAAGTTGAGGCCAGCGGTGCACTGATCGCCGAACTGCCGTGCGGGGGCGGTGTCATCTGGTATCTGGAGCCTGCCCTCGCGCTCCAGGCGCCGCGTCAGCTGGGTATTGGGTAGCGCATAGAGCAGACCGACCATGCAGACCGGGATCGCGGTATCCTCGATACAGGCGATCATGTCGCGTGCGACGCTGCCCTTCTCGCTGTCGAACCCGAGGATGAAGCCGGCATTCACGAACAGCCCCGCCCGGTAGATCCTGTGCACGCTCTCCTGCAGGCTGCGCCTTGTGTTCTGCTTCTTCTGCATCGAGATCAGCGTCTCGGAATCGGGGCTCTCGATGCCGACGAAGATCGTGAAGAAATTGGCCTCGCTCATCGCCTGCATCAGGGCGGAATCGTCGGCAAGGTTGATCGACGCCTCGGTCGAGAATTCGAAGGGGAAGTCCTTCTCGGTGATCCAGCGCTTGAGGTCGGGCAGGAACTGCTTGAGCGCCTTCTTGTTGCCGATGAGATTGTCGTCGACGAAATCGACATGGCCGCGATAGCCGAGTGCATGCAGCGCCTCGAGCTCGGTCAGGACCTGCGCGTTCGTCTTGGTACGCGGCACGCGCCCATAGAGCTCGATGATGTCACAGAACTCGCAATTGAAGGGGCAGCCGCGCGAGAACTGGATGCCGACATGCAGATAGCGTTCGAATTTCAGCAGATCGAAGCGCGGCGTCGGACTCTTCGTGACATCGGTCTTGCCCATTTCGGACTTGAAGACGCCGGTCCTCGCCCCCGATCGCCAGGCGGACACGAAACCGGCCATGATCTCCTCCGCCTCCCCGAGCACCAGGAAGTCCGCAGCCTCATAGACATGCGGCGTGGAGGTTGCGTCGGGTCCGCCGACGACGACCGGTTTGCGGTGCATGCGGCTCTGCTCGATGATGGCGAGGGTACCCTCCTGCTGCGGCAGCATGCCCCCCGTCATCACGAGGTCGGCCCAGCCGAGATTCTCTTCGGCGAGTTCCTCCGTGTTCAGGTCGACGAGACGGATCTCCCACGCCGTCGGCAACAGCGCAGCGACCGTGATCAATCCGAGGGGGGCGGCGGGATGGAGCGCACCGGCGAGCTCGCATGTCGCCTTGTAGTTCCAGAACGAGCCCGCGTTGAAACGCGGATAGACCATCAAGACCCTGCAGCGTTCATTAGGCATGTTGTCTCCTGCTTCGCGCTTTGACGGGAGGAATGCGGGCTCATCGGCCGACGAGCCTCCAGACGGCCGCGCCTGCGTGCGAAAAACGTGGGGGCCGCGAGACCTTGCTGATTGCCAGGACTTGCTGACTGGGGAGAAGCTTGAGAAATCGCTGCTACCGTCGTTGAGCGATGGCTGCTCGAATGCAGCATTGAGCGGGTGGAAAGACGGACATTGCGTCGCTGCCTCCGGGTTGGCAGGGACATGAGCAGCAAGGACCGTGCCTGGGAGGCCGGTGCTCTCCACGCGTCAAAATGCGATGTTTTCAGCGTTTCCTGAGGGAAACGCCCCTAGGAGCCCCTCAAAACATCAGGGAAGCTCCAAACGCTGGAGCTGCCGCGACCACTCCGTCGCACCAGCTCCGCCGCACTTCCGGCCGTCGCGCTGCGCCTCGTCGTCACCGGCGCCTGGCGACGACAACGAAGGTCTGGCACCGCCTCATCAGGGCCGGGAACCGCCGCCCCAGGGCCTCGACCCGGGCCATGCACAGCGTGTTCAACCAATCGAACCGCCGGAAGACCGGCGGCCAGAGCCCGTACCAATGCACCTCCTCGACCACGAAGCCGTGCGCCTCGAGCAGTGCAGCCGCCTCGTCCTCGCGCATCAGCTTGTTGATCTCGCTCCCGGCAAGACGGTTGCGAACGGGATAGACGAGCCCGACCAGGCTTGCCGGATTGCCATGGAAATTGGCGACGAGGACGCCGTCCTTGACGAGGCATTTCCTCAGAACATCGAGCACCTCCGCACGAAGCGAGGGCTCGGCATTGAGGAAGAAGCGGAAGGCGGTGCAGACCTGCCGGTCGCTGACGGACTCGGTCGCACCGGTCTGGGTCAGGTCGGCCTCGACGAAGCGGATTTCAGGGTAGCGCCCGCGCGCGAAGGCGAGCATTTCCGGCGAAATATCGACGCCGACGATGTCGTCGAACGCCTCTTCATGCAGTTMCAGGATGCGTCCGGTCCCGCAGGCGAAATCGAGGGACCTCGACGCGCCGCGGGCCGCCAGCCTCGCAAATATCTCCCGGAGCAACGGCGCTTCGATCTCGCGCCAGTTGATGGCGTAATAGCCCTCGGCGAAGGTCCTGACATAGCGCCGGCCATAGCCTGCACCGGTCGAGCCCACCCGGTAGGATTCGGATTGCGGGTCGTTCGGCTGGCCCGGACCCCCGCCCCCGCGCGCTCCGCCTCGGGGTTCCCACTCCCAGGTCGCGCCAACGGCCGAAGCATCGCTGTGTCCGTTCACCAGCTGCGACCTGGACCAATGCATCGGGACCGGAGGCACGGCCAGGGCCAGGCCGGGCCTGATCTGGAGGCGCAGGCGCAGGAAGATGGCCAGCGCCAGGTTCAATGCGATCACTGTGGCAACCGATGCCACCGCGGCGCCGGTCAATCCCCAGAACCGGTTCGCCACAACCGTGGCCACGATGTTCGCCCCGGCGCCCACGATCAGCGTCGCGGCTGCAGCCCGCTCGTGCCCCGCCATCGTCATGAGCGACTGCTGCGAGCCGAAAGCGGCCGCTATAACCTGACCGATCAGGAGGATGCGAAGGACGGGGGCCGCGGATTCGAAATCCGGGCCGAGCCAATTCAGCAAGGGCTCTGTGAGCAGGAGCAGCGGAACCGAGATCAGGACCGCCGCCATCAATGACAGCCTGGCGGAGTGGCTCAGCAGCGCCTGAAGTTGCGGTCGATCATCCCCGCCGCCGAAACGCGAGGCCAGAGGCAGGATCGATCGGCCAAAAGCCACCAGGGGGCGCGTCGTCAGCGTCGCCATGCTGAGGGCAATGCCGAAGATACCGGCCTTGGTAATGCAACCCTCGAGGCCGAGCACGATGACACCGGCCCGGTTCAGGACGATCTCGGCGGCGACGATCATCGTAAGGGGCGCGATGGAAGAGCGCCATTCGGTGGTGGCATAATTCGCCACGGCCATGCGGACCGCCTGTGGCCGGACCTCCCGCAGGGTCGGCACGAGCACCATCGCCGCCATCGCCGACCCGACGAGCGTGGAGCCCATGACGAGCGTCGCATCGCGTGGCCACAGATGGTACCAGGCCGTCAGGAAGATCATGCCKAGAACGAGCCCGTTCAGGACGACACGTTCGATCGTGAGGACCGACAGGGCACCGCCGTAGCTGCGCGTCACGGAGCCGCTGATCAGGAGAAGCGTGAGCAGAGGTGTCGCGGCCAGCGCCATCAGACCGGTTGAGATGACCTCCTGCCGAAATGTCCCGGGATACATGGTGATGAAGGTCGCTCCGAGCACGGCGATCGCCACCGCGGTCGCCAGCGTCCTGCGGACGGCATACTGGATCACGCCCCGGGCGAGGCTGCTCTCCTGCCGCGCGAGATAGGCTGGCAGGAGGCGCATCAGCGAAATATTGAAACCCAGCGTGGAGCTGTAGGCGACCACGCTCGCGCAGGCGAAGGCGAAGGCATAGATGCCGTAGCTATGGGCGCCGATGACCCTGGCGGCGAGAAATTCGACGAGAAAGGCGAGAAAGGCCCCGATCAAATAGGGCAGCAGCGCACGCATGCTGGGGAGCGGAATGGCCCGCTGGGGAGCGGCGACACTCCCCGCTGCCACGATCGCGCCCCGAATCGGCACAGCGGGATGAGCCGGACCGGGGCGCGTTGCTGCACGGTCGGCTGCCGCTGCCGCGGCGGATGTGCCGATCGGGGCGCGAACCGGGCGCCTCGCCAGGACCTCCTCGACGGCTGCGTCCAGCGCGCTGCCGAGCGTCGCCTCGTCGTGAAAGGTGAGCGAGATCACCGGCGTCTCGTGCTCATGCAAGAGGCCGTCGGCGCGAGCGATGACGGGCGCCGCGGCGTGGCTCATTMCGAAATCCGTTTCGGGCGTCTCCGAGGGGGCATCGATGCAGATGATCAGATCGGCCTTTGGCACCTGTTCGAGGGCTGCTTCCAGGGTAGCCGCGCTMAGGGCCCAACTATGCGTGGCGAGCAGGCAGACGGTTTGAACGAAGCCTTGTTCGAAGATCACGATCTGGTCCGACCGGGCCGCCTCCGACCAGGCATGGCTCAGGCTCGCATTATAGTTGCGCAGGACGCCGAACCAGGCCGCATTGGCCGGCGGCAGCATGGCGAGGATATCGAAGCCGGGCCAGAAACCGAGCCTGCGACTGAGCGGGAGGACCGCTGCCGCGGCCCATTTGCCAATGCCGCGGTAGACATGCCCGGTGGTTTGGCCCGGGGGGTCGCGGGCCGGATCCCCTGTCGCGGGCCAGTGGCCCTGAATGATCTCGGCAGTCTGGCCGCTCTCGCGGAGCCTCTCGCACAATTCGCTGGCAAAGCTTGCTCTGCTGGCACCGGTGGCGCCGAAAAGATCAATGATCATAGGCCGATACCCTTGCATTGAGAGGCAGTGCCACTGCATTGGGGGCCGGGCGCACTCCGGCGTGTTGACACTCTGCTCCCGTGATTGCCGTCGTTCTGCGGCGATGGCGGCTCCACCCTGACGAAGCAGGGAGACCGTGCAGCAGGCGACCCCGCAGGCCTCCCACGATCGGCGTCGGTTGTTCGTCGCGCATCGGATCAACCCTGTCTTCGGCGGCCGGCTGCGGGATTGACCTCAACCGGCTACGCCTGGGGCGCGGCCAGTTCATCCTTCGAATGAACGAAGCCGGCGTCGATTGCGCCATGGCGGCGCCTCGGCGCAGGGGCCGGAACGGGCGGCCGGACAGCCAGGAAATGCCGGGTCATCCTTCGTTCGGAGGATGCCGAGCGCCTGCCCGGCGCGTACCAGAGACAAGCTTGGCTCGCTCGGGCGCAGCTGACTTTTGAAACCGAAGCCCCGAGCGGGAGGAGTCCTCGTTTCTTGTGCGACCTGGACGCCGACCGTGGGCGCCTCGGCTCCAGATCCTCGCATGCGTCTCGATGACCGGATGGTCGCATGAGGCGAGAGCTCGGGCTCAGCGGCAACCGAGCCTCGGTGGGTACGCAGGATGCCGGCTCGGGCGCCCCGCCTGCCCTGTTGTCAGGAGCGTTCCAACAGCTTCCGACGCCTGGAGCGGGTGACAAGCCCCCAAGCATCCGCAGGCGAGAAGCCATCGGCGATTCACCCTGGGAGATTGCGATGCCGGTCGTTCAAATGCGTCCATTCAGCTATGATATCTGTGATCACTCAACGGCGGCCGAGGTCGAGCGCATCAAATCCGCCTATGCGAAATATGCGGAGAGAGATCGCGGAAACCCGGACAGGGAGAGACGCCCCGGGCGCCTGCGCATGGTGCGCGATCGCGATGTCGCCCTGTACAGGTTGCTCGATCGGGAGGCTGCCCCTCCCCTCAAGCAATATCGTGTCCTGGACCTGGGCTGCGGGACGGGGGATCTGGTCCGCCGTCTGCAGCGCTACGGTTTTCCCAACGACCGCCTGTTCGGGATCGACCTGCTTCCGGAAGCCCTCGCGACCGCCAGACGAAAATGCCCGGACGTGTCGTTCACGGAAGCCAATGCGGAGAATGTACCGTTTCCCGACCAGCATTTCGATTTCATCCTGGTCTTCACGATGTTCTCCTCGATTCTGAGCCCCCTCATGGCCAGGAACGTGGCGCGCGAGATCAATCGCGTCCTGACCCCGAACGGGGTGATCATCTGGTATGACATGCGCTATCCCAATCCCTGGAACCGCAATGTCAGGGCCATGACACGGCGCCACATCCAGGACCTGTTTCCCGAGTTCGAGAGTGAACTGGCCTCGAAAACGCTGATTCCCCCCATTGCCTACCGTCTCGGCGCTCTCACCGACCCGCTCTATCCGGCGCTGACATTCTTCCCCGCCTTTCGATCGCACTATTTCGGCATGCTGCAACGGGCGTCTGCCGCCGTGGCCGAACCTGGGGACACCGTGTCCTCGCCATTGCGCCCGACCGAGCTCAAATCGGGACGGAGCGCTTCCGTCTGACGCCGATGAGCTTGTGCATGGGCTCGCGGGGAAACCGCGGGCCTCCTTGCGTTTTCCCGCCTGTCGAAGCTGAAGTTGCGTGGCGCGGGCGCTGCCAGGGCCCGATGGTGGGGCCCGGACAGCGACAGCACTCCGAGTGAAATCCGGGATGTCGCGGGCGACAGCCTCGACGACAGGGCCGGTGATCRCGGCGACCTCCACCGCGGCCGGCAGCTTAGGTCACCCCAGCCAATGCCGATCCCCCGCCCCGGCGCCTGAGCTACAGTATCGGCCCGGGAACCGGGTTGCGGTTTTCGGCAAAGCCGGTGAACTCACAGAGGGTTGGATCATCGGACGGAAAGCGGGATATCCGATCGGATAGACTAATGTGAGAGCGCCGCATAACCACGTGCTGCGGGCTCCTCAGCGACAACGCGCGATGGGCGCATCCTGGCCTGCACCTCGGCGGTGATCCGGTCGATCGACAGATTGCAGCTCGGGGCATCGATGCTGCTGATCCGGATCATGGGGAGCGCGCGTGCGCTGACCATGTCGGAGATCAGGTCGACATGGTCGACGTGGTCCAGGCTGCCTTGCAGGTCGATTTCGAGGTAGCGTTGAAGCGGGCCGATCTTCCGCCAGCGATCCCGAAGGCGCTCCTCCAGGAGGGGGCGTGGCGCCTCAAAGCGGACGAGCAGGTCCGGCTTCGGCACGATGTCGAGCGCGCGTCCGACAGGGTCGCGGTCGGTTATGCCGCTGAGCAGGATGAGCGAGGCCACTGCCTGCACCATGCCCTGATCGAAGATCGTGATCGCATCGGAGGCTTGCGCCGCCGTCCATTCGTGATGGAGCAGGGCCAGGTGCCAATACAGACGAATGAACCAAAGCCGGTCCTTCGGTGGCAGGATCCGGAAGAGCTCCGCGACGCCAGCGGCCGGACCGGCGGACCTGAGCAGCTTGACGCTGGCCAGACATTTGAGAATGCCGCGCCTCAGCGGATGGGCTCGCACACCGATCCGAGGGTTTACGACATAGCCGAGGCCGCGCAGATGGGCGGTCAGGGCGGAAACCATCGTCGTCTTTCCGGCGCCGGAAGGCCCAAACATCTCCAGGATCATCGCGAGCCTCTCCGTCTTGCCTGGGCGCCCGGGAACCGAGCACTGACTTCAGGGCATTTGGCTGCGCCATGGTCCCCGCGCCTGGCCATTCCCGCCCGTGCGTGCATTCCATGGATCGACGGCATTTCGCCTGCCCCTCCCCACCCAGGCCCGACGCAGATCGGCTTCGGCCCCAGACGGAATCCGGCCATTCCCTTGCTGCCTGGCCTCGCCGAAGCGGCGCTTGAGGCAGCCTTGGGAAACTAGGAAGGAGCCTTGCGAACGTCATCCTCCGTTCGAAGGATGAGGCTCAAGCCCCTGCCTCCCGGGCAGGATCGAGGCGGCGCGGTCGCGGGAAAGGATGCGCGAGGGTGCGCTGTCTCCGGCGGACTGGCCGGCCGGCGGCGGCGCCTCGGCTGGGCCGCCTGCCTGGCCGGGAGGACGGCTGCGTGGCCGCCAGGATCATCGGCCGGAGCGGATCCTGTGCCGGGATGGGTGGCAGCGGCGCGATGTCGCCCGCTTCCCTGGCAGGCGGCCTGCGGCGTCAGGCCGCGAGACGCATCTTCTCCAGGCGCGAGAAGACCTGCGCGACATCCGCCGCGGGGGTCGGTGGCCCGAAATAATAGCCCTGCACCTCGGTGCAGCCCACCGCCATGACCGCCTCCAGCTGTTCCCGTGTTTCGACGCCCTCGGCGGTGGTCGTCATGTTCAGGCTCTGCCCGAGATGGGCGATCGAGGTGACGATGGCGCGGCAATCCTCCTGCACATGCATGTCTTTGACGAACGACCGGTCGATCTTGATCTTGTCGAAGGGAAAGCTTCTGAGGTAGCTGAGCGAGGAGAAGCCGGTGCCGAAATCGTCCATGCAGGTGCGGATGCCGAAGCGGCGCAACTGGTGCAGCACGGCGAGCGTGGCATCGCTGTCCTGAAGCAGCACGGATTCGGTTATCTCGAGTTCGAGCCGATGAGCCGGCAGCTGGCTGCCAGCCAGCGCACTGAACACGATCTGGGCGAAGTCGTCGTTGCGGAGCTGGACGGCCGACAGATTGACCGATACCCGGGTGCCGTTCGGCCATTGCGCCGCATCGGCACAGGCGCGCCGCAGCACCCACTCACCTATCGTCACGATAAGCCCGGTCTCCTCGGCGACCGGGATGAATTCTGCTGGGGAGATCGCCCCCCGGACCGGGTGGGTCCAGCGCAGCAGCGCCTCGAAACTGACGATCTCCATCCGCTTCAGATTGACGATGGGCTGGTAGTAGACCTCCAGTTCGTTTTCCTGGAGCGCCCGACGGAGCGCATCTTCCAGCGCGCGCCGCGCGTCGATCTGCTCTTCCATGGGGGCCTCATAGAAACAGTAGGTCCCCCGCCCGGTATTCTTCGCCGCGTACATCGCCATGTCGGCATGGCGCAGCAGCGAATCGCAATCGCTACCATCCTTGATGGCCATCGCGATGCCGACGCAGGTCCCGATCCTGATGTCGCGACCGGCAATGCGGAAAGGCTGCCCCATGCGTTCGACGATGCGGGAGGCGATCCGGCGAAGCTCGTCGAGATCGGGGTACCCGCGACACAGGACAGCGAATTCATCGCCGCCGAAGCGAGAGACGATATCGCTGCCGCGGACCGCCTTCTTCAATCGGACGCTGACGGATTTCAGCAGCGCGTCGCCCAGTTCGTGACCGAGCGTGTCATTGACGGTCTTGAAACGATCGAGGTCGAGATAGAGCACGGCGAAACTGCCGGCCTCGCCGTGATGAAGTTCGAGCGCGCGCTCCAGATGTTCGCGAAACTGGGCGCGGTTCGGCAAATCCGTCAGCGCATCATGATGCGCCATATAGGCAATGCGCTCCTCCGAGCGCCGGCGCTCGGTCACGTCCTCATAGGTCGCAACCCAGCCGCCATCCGGCATCGGCTGCTGCGAGACGGAGCAGACCGTGCCGGCGGCCAGCTCGAACGAGAACGTCGCCGATCGCGGTCCCGACGCAATGGCCTTCTGATGGGCGAGCAGGGCAGCGAAGCGCTCGTCAGCCACGGTCGTAAGACTCGCCCCCGGCTTGGTGCTCGACGCCGGCAGCTCGAACATCTGGCGAAAGCGCTCGTTGCAGACGATCAGGCGGTGTTCGCCGTCGACCAGCAGCAATCCCTGCGACATGTTGTTCAAGGCCGCATCGAAGCGCTGGTTCTGGGTCCGCAATTCGATGTCGCGCAGCACCAGCATCTCGTTCTGATTCTTCAGGCTGTCGTTCTTGCTGGAAATGTCCTCATTAGCGCGTTCGAGTTCGCCCTTCGCGTCCTTCAGCCCGTCGGTCAGCACATGCATCTCGCGATGGGCATGATTGAGCAGCCGGTTGCGAAAATGAAGCAGCAGGACCAGGCCAAGCGACATCAGCACGAGCGTCACGATGATGCCCGAGAAGAACCAGTGCAGGCTCAGAAGCTCACGTTGATCGCCATCGACCTGATCGCCGGAAATGCGGTTGGCCGCCGCTGCAAGGCTCGACATCTTCTGGTCGAGCGGCGCCAGTCGCGCACGGATCCGCGCGGCATTCTCTGGGTTGAGATGGTCGACCCAGGGTTCGATCTCGGCCAGGGCCTGGCGGAATTCATCGACGGTCGCGCGCCTGTCGGCACCTTGATTGACGAACTCCTCGAACTCGCCGGAGCTGAGCAGGCTGAGGCGGTTGAGCAGGATCTGATAGCGCAGCGCCACCTCGTCGGCGTCGACCTTGCTGGACGGAATGCTGAAGCTGGCGACGCGCTCCTGGAAGCGCTGGAGCTCGACGACGGACTGGCTCGCAAGCCAGGTTACATTGTAACGCGCCGTCTGTCGGATCAGATTCTGCTGCTCGACGATAAGACTTGATACATACAATGCAGACAAAACGAGGCCGACAAGAACGGCCCCGAGAAAGGTTTCTATCTTCCGCATCTTCAGCATGAGTTAATCCCGGCAGATTCTCCCACAGATGCTAGACAGTTGCCATTATCTACCCTCTCCCTAGCGGACAATCAACTTTGAAACCTGCCAGGCCGAGCGGCTGTAGAACTTCTGGCTGCGCAACTCAGGGTTGCTGTCATAGGGATAGACGATGAACAGCGGCCCCTTGTCCCGGATCGGCATGTATTCAGCGTTGCGCTTCAGCGCCAGGATGACGTTGTACTTCGCGAAGTCCTCGAGCGGTATTTCTGTCGTATAGTCGTTGAGTGCGATCGCTTGAACGGTGTCGCCCTTGGCGCCGACCGACTTCATCAGTTTATCGAGGGAGATGCCCTCGAACTTCTGCGGTCCGGAGTACCACGGGGTATTGGTTTCGATTGTCATGAGGCCCATCGCCTCGAGCGCGGCGCGATCGAACTGTGCGGAATCCCCGCTATTGGTCACGGAGATCTTTCCGGATATCGTCAGGATGACCTTGTCCGTCGGAGCGGCCAAGGTCTGGGCGCTGACTGTCCCGGCCATGAGCAGACCAATGGACGAGATCGCGCCCAGGGTGATTCCACGTCGCAATGTGTCTATAGACATGAGGGGCTCCCGATCGGTCCAAGCTCGAAATCCTACGAGCCGGCCATTAAAAACCTCTAAAGCGGAACTCGGTTAAATTATTGATATACTTACACAAGAACCCCGCGAATTCCTCTGCGATTTTGACGTACTAACCCGACCCACGTGCGACCCCTACCGCCCACGAAGGCATCTGGATGCAACATGTCACGAGCGAATAGCCTATCGAATTCAGCCCGCCTCGGAAACCACGCGGTCGAGGGCTACCTGGACAAGACCGAGCGGGCGGACATGCGGGCCGCGGCTGCGAAGAAGATCGAAGAGCTGTTCGATATTCTGCAGATCGACCACCAGAACGATCATAACACGCGCGATACACCGGCGCGGGTCGCCAAGATGTTCGTCGAGGAACTCCTGCACGGCCGCTATAACCCGCCGCCGAAGATCACCGAGTTCGACAATGCCACGAGCTATGACCAGCTGATCGTCACCGGCCCGATCGATGTCCGCTCGACCTGCGCCCATCACCTGATGCCGATCTATGGCGTGGCCTTCATCGGCGTCCTGCCGTCACCGGAAGGCAAGATCATCGGCCTGTCGAAATATGATCGCATCATCCAGCATTTCGCAGCCCGCCTCCAGATTCAGGAAGAGCTGGTCAAGCAGATCGAGCAGCATATCGTCGAGACCACCAATCCCCGCGGCCTGGCGGTGAGGATCAGCGCCGTCCACATGTGCAAGACTCATCGCGGCGTTCGGGCCAGTCATGCCAGCCGCATGGTKAACAGCTCATTCTACGGCGAATTCGCCACAAACGATTCATACAAGGCCGAATTCCTGCAGGAATGCACATCCCTGGAACGCCGGTAGGGACCCGAATCAATGGATAGCGTGGTAATGATGCAGGACCACAGGCCTTCGCGAATCGTTCACCGGGACGTCTATCGGTCGACCAAGACCTATGACTTCGTCGAAGGCTTGTCCTGCTGCTTCCGGCAATGGCGCGCAACGCATTCGCATTGCAGCCTGGTTCACGGCTATGCGCTGTCCTTCAAATTCATCTTCGCCACCCACGAGCTCGACGAGCGCAACTGGTGCTTCGATTTCGGCGGGATGAAGGAGATMAAGACCTGGTTGAAGCACATGTTCGACCACACGATGATCGTCGCGGCCGACGACCCGCATCTCGACGCGTTCCAGGGGCTGGCCGACAAGGGCCTTGTCKACCTGCGGATCATGCCCGCAGTCGGCTGCGAGGCGACAGCGCGCTACACGTTCGACCATGTTGCGGCCTGGCTTGCCAATCAGATCGGCGAGCGTGTCTGGCTGGAATCGGTCGAGGTCCGCGAGCATGACGGAAACTCGGCGATCTTCGAGCGTMGGCAGGGCTAACGGCTGACGCTTCAAAACCGGCGCTCCATTCGCAGGCCAGATCGCGGCCCGACCTACCGGCTTTCAGGCCAATCCGGAGGATCGGCTCCGGCGAATTTCCGGGGGAAGCGGGGCAGATCCGTCACTGGAGGCGCAGACGGTTCAGCCCCGACGTCGCATCCTGATCGGCGATGCGGGCTGCCGCCGATCGCAACGGCACATTCAGCGCAGGCCATGTGAGGATTGCCCCCTCCGCGCGACACAAGTCACAGCAGGTCGTGGATGCCGGATCGGGACCGAACCCGGTATGCTGTCGACCGGATGATCGCGGCATGGTCATTCCTTGCCGGATTCAGCGGTCAAAGCGTCCGATTCTGCCTAGACCTCCAGTTGAACCGAGATCATGATGGGCGGTCCCCCGGGTGGGAGCGCTTTTCGCAGCGATGTACCGGTCTCTTCAAGGCAGCGGGAGTTTGCTATGGCGAAACTCGGTCGCAGCGCCCTCGCCGGCGCGAGCCTTCTCACCCTGGTCTGCCTGCCGGCACTGGCTCAGCAAGTCACTGGCACCCTAGGTTCGCCAAGCGCGACGACGACGCTTAACGGAAAGCAGTTGCCGCCCCMCGATCCGAGATTCGGCGGAGTGATCAACCAGAAGGCTTCCGAATCGAAGGCTTGGTGGGCGCCAAGCATCGTGCCGCCAAAGGGCGCGCCCAACGTGCTGCTCATCATGACCGACGATGTCGGCTTCGGTGCGCCGGGCACCTTTGGAGGCGTTGTCCCAACTCCGGCGCTCGACCGCATCGCAAATAGCGGGATCCGCTACACGAACTTCCACTCCACGTCGCTGTGCTCACCGACGCGCGCGGCGCTGATCACCGGGCGCAACCATCACGTCGCCGGTTTCGGCGTGGTGGGCGAGATCGCGACGGGGTTTCCAGGGTACAATTCGATCATCCGGAAGGAGAACGGCACGATCGGGACGATCCTCAGAGAGAATGGCTACGCGACCTCGTGGTTCGGCAAGAACCACAACACACCCTTCTACCAGGCGAGCCAGGCCGGACCATTCGATCAATGGCCGACCGGATTGGGCTTCGACTATTTCTACGGCTTCGTCGGCGGAGACGCGAGCCAATGGCAACCAAATCTCTTCCGCAACACGACGCCGATCTATCCGTTCCAGGGCGCATCGAACTGGAACCTGACCACAGCCATGGCCGACGAGGCCATCCAGCATATGAAGCAGCTCAAGGAGGTCGCGCCGGACAAGCCGTTCCTCGTCTACTATGTCCCCGGTGGCACGCATGCGCCGCATCATCCCACGCCGGAGTGGATCGCCAAGATCAGCGACATGCACCTCTTCGACGGCGGCTGGAACACCCTGCGCGAGACGATCTTCGCCAACCAGAAGAGGCTCGGCATCATGCCGGCCGAGGCCAAGCTGACCCCCTGGCCCAAAGAATTGCCGGAGTGGGATTCGCTCGGTTGGGAGGAGAAAAAGCTCTTCACCAGGCAAATGGATGTCTACGGCGCCTATCTCGCCTATACCGATCACGAGATCGGACGGGTCATCCAGGCCGTCGAGGACCTCGGTCAGCTCGACAACACCCTGATCATCTATATCAGCGGCGACAATGGCGCGAGCGCCGAGGGCATGCTCAACGGCACGCCGAACGAGTTCACAACCTTCAACGGCGTTGCAGTGCCCGTGAAGGACCAGTTGCTCTGGTACGAGTTCTGGGGCTCGGAGCGAACCTTTCCGCATTTTGCCGCCGGCTGGGCCTGGGCGATGAGCACGCCGTTCAAATGGGTCAAGCAGGTCGCCTCGCACTTTGGCGGAACGGCCCAGGGCATGGCCATGTCCTGGCCCGGCCATGTCAGGGATGTGGGCGGCATCCGGCGGCAGTTCCACCACATMATCGATATCGTGCCGACGATTCTGGAAGCGACCGGTGTMGCTGCCCCCGCTACTCTCGACGGCATCAAGCAGCGTCCGTTCGACGGCGTCAGCATGATGTACACCTGGGACAAGGCGAGTGTGGCCGTGCCATCCCGGCGCAAGACCCAGTATTTCGAAATGCTCGGCAACCGCGCGATCTACAATGACGGCTGGGTGGCGGCCACGACTCCGGCGACCCTGCCCTGGGCACTGAGCACGGCCACGCCTCCGGATGTGATCACGGGCTACAACTGGGAGCTTTACAACGTCAGGCAGGACCCCACGGAGTCCAATGACCTGGCTGCGAAATTGCCGGACAAGGTCAAGCAGATGCAGGCGTTGTTCTATTCGGAAGCCAAGAAATACGACGCACTGCCGCTCGACAATTCGTCGCTCGCGCGCTGGAACACACCGCGTCCGAGCCTGACGGCGGGCCGAACGCTCTTCACCTATTCAGGAGAGCTGTCCGGTGTGCCGCCGAGCGCTGCCCCAAGGATCCTCGACAAGTCGTACACCATCACCGCAGAGGTTGAGATTCCCGAGGGCGGCAGCGAAGGCATGATCGTGACCGAGGGCGGACGCTTCGGTGGTTATGGCCTCTTCCTCAGCAAGGGCGAATTGGGGATCGGCCGCGGCAAGCCTGTGTTCCTTTACAATCTCCTCGATCTGCAGCGGACGATCTGGGAAGGGCCGGAACTGACGCCGGGAAAACACAGCATCGTCTTCGACTTCAAATCCGACGGCCCGGGCCTGGGCAAGGGCGGCACCGGCGTCCTTTCCGTAGACGGACAGGAAGTGGCCAGGAAATCGATGGACCACACCATCCCGATCACGTTTCCCGAGGACGAAAGCTTCGATGTTGGCCTGGATACCCGCACCGGGGTCGCGCTGCTGGAGCATCGCTATGACCCACCGTTCAAGTTCACCGGCAAGATCAAGAAGCTGACCGTCAAGCTCGAGCCGGTGCAGTGAACGCAGCCAGATCCCTGCGCGCTCCCGTGCCTCTCGTGCGAATATTCGATCAACAAGATGGACCGGGCCCAGGCGATGAAGAACGTGCTGACGATCGCCGCCGTGGCAGAGATCGCAACCGGTCTGGCGCTGCTGGTCGTGCCTTCATTCGTCGCGCAAGTGCTGCTCGGCGAGGAACTGGACGGGGCTGCCCTGCAGATCGCGAGCATTGCGGGTATCGCCCTGGTTGCACTGGGGATCGCCTGCTGGCCCGGCCCGCCTCTGCTGGGCATGTTGATCTATAGCGGCGCGGTCGCACTCTATCTCGCCTATCTCGATCTTACCGGAGCTTCCGGCGGCGTCTTGCTATGGCCAGCGGTCATCTTCCACGCCGTCCTGACCGCACTATTGCTCCGGTCGATCGCGCTGGCGGTTCGCGCGGCGAGATAGGGAGACGGCCGGATATCGGCCGGTCTGGGCCAATCTCGCAGGGTTCGGCGCAGATGCACGAACCCTCTCGTCACGAAGCCCTAGATGTCGTCATCGTCGCGCAGCACAAGGACATGATCGCCGAGCAGTACAAGCATGATTCCTCAGGTCATTGGCATGACCCATTGATAGCATAATGACTGCGTGTCACCAAGGCTGCGGCTCAAGGGAGACTGCCAATGAAGATGGCCAAGCTGGTCGCTACCGGTGCATTGGGCTTACTGGCCTGCATAGGCTGGACGGGAGCCAACGCGTCAGACCCCTACCCGCAGCGCTTCGTCACGCTCGTCGTACCCTTCCCCGCCGGAGGCAGCTTCGACGTGATCGGCCGTCTCGCGGCCCGGGCTCTCAGCGAGAAATGGGGGCATCAGGTTGTTGTCGAGAACAAGCCTGGCGCAGCCGGCGACATCGGAGCGGCCAGCGTGGCAAAGGCCGCGCCCGACGGATATACGCTGTTGCTCGTCAGCGACGGGCTGCTCAGCAATGACAGCCTGATGACGCGCCGGCTCTTCGACCCGCTGAAGGATTTCAAGCCGGTCACCCTGATCGCCCGCTCACCGCAGGTGCTGGTCGGCGGCCCTGCCCTGAAGACCAGGACGCTGGTCGAGATGGTGAAGCAAGGCGGCGGCACGGATTATCGTTTCGGCACCGCGGGCACAGGAACGCCCGGCCATCTCGTCGCCGAATTGCTGGCAAAGGTCAGTGGGTTGACGCTGACCCATGTGCCCTATCGCGGGGGCGCCCCCGC
Organism: Allobosea sp. 05T439; assembly: GCF_056396005.1. NCBI lineage: Bacteria > Pseudomonadati > Pseudomonadota > Alphaproteobacteria > Hyphomicrobiales > Alloboseaceae > Allobosea > Allobosea sp. 05T439. Next base: position 434 of record NZ_JBFTKP010000047.1, on the reverse strand, counting down.
CCTGACCGACGTCCTCGGCGGCCAGATCGAGCTGGTCTCGACGGGCTTGCCGGCCCTGATCGCCGCCATCCAGTCCGGCTCGGTCGTGCCGCTCGCCGTCTCCTCCGAGAAGCGCTTTCCATCCCTTCCCGACGTTCCCACGATGGCGGAAATCGCCCCCGGCGCTTCGGTAGAGACCTGGTATGGCATTGTCGGCCCAGCCGGACTGCCTGATGCGCTGCGCGACCGTATCCACGCAGACACCGTGGCCGTCATGCAAAGCCCCGCGATCACGGCACGGCTGATCGACAACGTCCTATGTCGGGAAGCAGCTTTGGGCTTTGKCCAACAGGTCTCATCGCGCCGGCAGATCGCCGACGTCAGCAGTAAGCTGATCCAGATGGTTTCCACCGTCAACGGGATCGCTCCCAGCCATAGCAAACACAGGATCCAGC
>NZ_JBFTKP010000046.1:0-43413 GCF_056396005.1 Allobosea sp. 05T439 | reverse complement strand
CCCCTAGATTGACCTGTCGGCTCTGGATCTGATGGCATGGTGTGGCGGTCTTCGTACTGACCACGGACAGAAGCATGATCCTGGCGACGAGATATCGTTCAGAGGGACTTGACGATCAAAGGCCCATTACAGAAGCCCTTACAGAAGCTCTGCGAGGTGGTCCGATTACAAGGCTTGTGAACAATGTCGGGGCGGTCTTCCCGAGTAGCGTCGAAACCCAGACGCTGGCCGAGTTGGATATGGCAGTTTCACTGAATTTACGTTGTGCTCTTCAGTGCCTTCAAGCGGTCTTGCCAGGCATGAAGGATGCTGGATTTGGTCGGATCGTGAACATCTCTTCGCGTGCGGCCCTTGGTAAGGAGCTTCGGAGTGCATACGCCGCAACCAAGGCTGGTCTGATGGGTATGGCTAAAGTCTGGGCTCTCGAACTGGGGTGTCACCGGATCACCGCTAATAGTGTCGGGCCTGGTCCCATTCGTACAGAGCTGTTCGAGCGCGCCAATCCGAGAGAAAGTCCTGCAACGCAAGCGATTATCGATAGCATCCCGGTTGGTCGAATGGGCGAACCGGAGGACGTGGCCCATTCGGTAGCATACCTCCTTGATCAGCGAAGCGGCTTTGTCACCGGACAGACACTCTATGTATGTGGGGGAATGACGGTTGGCGCCGCGGGTGCATGAGTGTGTCGATCGGCAACGTAATCCGCTCGGCGTCCTTATAAGGTGATCGAAGAGACGAACTGCCCCGCCCACTTGCGTAGGGGGCGTTCGGTATTGCAATCCTTCCGGTCTCAATCCGTCAGTCGGATCGATTTCTCACGGCAAAGATCGATGCCCTCATTGTCGCTCTCGACCTCGTCGCTGAACTTGGCGAGGACGGAGTAGTTGCAACCCGCCGGCTTGTTGAGCTTGAGCGCAATGCTCTTACCGGCGGCGAGCGGCTTGGAGAGCTTCGCAATAAGCCGCGGCTTATMACCMGGGGTAGTGATTTCCAGGGAGACGACCGGCACGAGGCGGGCATTCGTGACTTTGACTTGCGCGGGCGGCTTGGCGGATTGCGCAGTGGCTGGATTAGTCGCGAGGCAAATGGATACAGTGAAGCCGATTAAGCCGGCCGAGATAACGGGCTGACATCTCATGTTGTATGGTTCCCCCCTTGCGAGCCTGATGCTGCTCGCATCTAATTTCCGGCTATAATGGGCAGGAAAGCGGCTGCTGTCCTCCCGAACAGCAACCTTCTCCCGCAGAGCGGCGTTCCCCCCGAGATTATTATTAGCCCCGTGCTTTTTCTCGGCTGCAGGTACAATCACACACGCTGTTGCGGGACGACAGCTATACTTTATATGGCCCACCATTAATCTGCCACATTGTGATCCGCAACTTCCCCGGGTGTCGTTTCAAGTACTGTTAATGTTTCTCACTGTGTAAGCTTTCATTTACCGCTGTGAAACATCCTCGACGAGGTTCGATCAGTCAAACGGTCGCCCGCCTGCCGATTGCTAATGGAGCCCCTGCCATTAATTCAGGAAGAATGAGGATGCAGCCAAACGTGCCGACCTCTCGGCCACATAACCCGATTACTGAAATGTTCAACCGGTTGAAGCGCGAAGAGGCCGTTTTGCCTCTCGTCGGCACTTCGGACTCACCGAATGTTACGGCTCAAATGCCGCCTCCTACCCATCTTGGAAGAAATCAGACGGCATTCGTTGATCGGCCAATGAATAAAGACGCGATTTTATAAGCATCTGGCGGTTTGTAAGGCCACGTTATTCACGAGGTAGCCTCTTCCCGCGGACCGGTATTTCCATCAATGCCACGCGCATTTGATTGCCAACTTCGCCCCGTGGGAAGCAACCCTCGGGCCGATTTTACGGGTAGCAATCTAGATAGGAGTGTTGCGGCGGAGTCAGTCCGGAACTGGTCGGGATCGGTTACGGCTGCGGCACTGCCGTGGCCGTGATCACGCCGAGGCCAGGGATGGCGGCGAGCCTGCGACTAGTTTCGCTCTCGGCATGCCAGGCGGTGAGCTGTTGGTCGAGGACTGCAATCTCGCCGCTGCTGATCGTCACGATCTGGCGGATCAATATCTCCAGAGCGGATCGAGCATAGGATGGCAGCGCATCCTTGTCGGCAAGCGCCTGCTCGGCGAGCCTCGCAAGATGGGCGATACCGGGGTTGGCGACGAGGCCCAGCTCCGCCAGATGCCCGCGCACGGCATTGGCCAACATGGTGCGCTGGCGCACGAGCAGGGATCGGGCGCGATGAGTCATGAGCACACTCTGTTGCTCCACCGTCTTGCCCGGCACAAACCGCATCGTCGGACGGTGGACGGCTTCGCAGATCGCTTCGGCGTCGAGCGCATCGCTCTTGCCGCGCTTGATGTAGGCCTTCACGTAGGACGGAGGAATCAGCCGCACTTTGTGGCCCATGTTGGCGAGCGTGCGTGCCCAGTGATGCGCCGTTCCGCAGGCCTCCACGCCGATCAGGCAAGGAGGCAGCTTCGAGAAGAGGGGCAGCATCTGCTTGCGGTGTAGCCGCTTGACCAGAATCGTACGTGAGGTTGGCCCGCTTGTACCGCGCAAGTTCTGAGGAGTGACGAACGCCGCCCTCCCGAGATCCGGCGACGCTCGGTGCTTCAACTTGGCAATATCCTAAGGTGCACGTTTATCGCTTCGCTAACTGGTTCTACGCCTTTTGTCTCATGCCGACCTTGCTGCTACCTCGCGAGCGAGTAACAATAGGGGGCGCGGCGACACCTCCACGCGGCGTTCCCCTCCACTCGGCCGCCAACGGGCGGCCTCTTTTTGATCAGGTGGGAACAGTAGAGCCTACAGCATAGTTGGCGGACTTTCCTGCGCTTCGAGGAACTCGGTCCGAGTTCTGCCCCTGCCGGCTCCCCTCGCTGACGATCTTGTCCTCAGCCCTGATCGCACGAACTGGCGATCTTTGGGCGGTTAGCGGATGAAGGCGCTCTGCTTGGGCCGAATGGCTATCCCAGGTTCCGTTCAATTGCGGATCGGGCGGCCTGGAAGGTTGCTACTGCTTCCGGCACCGCTCCTTGCTGCTGTTCAAGAATGAGAAGGGCAATTTCGTAAATCTCCCTGACGTCGGCTGCTTCCAATAGGCCTTTCTGCACCAGGCAGCGCAGTAGGCCGGCCATTGTTGCTGAGGAGACCAGATCTGCTGCGGCGACGCCATTCAATGAGGCAACGGACATCGGGGGCTCATTGTGCTTCTGTATGCGCAGGTTCCGGCACGGTGTAGCCGTCCGCTGCGTACGAAGTTATTTTGTTTCGCAGCGTGCGGATGGCGATGCCGAGTAGCGAGGTGGCGTGGGTGCGGTTGCCGCCGGTTTCCCGGAGCGTGGCTAGGATCAGTTGGCGTTCGACAAAGGCTACTGGCAGGCCGACGAACTGATCTACGACGGGTCGCTCACCATCGAGCAGTTGCATGGTCACGGTCCTTTTCGAGCCCCCCAACTCTTCTGGACCCCTTAGAATGGCGCCCGCCGTGGTTAAGAAGCGGTAAATCGATATTGTGAGTGGGCTCGGGACAACGTTGGGTTCGGCGCTCTCCGCCCTCTGCGCGCCCGCAGGGCGCAAGTCTAATCGCTAACTGCATCAACTTACTTGGGCAGTGACGACTTCACCCGACTTGGGATTGCACTGACTTGCGCCCTCTGTTCCGTGGAATAAATAAGCGCTATGCCGGAAGGCTCACTATCGAAGCACAGAACCTGACCCTTGCGCCGGGTGAAGTCGCCGGGCTGCCTATTCACGGGAGCCACGATTTTGTTGCGAGCACAGTGCGCGACACCGATGTCGGCATGTTCGCGGACGTGATTGAAAAGGCTTTCGATCCGTTCTTCACGACGAAACCGATCGGCTAGGGAACGGGCCTAGCTGTCTTGGCTTCGCCGGCATCGGCAGCGCGGCGAGCGCAGGATTCACGACCGCAGACCAGCCCCGCATCACTGTCCGCATGCAACGCCCGTGCAGCGCGTCGCCGCGATCGAATCGCTGAGGGCAAACCCGCATATCGACCTGTTGATCTCCGATGTCGGACTTCCCGGGATGAACGGTCGTCAGCTTGCAGAGATTGCGCAAGGCCAGATGCCGGATCTCAAGGGGCTATTCATCACCGGCTATGCAGCCAATGCGGTCAACCGCAACCGACTTTCTGGCTGACCCGCATGGATATGATCACCAAGCCCTTCGGCCTGGAAAAGCTCGGACGGAAGATCGGCGAAATGCTGGCGAGAAACTAGCGAAATGCCGATCCAGGTCAGAGGACTTCTCTGGATGTACGCCGTGCATTTCGCAGTGACGATTAGATTTGCGCACCAATGCCGGGATMCGTGCGCGCAATGCGCGGTGTGGATGTGTTCTGCGTCTAGACGCCCCTTCGATAGCGGCTCATCGGCTACTTGGCTGCGGTGTAGCTCGATTGATGGTTTTAGATGAGCGTTCCCGGGCCGAGATGCTGGCCCCGGCTCCAACTCGTCCGTTCGCGCTCAGCGCAACAGCGATCGAGAACCTGGGAGCAGGTTCGTGATCACCGGCCAAGTAGGCGGCGTTCAAGCAAAGCCTGCATGTCGCGGCGGCCGTCAGCGATGACGAAGATGACGACTTTGCTGCCAATTACGCGGTAGATTAGGCGATACGGATCGAGCAGAATCTGCCGGAATTCCCGAACACCTAACGCCTCAAGTTCCTTGGGGAAGCTGCCCCGTTCCGGGTAACGCTCCAGTGTGGAGATCCTTTCAATGAACGCATCGAGCAAGCACTCAGCCGCTTCCATTGAACGGTGTTCAGCCAGGTAGTAGTGAATGGCTTCGAGATCATCCTCCGCGCCTTGCGTCAGCTCGACCTCAAAGAGGCCCTCCTTCATCGACGATCCGCCGCTTTTCCGCGCAGTCTTTCGACGACAGCGCGAGCCGGCTTGGTCTTGCCTGCATCGACATCCTGATTGCCGATGGCAAGCAGCTTCAACAGCGCGAGCGTCTCTTGCGTCTGTTCAAAGGAGGCAACGTCCTGGAGCACCGCCCTGGCCTCGCCATTCTGCGTGATCACCAGAGGCTCTCGCCTTTCGGTGAGGTTGAGGAGGATGTCGGCTGCGTTGGCCTTCAGATAGCTGATCGGTTTGACTTGGGCAGAATACCGCAAAGGAGCCTCCCGGACTAAATTCGGTTCGAATATAGTCCGGACGTTAGCGCCGTGCAACTGTGGCGTAGCGGCTGGTGCCTTCCGGTGTTCGCGATGGTCCAGTCAATCGTCAGCGTCGGCACGGAGCCCACCAGCAGCAGTGATCATCGCGGCGTTGTCACGTTAACTGCCGGCGTGCGCAAAGAGGTGCATTCGGCCTGGTGAAAGGCTCACGCGGTGACGCCGGCCACGGCTAACATCATGGTTTGAGCTCCCGTTTCGAGTGCGGTCGAGGCTGCAACCCATGCGCCGGCCGGTTGGTTCCGGCCTGCTTCCTGCCTTGTCCCATGACGCTTCGGTCGCCGCGCGCAGGCCTCTTAAGGGATGGTCAGGTGCACGGTCCGCCCCGAAGCAGCAGCCGAACTTAGGGCTGGATCAAACTGTTCCTGTTCGAAGGAACACATCGTGCTCGCGAGCCGTTGTCGTCGAGATGAACTTGCGCGCCCGCGCCCCCCCACGCCCAGAACCATGCGCCCAAGGAGATCGCCGTGACACTCCGCACGCTCGCTCCCGACGAAAAAATCGAGATTTCCCTCGGCCTGAATGGCCGGCCCGTTCACATMGAGGTCGATGCTGCAACGACCTTGCTCGATCTCCTGCGCAACCATCTCGCGCTGACCGGGACCAAGAAGGGCTGCGATCACGGTCAATGCGGCGCGTGCACGGTGCTGATCGATGGCGAGCGAATGAATTCGTGCCTGAAGCTCGCGGTGATGCTGGACGGCAGCGCTATCACCACGATCGAGGGCTTGGCAGAGGATGGCGCGTTGCATCCCATGCAGCGCGCCTTCATCGAGCGCGATGCATTCCAGTGCGGCTATTGCACGCCGGGACAGATCTGCTCGGCCGTGGCGCTCGTCGCCGAAGGCCGCGCCCATAGCCGCGACGAGATCCGCGAGCTGATGAGCGGGAATATCTGCCGCTGTGGCGCCTATCCGAACATCGTCGACGCCATCGAGGACGTCATCGCCCAGCAGACAGGGCACATGCGGGAGGCCGCAGAATGAACCGCTTCTCCTATCTCCAGGCCGAGAGCCTCGAAGGCGCGCTCGCCGCGCTGGCAGCCGACCCCGGCGCCAGGCTGATTGCCGGCGGCACGAATCTGCTCGATCTGATGAAATATGATGTTGAGCAGCCGGACCGCCTGATCGACATCACCCGCCTCGGGGATCTCGATACGATCGCCGAGACCGCGGACGGCGGCATCCTGATGGGGGCGCTCGTCTCGAATACGACGATCGCCTATCACCCGTTGGTCGCCGGGACTTTCCCGCTGCTGTCGAGCGCGATCTTGGCGGGCGCGACGCCACAACTTCGTAACGCCGCGACGGCCGGCGGCAATCTCAACCAGCGCACTCGCTGCCATTATTTTTACGATGCCGCATTGCCCTGCAACAAGCGCGAACCTGGCAGCGGCTGCCCGGCGATCAAGGGCGTGAACCGCAATCATGCCATTCTCGGCGCGAGCACCGACTGCATCGCAACCCATCCCTCCGACATGTGCGTCGCGCTTGCCGCACTCTCGGCGAGCGTCCATGTCGCCGGGCCGCAGGGCACCCGGACGATCGCGATGGCGGATTATCATCGGCTGCCGAACGGTTCACCGGATCGCGACACGACGCTCGGCGCGGGCGAGATCGTCACCGGCATCGAGTTGCCCGCCGAGGCGCAACGTTTTGCCGAGCACCACAGCTATCTCAAGCTGCGCGACCGGCTCTCTTATGCCTTCGCGTTGGTTTCCGTCGCGGCCTGTCTGGAAATGGGCAGTGGCGGTGCGATCCGCGATGCGCGGCTGGCACTTGGCGGCGTTGCTCACAAGCCTTGGCGTCGGCCGCAGGCAGAAGAGGTGCTGATTGGCCGTAAGCCCGACGATGCGAGCTTCGCCGCGGCGGCGGACGTTCTGCTGGAAGGAGCACAGGGCCGCGAGCACAATGCCTTCAAGATCGAGCTCGCGCGCCGCGCCATCATTCGCGCACTGACCCAAGCCGCAGCCGGGACGCCGCAATCGCAATCCGACAAGCGCATCGCCTGAGGGAGCACGGCCATGATCAGCAACGATCCCCATGTCGGCTCGCCGCGGAGCCGGGTCGACGGCGTAGCCAAGGTCACCGGCCGCGCGACCTATGCAGCCGAGTTCGTTGCTCCGGACCTGCTTCATGGCTGCATCGTCGGCAGCGCGATTCCGCGCGGCAAGATCCGCGATTTCGATCTCACGGCGGCGCTTGCAGTGCCGGGTGTCGTGACGATCTTCACCCATGAGAACCGCGCTCACACCGCCTGGTTCGACAGCAGCTACCGGGACCAGGTCGCCCCGCCCGGCAAGCCGCTCCGCCCGCTCCACGACGCCACCATCCAGCACAGCGACCAGCCGATAGCCTTGGTCGTCGCGTCGAGCTTCGAGGCCGCCCGTGACGCGGCCTCCCTGGTCGGCGTGTCCTATGAACGAGAACCGCACGAGACCGATCTCGAGCGCGCCCGCCAGGACAGCTATGAGCCGCCGAAGAAGCGCGCGGGCATCGCGCGGCCGCCCGATCCGAAAGGCGACGCGGAAACTGCCTTCGCAGACGCCCCGATCAAGGTCAGCGCCGAGTACCGCGTCCCGACCGAGCACCATAATCCGATGGAACTGCACGGGACGACGGTGGTCTGGGAGGGCGACGGCAAGATCACCGTCCACGACAAGACGCAGGGCGCGCTCAACACGCAAGGCTATGTTACGTCGGTCTTCGGCCTGGCAACCGAGGATGTCCGCGTGGTTTGTCCCTTCGTCGGTGGCGCCTTTGGCTCCGCGCTGCGGCCGCACCACCAATTGTTCCTCGCGGTGATGGCGTCGCTMGCACTCGAGCGATCCGTGCGCGTGGAGATGACCCGGGCCCAGATGTTCAGCCATGCGCATCGTCCGCAGACGATCAATTCTGTCGCGATCGGTGCCGATGCCGAAGGGCATATCCGTTCGCTCCAGCACCATGCGGTCGCCGCGACCTCCGGCTACGAGGATTATCAGGAGAACGTCGTCAACTGGTCGGGCATGCTCTATCACAGCGAGACGTCGCTGCTCGCCTACGAACTCGCCAAGCTCGACATCCCGACGCCCGGCGACATGCGGGCGCCCGGTGCGCCGACAGGCCTGTTCGCGCTGGAAAGTGCCATGGACGAACTGTCCTTTGCCACCGGCATCGACCCGATCGAACTCAGGCTCAGGAACTACACCACGCGGGACGAGAACGACGACAAGCCCCTGACCTCCAAGGAGCTGCGCGCCTGCTATGCCGAAGGCGCCGCCCGCTTCGGCTGGCACAGGCGCAAGCCGGCGCCGCGCTCGATGACAAACGGCAAGGAGTTGGTGGGCTGGGGCATGGCCAGCGGCGTCTGGGAAGCGATGATGATGAAATCCTCCGCCCGCGCGACGCTGACGCGCGACGGCAGGCTCGAGATCGCCTGCGCCACATCCGATATCGGAACGGGCACCTACACGATCCTCAGCCAGATCGGGGCCGATGCACTGGGGCTCGATCTCGACGCGGTGACCGTGAAACTCGGCGATTCATCGCTCCCACCAGCCCCGATCCAGGGGGGCTCCTGGACGGCGGCTTCCTCGGGGAGCGCGGTGATGCTGGCCTGCCGAAGGCTGTGCGAGACCCTGCTGAAACACGCAAAGTCCATCGAAGGATCGCCTCTGTCCGGCGCCAGGATCGATGACGTCGTCTTCAATGACGGGTTCGTTCGGTTGCGCCAGGAGCAATCGAGCGCCGTCTCATTCGTCGATGCCCTGAGTGCGGCGCAGGTTGAGCGGATCGAGGCCGAGGAAACAGCCAGTCCTGGCCTGATCGCGCCGCTGCGCCGCGCTTCCTACACCCATTCGGCCGTCTTCGCCGAGGTCCATGTCGACGAGCAACTCAATATCGTGCGCGTGACCCGGGTGGTTAGCGCCATCGCGGCCGGGCGCATCCTCAACCCCAAGACGGCGCGCAGCCAGATCATCGGCGGCGTGGTCTGGGGCATCGGCATGGCCCTGCACGAGGAGACGCTGACCGACCATCGCTTCGGCCGGTTCATGAACAGGAACCTCGGCGAGTATCATGTACCAGCCAATGCCGACATCGGTGGGATCGAGGTCCTCTTTGTCGAGGAGCATGACGACCAGATCAATCCGATCGGCGTGAAGGGGCTGGGCGAGATCGGCGTCGTCGGCACGGCGGCGGCCATCGCCAACGCCATTCATCACGCGACGGGCAAACGCATCCGCAGCCTGCCGATCACCGTCGACAAGCTGCTTGCGGCGTGAGGAGCAGCATAGTTGGCGTCGCGAGAGGCCGATCTCGGCAGATATTGCGCGCCATTGGAAACGCGAGGCCGCGCTTCACCCTCCCTCCCGGAGGGCAAACCGTTGGAGGGGCAAACTTACCGCCCGCTCTCATCCTCCGAAGCATCTATTGCAGCGCGCCCTTGCGCGGAGAGATGAGCGACCGGCAAATGCCAACCACGTCTGATCGCCATGAAACGAAGGCCGAAGCACACGGCAGCTCCAGCCAGCGCTGAAACGCCATAGGAAACGCCGAGCACATGGCCGATAACAACGAAGGACGCGGCGGTCAGCGCTGCGACGGCGTACAAATCGGAACGCAATACCTGCGGAATCTCCGCAAGCAGAACATCGCGCGTCATGCCTCCGCCGATTCCGGTCAGCATGCCCAGAAGCGCTGACATCACCGGGTTTAGTCCGAACTCGATCGCCTTCTGTGCACCGACCACCGCGAAAAACGAAAGGCCTACCGCGTCGAACAGGAGGACGGGGCTACGCAGCTTGCCGACGCCGGCATACCAGAAGAAGGTGATGAGCCCGGCCAGGACTGAGACCAGCAGGTACCGCCAATCCGTCAGAGCGGCAGGCGGGATGGCGCCGATCAGGACGTCGCGAGTGATCCCGCCAAAATTCCCCGTCACGAACGATAGGACGAGGATACCGAAAATGTCGAGGCGGCGATTGACTGCGGCAACCGCCCCGCTGATCGCGAAAACGAAGGTGCCGCCCAGGTCGAGAAGTCGCACAAGGGTTTCGATGGCGATCATGACGGGTCCGCCTGCGAAAAATCCTACCGCATCGGGACGAAAGCACCGAACAGCCTTCAAATAAGACTGATCTGCGATGCAATCGGGTAGAACAGTTCATTTTTTGTTCGGGCCGAGCCAGGCGAGCGCTCCGACGACCAGTGCCTCGACGCCTGTTGCCAGCGTGGGATGGAGGACGGGCGCGAATTGCGGACTGTGATTGACCGGAAGTTCGTTCAGCTTGCCGGCCGCCTTAGCCTCTGCATAGACCTTGGGATCGTTGCCACCCACGAACCAGAACACCGAAGGCACCTGCCACGCGGTGCCGAAGCAGCCGAAATCCTCGCTCGCCGGGGCGGGGCCGGTGTGCTTGACCCGGTTCGGCGAAAAATGGCCGCGAAACGCTGCGGCGATGCGGTTGCTGGCGGCTTCGTCGTTGACGTTTAAAGGGTAGCGGTCGAGCGGCGTGATTTCCGGTTTGCGCGGCGCCCCGGAGGCTTCGGCCTCGGCATTGACGATCCGCTCGATGGCGGCGAGCACATGCTTGCGCACGCCTTCGTCGAACGTACGCACATTGAGCTTGATGACGGCGTCGTCGGGGATGACGTTTTCCTTGGTTCCTGCCTGTAGCACGCCGACAGTGACCACTGCCGCGTCGTTGGCGGCAACCTCGCGGGACACGATGGTCTGGAGACGCAGCACGACGGAGGCCGCCATGATGACGGGATCGATGCTGGCCTGCGGCATCGACCCGTGCGCGCCGCGCCCGAACAGGCGGATTTGCAGGCTGTCCGCAGCGGAGGTTATCGGCCCGGCACTGCCGGCGACCGAGCCGGAGGGTCCGACCATGACGTGCTGGCCCAGCACGACATCGGGCTGCGGAAAGCGCTTCAGCAGACCATCGTCGATCATGGCCTGGGCGCCTTGCGCGGTTTCCTCGCCCGGCTGGAAGACGGCCATCAGGGTGCCCTTCCAGGCATCGCGCGCCTGTGACAGCAATGTCGCCGCACCGACCAGCCAGGCGACATGCATGTCATGTCCGCACATATGGCTCACGGGGACGGTGCTTCCCTCGGGGTCCGTCGCAGTAACCTTGCTGGCGTAAGCAAGGCCGGTATCCTCTGCGATCGGCAGCGCATCCATGTCAGCGCGCAGCATGACCGTCGGCCCCTCGCCGTTGCGAAGCAATCCGACCACGCCCGTCTTACCCACGCCAGTCGTTACCTCGAAGCCGGCTTTCCTGAGCTTGTCGGCGGCGAGACCCGCAGTTCGCATCTCCCGCATCGACAATTCCGGGTGGGCGTGGACGTCCTTATAGAGCGCCTCGATATCGGGCAGCAGCTTGTCCAGATCCGTCAAGACGACGGATGCGCTTCCGGAAGAGGTGTGCTCAGCCATGATGATCTCCTCCTATATTTCCGACGGGGGCAATGGGGTCGCAGCGATGCGTAGATCGGCATGGCCATGGGCCTGTCGCGCAACGCGGTCCATCCACATATCGAGGCGGCGAAATCCAAGATCGACGCGAATTCTCGTGCGCAACTCCTGCGCGGCGTGATGGCGGGCATCCTGAGATCGAGCCCTTGGCTTTAGCCAGCGCTTGCCTTTTCAGAGCTGAGTTCGGACCTCGGAACGCCGCGTGGCCCGTCAATCCCCCTCGCTCGTAGCGAATGGCTCCCTTCAGAGCACTTTCACCATCAAAGACCACGCCACCGAGTGTCGGGCGCGAGCGATGCCGACGTAGAGGTTTGGGGCGGATGCTTCGACATGCGAAAAATCACCCGGTGGACGAACTATCGATCCCAGTGGTCCGAGCTGACGATGCGCGGCAGGGTCTCGAACTGGTGGAACGGCGGAGGCGAGGACAGGGTCCATTCCAGCGTCGTTGCACCTTCGCCCCACGGATTGTCTCCGGCGAGCTGCTTTTTCGTGAAAGCGATGATCACGCCGTAGAAGAAGATGAGCAGGCCGGCAGCGAAGATGTAGGAGCCGATCGACGACCAGAAATGCCAGCCGGCGAAGGCATCCGGATAGTCCACATAGTGACGCGGCATGCCGGCGAGACCAAGGAAGTGCTGCGGGAAGAACAGCAGGTTGGCGCCGAAGAAGGCGACCCAGAAGTGCAGCCTGCCGATCCAGTCGGGGATGATATAGCCCGACATCTTCGGGAACCAGTAGTAGAAGCCGGCGAACAGGCCGAATACGGCGCCGAGCGACAGCACGTAGTGGAAATGGGCCACGACGTAATAGGTCGCATGCAGCGAGCGGTCGATGCCCGCATTGGCCAGCACCACGCCGGTCACGCCGCCGACGGTGAACAGGAAGATGAAGCCGATGGCCCAGAGCATCGGCGCGGTGAAGCGCAGGCTGCCGCCCCACATCGTCGCGATCCAGGAGAAGATCTTGATGCCGGTCGGCACGGCGATCACCATCGTGGCGAAGACGAAGTAGCGCTGCGTGTTGAGCGAGAGGCCGACTGTAAACATGTGGTGCGCCCACACGATGAAGCCGACGACGCCGATCGCCACCATCGCATAAGCCATGCCGAGATAGCCGAAGATCGGCTTCTTCGAGAAGGTCGAGATGATGTGGCTGACGATGCCGAAGGCCGGCAGGATCATAATGTACACTTCGGGGTGACCGAAGAACCAGAACAGGTGCTGGTAGAGCACCGGGTCGCCACCACCGGCCGGATCAAAGAAGGTGGTGCCAAAATTGCGATCGGTCAGGAGCATCGTGATGGCCCCGGCCAGGACGGGCAACGCCAATAGCAGCAGGAAGGCAGTGACCAGCACGCCCCAGGCGAACAGCGGCATCTTGTGCATGGTCATGCCAGGCGCGCGCATGTTCAGGATAGTGGTGATGAAATTGATCGCGCCCAGAATGGAAGATGCGCCCGCGAGGTGCAGCGCGAGAATGCCGAAATCGACCGAGGGACCGGGGTGGCCCGCCGTCGAGAAGGGCGGGTAGATAGTCCAGCCGGTGCCGACGCCATGGGCGCCAGGCGCGCCTTCGACGAACAACGAAATGGTCAGCAGGATGAATGCGGCCACGACGAGCCAGAACGAGATATTGTTCAGCCGTGGAAAGGCCATGTCGGGCGCGCCAATCATCAACGGCACGAACCAGTTGCCGAAGCCACCGATCAGTGCCGGCATGACCATGAAGAAGATCATGATCAGGCCGTGGCCGGTGACGAAGACGTTGTAGCTCTGGCCGTTGGCGAAGATCTGCAGGCCGGGCTGCTGAAGCTCGATACGCATCATAATCGACAGGAACCCGCCGACGAGTCCCGCCATGATCGAGAAGATCAGGTAGAGCGTCCCAATGTCCTTGTGATTGGTGGACAGTAGCCAGCGTCGCCATCCTGTCGGATTGGCATGAGCTTCCCCGTGTTCGCGAGCGTCGACAGTTGGGAATTGGGMGTTCGGGGCGGTTCCCATGGGTTCGCCTCCCATTAGGACAGTTTCGAACTTTCATTTCCAATGGTCAAGGCCTGAGCCACGCCTGGCGGGGCCGCCATCAGCAAAACGCACAGTCGCGTTCAAGGTGAACCAACTATCGTGGCTTTGAACTGGGGCGCATCGGGGCGGCGCCGTGGACGAGCAACTCATCCGTGGCATTCGCCTCGCCGCCCACTCAATGGATAACCCGAGGGCGCAACTATGCGGCGAGAGGCCGGCGCGTATCCACCGCTGCGTTACATTAAAGATGGTCATTTCAGTGACTGAACGAATACGTACAGCCACCAAATCCCATAACCCAGAAGCATAAGCACCGCGACCATGACCAGAAACAAAACTAGCGCGATTGAGCCCCCTTGAACGCGGGGTGAAAACCCATCCAAGGCGTCAGTTGTTTTGGTTTTTCCAGCGCCGATCGGCTGCTGAGTCCGCTTGCTTGTCGTCATTTCTACCTCCCAGGGGACGTGCATCAGCGTCCATTGGGCTGACTATTAGAACGGTCGCTTTCGGCAATAGCGTCATATGAATACTGCTGCTGGGTCAGCTCACCCGTCCCGAGGCACGTTCCTGCGCGCCGTGGAACGGAGAGCTTCGGCACCAATAGCCAGACGCGCTATCGAAAGAACGCGAGCAGGATGATGATCGGCAGGGGAATGCCCAACATCCAAAGAAGAATACCGCGGCCCATTGTTCGTCCTCCAATTTGTMGAGGCAGAACCCGCCACTGAAAGGAGTGTTCCCGGCCCTATAGGTTCCGGCTGGAACTCTTTTGCTTCGCCATCTGTTCACCCCTCGTCACGTGTGTGACGGAGCATCGGAGGGTCTAATGAACGGCGTCATCTACATCGTCGGCCTTATCGTGGTCGTGTTGGCCATACTTTCATTTCTCGGTCTTCGGTAAGGCATGTTTCCGATGGCAAGTCTGCCACCTTGGAACGGGCACTCTTCAGACGCGTTCTGTGAGAGCCGGATCCGTCGCTTAGCCGGTAACGAACATGACCCGTTATTTCTTCGACAGCACGGATGGCGACTTCGTCGATATCGACGAGGACGGAATTGAACTTTCCAGCGACGAAGAGGCGCGGCGATCAGCGTTGGACGCCTTGCCGGATATGACACGCGCGGTGATGCCAAACGGCGACTGCCGATTGTTCACCGTTAGCGTCCGCAGGGAAGAAGGTGGCGTCATTTACCGGGCGAGCATGGAACTTTTGGGCGAGCGATCCGAAAACTGGAGCACAAAGGAGGTCGATATGGCGAATGCAGATCCAAACAAGGCGGCAGGTCAGCCCGGGAGGACAAGTGATAGCCGCCCACGACCGGGCACAGGCATACCGAAAGACGATCGCGGAACGCCGGCGGCGGATGCGAGCGTCGCTTCGCCAGCAAAGGGCGAGCCAAAACCCTCCAGCTCGCCGAGCGCACTCGACCCTGGGCGGCCGGTTAAGAAAACCTGATCAGCGGGGCCGCTAGGAACGCCTCGGCGTGCGCCGGTTTAAGCTGGGATGAATGAACCCTTCCGACGGCCGCAGATGTTGCCAAGTTATCGGCGCATGGGGATCGAGTTGATCGCTTGCGGTGCCGTCAAGCTTCGAGCCTGTCACGCTCGATGACGAGCTCGATGACCACGCCCAACGTGTCCCAAACTCTGCTGACCCGGCCAAGTTGACTTGCCGTCGCTTTGACCAAGCGGCTCCCGAAGCCTTCGCCTCCCGATCTCCGCGGAGATGGACCACCGCGCTCGCGCCAGACGATCACGAACTCGGACAGTCGCTCTGAGCATGTAATCTCGACCATGCCGTCCATCGTCGAAAGACTGCCGTATTTCGCGGCGTTGGTCGCGAATTCATGGAGCAGCAGCGAGAGCGATGTCACCAAGGTGGAAGGGATTGGAATGTCAGCACCGCGAACCTCGCAGCGCGACCGTTCACCCGCACGATAGGGTGCGAGTATGGCTGCAATCAGCGGGTGCAACGTGGTTGCGGCCGGTTCGCTTCCCGCAGCTACGGACGACATAGTCAAAGCGTGCGCGCGCGACAGGGTGGCGAGACGCTCGCTAACCGTTGAAGCGAGCTCGGCCGGGGTATTGGCTGAACGCGCCGTGAGATTGACGATTCCGCTCGTGAGCGCGAAGACGTTCTTGACGCGGTGGTTCATCTCGTGAAGCAGCAACTGTTGCTGTTCCTGCGCCCGTTGCCGCTCCGAGATATCCCGGGCAATCTTCGAGGCCCCCACGATTTCGCCTCTGGCGTCCCTGATGGGCGAGACGGTCAGCGAGATCGCTACAGGCGTTCCGTCCTTGCGGCGGCGGATGGTTTCGTAGTGCTCGATGTGCTCCCCGGCGCGAATGCGCTCCAGAATCGTTGGCTCCTCGCCCCGACGGTCTTCCGGAATGAGCAGCATGACGGGCTGACCCAACATCTCCTCTCGCCGATACCCGAAAAGGCGCTCGGCGCCCGGATTCCAGTCGGTGATGAGACCGTTCAGATCCTTTGCGATGATCGCGTCATCGGACGATTCGACGAGCGCAGTCAGCCGGCGGGCCGAGGCGTCCCCGGCATGACGTTCGAGGGCAAAGCCGAGCTGGCGTGCGACGAGCAGCGCGAGGTCGCGCTCGTGATCGGTGAAGACCCGCGGAGTGTCATAATAGACCATGAACTTGCCTGCCAGTTCGTCGGCTCCGGCGAGCGGGATGAAGGCCAAGGCATGGATGCCCTCGCCGATAATGGTTTCGATGAGTTGTCTCGGCTCCTTGCTGAGGGCGACGTCCGAGAGGAAGATCGGGTCGGTTTCGCGCTCATGGCGCTTCCAGGGCGAGTGGCCGTCTACAGCGGCGCGGTATCCATCCGAGAGGCCGCGCCAAGCGACGAAACGCATTGTTCCCCCATCATCGAAGCGAAGGATCGACGCCCGCGAGCACATGAGGGTTTCACAAATGGCGTCAAGCGCACACTCGTAGATCTCGACGACGGTGCGGGCTCGAAACAGGCGATCGGTGAAGCGGAAGAGTGTGGTCTGCTCCCGAACCTGGCGCGCCAGATCGTTCGCAGCGTCGGTGGTCCTGCTGCGGACCGTAACCGTCGCCTGACGATCGGTGCTTTGCTCCATGGGCACCCTCATGAACAGCCGAGATCTCGCACAACGAGGAATCCCCTCTGGCGACCGGGGCATTCGAGCACCGATCCCGGCTCATCGCAATGTCATTTGGTCATAATCCGTTCTTCGTTTGAGCAGGGGTTCGTGCGCGCCGCCAGCGCAGTAAGGCGTCTGCGCCAACGACCGCACCTGTGCAAAGATCAACCTTGGGCTGATACTGAAATCCGAACTCGTCGTTCGCCAGCGTTGCATTTCGTTCGTCAGGCGAATGCGATTGCGACTCTGAATTTCGTCCTCGGCCCTGAACTCGCACGCCTAGCGGGATGGAGAGGATTTCGAGCGCCGGAGGGCGGCTCCGGCCCGACCGAGCACCAACCTGGTGTCGAAGCCGGCCTCGGCGATCACGAAGCCGGTGGCAAACCGAATGGTGATCGTCGCTCCMGAAACGACGAAGGTCGCCGACAACGCAGAGATCAACCTCTTGATGATTTCAGGGCCTTCATCGGAGCTCGCGAGCGGCTTTACCAGCGCAAATTCATTCGAGTCGATGCGTCCCACGACGCCGACGCCGGTGGTGCCAATGCGCTCGGCGATTTGGACGAGAACCTGGTCGCCGACGTCGAAGCCATAGCCGGAGTTGATGTCATGAAAGCCCGCGACATCCAGCTTTGCGATCAGCATAGGACCTTTGCCCGTGGCAGCGAGGCCCGCCACAGAATTCACGCAGTATCGCTCCATGGGTCCTCGTGTCCGGGACCTGGCCGGGCTCAGCCCTTTTGCGGCGGGGACCGCATCGCCATATCCAGGCAAACAACGCAGGGCGGTTCCACCAATGCTGGACGTTACACCTCGCTTCGTCCTCAACGAGGACGACTTCGATTCGTCCACGCTTCCGCTCTCACCAGCAAGCGATGGCGCGCTGCTCGATGCTTATTCGCTTGCCGTCACCGACGTGGTGGAGCGGGTGGGCCCGGCCGTCGTCAGGCTTAATGTCCGCAGGCACGGGCGCCCCTCCGGCTCCGGCTCGGGCGTGATCCTGTCGCCGGACGGGCTCATTCTCACCAACAGCCATGTCGTGCAAGGCTCGGCGCGGGTCGGGGTGCAGATGCCAGACGGGCGGCATTTCGATGCGCGTCTGATCGGCGATGACCCGGATACCGATCTGGCGCTCGTCCATGCCGAACCGCCCGTGAGCCTGCCKACGGGCCGTCTCGGTGACAGCGGGCTGCTGAAGCGAGGACAGATCGCCGTCGCCATCGGCAACCCGCTCGGGTTCGAGGCGACGGTGACGGTCGGCGTGATCTCGGCGCTCGGCCGCTCGCTGCGCGCCAAGAACGGCCGGCTGATCGACGATGTGATCCAGACCGATGCTGCGCTCAATCCGGGCAATTCGGGCGGCGCGCTGGTGTCATCGCGGGGCGAGGTCATCGGCATCAACAGCGCCATGATCATGGGCGCGCAAGGCATCAGCTTCGCGGTGGCGTCGAACACGGCGAGCTTCGTGATGGGCGGCCTCATCCGCCACGGTCGGGTCCGCCGGGCCTCGATCGGCATCGCGGCGCACCCGGCCGTGATCGCCCGTCGCATCCAGGTTGCGGCTGACGTGGATCAGGCGGCGGGCGTCATGGTCGACTCCGTGGAGGGCGGAGGCGCGGCTGATGTGGCCGGCATACGGGCAGGAGACATCATTGTGGCGGTCGACGGCACCCGTGTCTCCGGTGCCGACGATCTCGTGCGCCTGCTGGCCGAGGACAAGATCGGCCGGCCCACCGCCTTCGGACTGCTGCGCAATGGCCGCAGGCAGGTCATTGAGGTCACCCCACGCGAGAGGCGGGGGACATGAAGGCTGTTCCCCTGATGCTTCAGCCGCATGGGCTCACGCAGCAAAACGGATGGACGCGAACTCATTGAAGTCGTTGACGAAGCCGTGCTCGTTCGCGAGGCCCCTTTCATCTCAGGAGACACGGGAGGCTCACATGGGACCCTCAGAGGCAGTTGCTTCCGGCCAGGATCTTGCGCTGCGCATGAATGCAGCGTTCCCGCGCCGCGATTGGGTTGCTCTCCTGGCGGAACGGTCGCGAGAGAGTCGTGAGTTCGTCGAATGGCATCTTCAGGAAGACATCGCACCTCCGGAGACGCTGTTGCGCGCAGCATCAGGCCTGCTCGACGAGAATGCCGCCAGCGACAACTCACAAGTGGATTCCCCGACATGACGTTCAGAAACCACGAGGAGTATGAGGCTGCCGTACAGCGCGCCGCCGCGTTGAGCGATGCGCCCGAAGGATCTCCGCAGGCGGCCGAGTTCCGTCAGCTCACCGCTGAGATCCGCCGCTGGAATGAGGCGGACGAGGACGAGAACAGTCACGGGCCGGCCCCGCCCCACAGCTTGCTCACGCCGGACGATCTTCCCTTTTCGGGGCTGCCGGGCAATCTCGGGAAGCTCAGGAAGGACTGAGCCGTTCTCAGTCAAATGATCGGATGACCGCCGGTCGCAGCGATGGTGGCACCCGAGACGTGGCTCGAACGCGGATTGGCCAGCGATATCCCGTCATTTCGGCAAGCCCGCGCGCCTGCTCAACGATGCCGAGGTACAGGGTTTGCCGAGTGAGGCCGGGCCATCGAGCGCGCGCCTCACTCCTTTCAGTCGGCAAGCCTAGCCTGCCCAACCCGATTGGGGCTCGATGTCAGACGTACTAGTCGAGTTCGTCGACTTTCGTGGTTCCAGATGCGCCAGCAGCACCAGTGGCTTTCTTTCCAGCCTTGGCTCCAGCGCTGCCATGCCCGCTGCCGCCTGCCTTGATGCGTGGGGCCACGACCTCAGCGTCGACATCGGCATTTCCGCTGGCTGAGGGCGCGGGACCGCCGATTTTGCCCTGTGCCTTGCCGCGTGTCTGGGTATCGACCGAGACGCCCTGCGCCAGAGCAGGCCCTGCAAGTGCGGCAGACATCGCAAGCACAATCGCGGACAATTTCACGCCATTCATCGGCTTCTCCTAGTCTGAATGCGCGACGGTATCGGTATTGGTGCGCCGCTCGCCTGGAACAATTGGACCGCCGCGCCAGGTCGGTACGAACGACGCAGGCCCATGCAAACGGCGCAGCATGACCATTGTTCGGATTTTCTGGGGTGATTTCGCGAGTCCGGTGCCGTATTGCGGCCCCGCATGTGGCAGTGATGAATCCCTGGCCCACAGGGGCGGGCGCTTCAAATATGTCGCCGTTCGGATAGGCTCATTGGTCGAATGACCTGCGACGTCGCATAGCCAGGATGCGACCACACGGCGATCAGCTCGCCCGTTTTGCAACGATGGTCAGCATGCCGTCTTCACCGAGCTGGGCAACGACCACGTCCCGTGATGTGAAGCCCTTCGCCGCGAGCGCCGATTTCAGCTCCGGCTCATTCTCTATGGCCGCTTGCAATTGCTGGATCTCGTCAGCCGAACGGTTTGTCAGTACCTGGTTGACCTGCACCTGGGCCTCAGCCGGAAGCGCAGCGAGATCGACGACGCTCACCGATTTGATAGTTGTTCGGCCCGAGCCCTGTTGCGGTGATGCAGACGGAGGTGTGGGCTGTGATAGACCCTGCGCATTCGCGCCGCCTGCCAGAATGAATGTAACGCCGACCACAGTTGTTATGATCTTTCGCAGCGGATTTCCTTCCATGAGCTGTGGATAGGCGTCCAATTCCATAACGCGAATGCGGTCAGGGGCTGAAGCTGATCTGGTCATTTAGTGACCATATAGTGGCAGGGCTGCGTGATCGGCCTCCCAAACTAGGTGCGATCACGCGCCGATCGACGCGATCGTCAGCAGGATTTCCTCATCGATCTTGAGGCGGGAAAGCGGTCATGCCAGCTCGGCGGTAGCCTTCTCGTCGACGAGGCGCTCGGTTTTTGCCTCACTGAGCTCGCGGCCGAGCCTGAGTTGCGGACCGGGCCGCGGAGTCCAAGCTTGGCGCGCCAAAGTCATGCCTCCGCGGCGCGTTCGTCGCGCGCAGCCTACCAGATGGAGACCGGACGCCAGCACCTATCGACATCCCTGGAACAAGTGCCCAAGCGCCCGGTTTGATTGTGCATATATGGCAACTGTTTCAGGGAGATATCGATGAAACGGACGATCATCGCGGCGGTGTTTTGCGGGGCGACGATCCTGGCAGCTCAGGCGCAAACGCCGACGACTGCACCTACTCCTTCGCCAAATGCTCCAGCCGAAGCGAACGCGCCGCTGCCCGGTGCCAACAGCTTCACGGAAGGCCAGGCGAAGAGCCGGCTCGAGACCAACGGCTACACCGCAGTGTCCGAACTCAAGAAGGACGACAACGGTGTCTGGAAGGGCAGGGCGACGCACGACGGCCAGCCGGTCAACGTAAGCGACGATTACCGCGGCAACATTACGCGCAACTGAGGATCTCGCAGATGACCCAGACCATCACGCGTTCGTACGATACCTATCAGCAGGCTGAATCCGTGGTGCGAAAGCTGAAGGACGCCGGCGTTGCCGATTCCGATATCAGCCTTGTCGGCCGTCACGCCGATGCCGATGAAAGCCACGCGGGCGAGGGAGCAGGAATCGGCAGCTTGATCGGCGGTGCAGCCGGGCTGCTGGCGGGTCTCGGCCTGATTGCGATCCCCGGCATCGGCCCTGTGGTGGCCGCTGGCTGGCTTGCGGCTACCGCCGCGGGAGCCGCGACGGGCGCCGTCGCGGGGGGGCTTGTGGGCGCCCTGACGAGTTCGGGCGTCGATGAAAATGACGCCCACTACTTTGCAGAGACGGTGAGGCGAGGTGGCAGCGTCGTGGCTGTTCGGGCAACCGACGAACAGGCGCCTACGGTCGTGGCAATCATGGACGGCGCGACACCCATCAACACAATCGACCGCCGTGCTGCTTATGAGAGGGAGGGGTGGACAGAATTCGATCCCGAAGCTCCGCCGTATGTGCGGCCCTCGATTTAACTGACCAGGGGGCCCCGGCAGCGATGGGGCCTCCTTCCAGCAACTTTGCATGCGGCTGGTGGTCTAGGAGTTTGCCCAACAGCCTGCCACCCCGCGCCGCTATCTCGATCGATCAACTTCCCAGCGGTGGGCGCAATGCGACGAATTGTACGCGCCGAGGGGATCGGGACCTTGGCGACGGCGCCACGGATGAAAATGCATGGCCCAGTATTTTTTCGACATCGAGATCAACACCGAACTGGTCGTAGACGACGAAGGAATAGACCTTGAAGATCACGTCGCCGCGCGTCTTTCGGCGCTTTCAAGTCTCGGCGACATTATCGCCGAGCATATCCAGACCAGTGACGGTCTGAGAGTGGATATGAGAATCMGCTACGCCGATGGAACCCCCATTTTTGCAGCGACGCTGACGCTCAATAGCCAGTGGCTAACGCCAGTTCCCCCGTCTCAACTTCGGCAGACGGTGCCCCGCAAGACGGAACCGTGAGATAGGCATCATCTGAAGTGGTTGCCTGCGGGAAACTGCGGCCTCCAACCGGGCGCCACAATCAGGATGCCGAGGCGGCGCCAAGCACATGCCGAGATGACCCGAACACTCACGCGGCCATGAGCTTGTCGATTATTGGCAGCCGCGCGCATTTTCCTGTCGCGTGAAAGATCGCGTTGGCTTCGGCGGCAGCGGCGCCAACGATGCGTATTCCTCCGGCACCCGATCGGGCTGACTTTATCGTCATGCACCTCGACAAAGATCACCTCGATGCCGTCGATATCGCTTCGAAGTGACGTGATATTCGCCGAGATTGCCGTTTATGAACCGACCATAGCGATGGCGGTCAGGGTTTCCTCGTGAGGGGCATTCCGATACCCCACCACGCCGCCGATGATCTGGCTTCGCGCCGTCTTTCGGTTCAGGATCCGGCCTGCGGCAACGGCGCTTACCACCCCATCCGGGGTCGACAAGGTCCATGCGGTGATCGGCCATCTGAACGCCATCTGAAAGGCGTAGCAGGAAGCCGACCAGACCGTCCGTCGTTGGAACAAACCCCAAGGCAGTTCGTTGCCACCACGCGAAATTCTTTGTTGGCCCCGGAAGGAGAAATCCGATGACACCTGTGCATGGGCGGACTGACCCTTGTAGTTTCCGTTAAGGTCTATACCGAGATGTGGCTAACCTTCACCGCGCCGCGCGACGAGAGCGCGGATGTTGTCGTACCTCTCGCTGCGATTAGAGCCTCGCGAGGGGATGGTGAATGCCGGAGCTTCAGGTGTGCCGCCGCGATCGCCAGGCTGATATTGCCGATGAACCGCGGGCCGATGACGTTCCCCATGCCTCTTCGGTCAGATCGAGCGGGTGTGCGCCACACACCCCGCGCTCGATAGCCAGGCCGCCAGCGAGACGCGACTGAGTGCGCTGGCCGCGGAGAGACCGGCCGCGCCCCGAAGCCCGCCTGCCTATGGCCCCATTTAGCCAAGACTGCGCTGGGTGAGGCCGAAAGTCTCAGCAAAAGCGCGGGTGAACTGCTCACTCGGAAAGCGGATGGCTATCGCTGAGTCGTCGATTCCCGCAACCTGATAGGCAATGTCCCACTCGCTCAGCCAAGTATCCATCGCCTGAAGACGAGATAGAAGGTCCTGCCCTTCGATCGGGATGAGGACCTCATGTGTCCGCGGCTGTGCTTCTTCGGTGGGGAAACAATTCATCGCATTGCCTGCGGTTTTCGGCTGCGGAATGGCTTGTCGATGTTCAATAGACGATCGAGGGCAGTGTCCGATGCCAGCAAAGGCCCCGCCGACGGCAAACCTCGGCGGGACCCTAGGCCGTGCGGCTCCTAAGGATGGAGAGCCACCACGCAGAGAAAACGAACTGGTCTCTCGACAGTTTCACCACGACCGGGTTTGTTCGCCCAATACCAGAACCATGAAAAGAAGTGCGGGCCGCGGATGGGGCCACCGGAGCACAGGAGTGGGCTCCCTAGACCTTAAGCACCCTTTCCACTGGCCTTCTTCAACGTTCTCGCCGGCGCCGCTGGCAACACAGTTATGGTCACCTTCTTCGAAATGAGCATCGGTTTGAATGGCCGGTGGTCGGGGTCGCCGAGCACCAATTGCAGGGTATGTTTGCCAGGCGGCAACTCAAGCCTCGCCTCAGTCTGCCCTGCACCGAAGTGAAGATGCTTGTTGTCTGACGGAAGCGGCTCGTCCGGAACAATCTCATCGGTGACATCGACCAGAAGGTGGTGATGTCCGGCATTCGGAGCGGAGCTGCCGGCCTGCGTCACGCCCATATTTCGTAGGCCGAACCGCACCCAGAATTCGCCGCGGATCTGCGCTCCGTCCCAAGGATAGATGATGTACAGGCGCGCATCCGGAGATGGCGCCCGTTGCGGTGTGGAGGGCGTTGGGCCCGGCGCTGTCTGCGCCAAGGTTTCGAGCGGGAAAAGGCTGACTACAGCAAAGGCGAGAAAGATGCCGCTGGCGGATCGGCCCATGGAACCCTCCTGTCAGAGCGAGCGAGCTATCCTGAATCCGTGTGCAGGGTAACGGACGCCCGTATCGTAATGGGTCCGGCTCGCTGGCCTCACCGAGACAGCGTTGCTTCGCCAGGAGCCGCCTCTCAAGACATTCTCGCGGCAATTCTCAACCGTCCGAGGGGAGCCCTCCAACGGCGCATCCCGGTAGTTGGGCAGCCAGCAATCGGMCACCCACTGCGCGACGCCGCCTCCGAAATCGGCACCCCCGAATGCATTGCGCGCGAAACTGCCGACCGGCATCGGAACCTTCGGATCTTGAGGCCCGCCGCAGTCCCTGCAATTGGCGTTGCCGGGTTCGAGCTCTCGACCCCACCAAAAGCGGGTCGAGGTGCCCGCCCTTGCGGCGTATTCCCACTCCGCTTCGCTCGGCAAACGGTATGGCTTACCGGTCAATTGCGCGAGCCAGTCCACATATTGCTTGGCATCGAGCCAGCTCAGATTCCGGGCTGGCGTTGTGTCGCTTCCGTCGAGCGAGAAGTTGCAGCCCTTTGCGGCCGCGCATCGGTTCCACTCGGCGACGGAGATGGGCGACAGACCGATTGCAAACGGCGAGATGGTCACGGTCCGGATCGGTTGTTCCGAGGGGTCTTCGTCGCTACCCATCCGAAAAGCCCCGCCGGGTATGCGGATCATTTCGGGGCAGGTTTCGCAGTCCCGGAAGCCGGAAGCGGTTTGGATCATCCGTGCAGCAGGAAGGTTCGGAGTCAAAATCGCGACCTGCGGATCTGAAGCTGGGGCGCCAGGCGTGGGATCCGCCAATGGGGCCAAAGGTCTGGCCGCATCAGCATTGTTGCTTGCCGGCGTCTCAACCCGTGGGGCACGGGTAGGTTGGTTTGTCACGGTGACGAGGGGGACGGGCACCCATTGCGGGCGCTGTTCGACTGACACCAGACTTGGCTTTCCGCCGACCAAGTAGCCGGCGGAGTAGAGGCCTGCGGCAAGCAGCGCAAATGCTGCCGCGATCCCCGCAGGTATCAAAAATAGGCGTCTTTTTTTCGTCGCGCGAGTGAAGGAAGCTGGATCGGGAAGCACACGATAGATGCGAACAGGATCGGTGATGTTCTTCAGCTTCTCGTCGCCAAGCGACTGATATCCGCAGACCAGCTTATTCTTGATCTGTTCGTAGACTCCGCCGGAGATATAGACGCCGCCGGGGGTCGCTAGAGCCTCCAGGCGCGCGGCGATGTTGACGCCATCGCCGAAGACATCGTCCGGCTCAACGATAACGTCGCCTAGGTTCACCCCTATCCGGTATTGAAGCCTGTGTTCACGCGGAAGATCGGTGTTCCTTGCCGTCACGGACTGCTGAATGACAATCGCGCATCTCACGGCTTCGAGCGGACTGTCGAACATAGCGAGGAAGCCATCGCCGGTGTTCTTTATGAGCCTCCCGTAGTGCTCTTCAAGTGTGGGATCGACGATCTCGCGGCGAACCTGCTTCAGCCGGCGAACCGTTCCTTCCTCGTCGTGACCCATCATCTGGCTGTAACCAACGATGTCCGCCGCGAGGATAGCCGCAAGCCTGCGATGAGGGTGCGGATGAGCTGGAAACTCTTCGCGCATCACGACCACCACTGTGGATCACACAGCCCCGCCTTATCCATATCAGGTAGCCCATCCAGCGTCGCGAACTTTCCGCTGATCGACGAGCGCTGGGCGTCGCCCTGGCGCTCCGGCAGCGGGCCACGCTCGGCCCGACCTTCACCCGGATGATCCGCGAGGGGGGCCGGAACGCAGCGGACCGGCGGACCGCTAAAGAAAACGCGCGGGAGGCTTTCGAGGAGAGTCGGTATGAAGGAACTCTACCGGGTAGAATGCCGTGATGGGTGAGGGCGGTTGCTCATCGTCATCGTCAGGCGAAAGCTTCCACTCCTAACCCGCCTATTCAAAAGCGATGGCGCTGAGCGGGGCCTCATATCATACGGCTTGGCCGATGGACGGGACGTGCGTCTCGTTGACGATCACATCTTTGAAATCACTGAAGATGGAACGACACTGACCCGCGAGACGTGACGGCCAAGAGCGTTTCCGAGCTTTCGCGCCCAGTCGGCGGTGGCCGTCACCCTTTGTTATCCGCTGCGTCAGCACCTCGAAACCCGATTGGCTCCGGCGGGCCCTTGGTCGTGTCCCGCAAGGTCTGGCGTTCGGCTTCTGAATTCAGTTCAGCTCCGACCAGTACGATCGTCGCTGACAGCCACATCCACATCAGCAGCGCGACAACTGCGCCGAGCGTGCCATAGGTCTTGTTGTAATCCTCGAAAGTCGCGACGTACCAGGAGAACGCGAGCGAGCCGACCAGCCAGGTCACGCTGGCCAGAATGGCACCGGGACTGACCCATTTCCACTGTGCGTTGTCGCGGCTGGGTCCAAACCGATAGAGAGCGGAAAGCCCGAGCATCAGGACGAGGATCACGGCCGGCCAGCGCCCGAGCCAGAGAATCCATTCTGCTGCCGGACCCAGGTACAGGAATTCCAGCAACACGGGCACGGCGGCGATGGCGCCGAGTGCCAGCAAGGCGAAGAGGAGGATTGCAAGTGTGAAGCCGAGCGTGGTCAGGTTTAGTCGGAGGAAGCTGCGCTTCTCCTCCTCGCCGTAGGCGACGTTCAACGCATCGAAGAGCGCCTTCACACCAGCATTCGCGCTCCATGCCGACAGACCGAGGCTGATCAGGAACGCTATTCCGAGCTTCGTTTCATCGCCTGTGGCGATCCGGGTGATCTGATCGCGAACGACCTCGAGGGCGCCGGATGGCAACAAGCCTTCCGCCATTGCCAATTCGCCCGCGACAGTGGCCGGATCGGCAATGATCCCGTACAGCGAAACGAAGGCGGTGATGGCCGGAAACAGCGCAAGCAGCCCATAGAAGGTGACACCGGCGGCCACGGCCAGCACCCGGTCCTTCCCGACCTCGGCATAGGTCCGTCGGAGGATCGCTGCCCAGCCCCCAGGGGGAATCTCGGTCGGTGCCTTCGCATCTTCCCCTTTGCGAAATCCCGTGTGTCCGCCACCCTTTGCGGGCCCCTTGGCGCCCCCCTTGGCGCGCCCCTCGAACTGCCTGGCGATGATCGATCCCCCAACTCCGATCAGGGCCGCCAATGACAATTGGGCAAGCAGACGTTGAGCGCGCAATTCGGTCACTCCCAAAGCGAGGGAACTTCGGGCACTCAAAAAAGTTGCCCAACGCCGCGACGGTTGAGGACGATGCCAGAAAAGGTCGGAATGAGGCGCACGGACCGGCATCACAAAGCAAGGCTTGGCGTGCGGAAGAAGCGTCGCTCCACCGCCTGGGATCGCAGGGCTCCGATGGCCAACACGCCAACACGGCGGCGGAAAGGCCCGCCGGTCGTGGCGGGCCTCTCCGTGGCTAAGTGATTATTCGATGATCTGAACGATCTTGCGGGTCTTCGGCTCGACCAGCACCGTCTGATCGTTCACGACGGTGTAGCGATACTGGGTTTTTCCGTATCGAGCCGGAACCTCTCGATAGGTGACGGTTTCGGGAAGAGTAGCGCCGACCACGACCTTCTCGCGGTAAGTCACCGAAGGCACCTTCTGCTCCTTCACATAGGTGCGGAACTCGGTGCGCTGGTCGGCCGCAATGCCACCGACGATCGCGCCAGCCGCGGCGCCACCGCCTGCTCCTACCGCGGCTCCCGCTGGCCCCCCGACAATCGCACCGCCGACAGCTCCGGTTCCTGCGCCGGCGGCGGCCCCACCTGCTGCTCCGGAGCTGGACTGCGCAAACACGGTCGCAGGCATGGCTGCCAGTGCAGCAACAAGAACAATCTTCTTGATCATAGTCGATCTCCTGTTAGCCCCCGCCAGCGAGGAAACGACATGCTAAGTTGTTGGTTCCATGAATAATTATTCATGGTCGGCATTTTCGGGCTGGCCCCTGGGATGATGCGGGAGGTGGCGATCGGTGTGTTCTTCTGCCCGCGTGATCATCAAAGGGGGCGATGGGAGATTGCGAACCGTCTCCCGAATTCCGCGGAATGCATCCGCAGCTACACTCTAGGCGGCGCAATGGGTGAATCAGCGCCGCCGCCCGTTCTTCACAGCATAGCGAGACGCGAAGGAGCGGGAACCGTCGTGGCGCAATGGGATTTTGATTGGCGGCAGGGCTGGTGGTCGATGAGAAAGGCACTCCATCATCTCGTCCGTCTGAACGCGTAGTAGAACTTTCCCGCTACGAACCCGGCAAGCCGGAATAGGTCATCGAGACTATCGTCGCTTGGAAAGACGGCATTGTTCCTGTCTACGTCCTTCCATCTTGGGAGGATCGAGGGTTCGATGAACTTTCGGGTCCCTTCGAAACCAAAGAGGAAGCTGAGGACGCTTTGGCGCGAGCATCGTTGTGAGCCCGGCCGAGAGACGGAAATCGAGCCGATCACGGGGCGCGCTCTATCTCCACCGACGCCTGCACGGCTGAGCTTGAAGGCGATGCGGACCGAGCTCGCTATTCCCAAAAGGAAGAGGGCTGGCGGGCGGCAGATCGATCCAGCAATAGCCGCAAAATCAGTGGGTCCGGTTCCGGTTATGAATCCACGAGTTTGGAGGGATTTATATGAGTTCCGCCCGCTTGCAGATCATCTGGCGCCGCATCCCGCCAGCGTACTTGGCTGTAGAGCCTCGGCCAGGCCCGTGCCTTCAGGCGTCCTCCTTGTCCGGGCCGGTAGGCGTCTGGTGTCCGCGCTCCTCTGGCTGCCGTCTGCACACGCCTCGCGTATGAGTCTCGATCGCGGCGAGCGCTGCGTCTAACGAGCAATACGGCCCCGGCGAGAGTGTTGCCATAGCACCCAGAGCTCGGCCCGACGGGATTACGCGGAAGCTTCCGGACAAGGCCAGCTCGACATGCCCGGCGTTACGGCCGAGCAAGTCGATGAGGTCCCAGCTTGTCGAGCTCATTTGCTTGATGATGAGATCCATGAAGGCTCCTCCGCCCCAACGGTCACCCACCGATAACAATCCAAGCTCGAACAGGTTGCGCGGACGGTCTTCGAATTTCGGGCTACGGACGCGGGAAGCGATMGCAGCGGCAATGAGTGGTCACCGACGGACCAGATGCCCCGAGGTGAATCTGAACCTTCCGCCCGGACCTAATAACCCGGTCGGAACCATCTGGATTGCGCTGAGGAGCTTGGCGCCCTCGTGCGCCCGGGCGTGCCTGCGCAGTTCCTGGATTAGATCTGTGAGAGGTCGCCAGAACCGGCACGGTTTCGCGTGGTTCGCCCTTTCCTTATGTCTTTCTCTTTCCATGCCGGGCTTTGGGACGCTAGCACGCGACCTCCAGACCAAAGGGCACGGCCTCTCCCAATCGGGGCCGGTGCTCGCTCCGCTCACAATGGCCGACCGGTTTGAAGCCGCAAGTTGAGTTCGCTCAGGGCGGGAATTCAAGCGAACTGGGCGCGGGCAGGCCAACGGCACCGTCGACCTGCTTCCGTGTCTTCGAGGAGAACGGAGGCATCCTGCTGCCTTCGGCCGGCGGCATAAGCACCGGTGAATGTGCCATCGAGGACCCGGGCGAACGATGCGCGTATTTTCCGGAACCCGAGGGCAGGTCCGATCGTTTGGGCCAGGGGCTGAGCTTGGTGGGAGAGACTTGGAGGTCCGCTATGCCTCTGACATTTGAAGCCGAGCCGGTGAACGCACCGGTGACCGCCGCGGATTATTCGGGTGATCCGCGTATCCAGAGAATTGCTAGGGCAATGTGTCGCGCTGCGCGGATAGACCCCGACCAGCCAGCCCGAGCTGTTGCGATTTTCAATATCATGCCTGCCGGACGATTGGAGAATGATCCGGCATGGACGTTGTTTCAGCGTCAGGCTGAACTCTTTGTCGCCATGAATCCGGATGTGGCTGGACCGCTCTGAGGCCTCAGAGCGGATATCGCATTGCTGACCTCATCTTGACTTCCGAGTAGTGAAGTAGGAACAAAAAGGGAACATGGCGGCCCGCCCATTTTCAGAGGACACCAACAATTGTGCGGTCCGAGCTCGCCATACAGTCTCTGCGCGAGCAGATCGCAAGGATCGAAGGCAGGAACCGGCGCGCGAAAGCGGTGCTTCCGTTTGGAGTCGCCGAGGTGGACGCGCGCCTCCCAGGCGGCGGACTGGCGCTCGGAGCGCTGCATGAAGTGGCTGGCGGCGGCAACGGCGCGATCGACGGTGCCGCGGCCGCACTGTTCAGCGCGGGAGTTGCTGCCCGCACCCGGGGGAGGGTCCTGTGGTGCATCACGCGGCCGGACCTCTTTGCTCCCGCCTTCGCGCAGGCCGGACTTGTCCCTGATCGGGTGATCTATGTCGAAGCCGGTGACGACAAGGCAGTCCTTTCCTGCATGGAAGAAGGACTGCGGCACGGTGGACTTGGATCCGTCGTGGGGGAAGTCGCCCGCCTATCCATGACCGCCTCTCGTCGGCTGCAACTGGCCGCGGAGGGGACCGGGTCGGTCGGAATTGCCCTTCGCCGTTGGCGGCGTCAGGCGGAAGCCGCCGATTTTGGTCAACCGACAGCGGCCATGACGCGTTGGCGGATCTCGGTGATGCCATCCTCGCCGCTGCCGGTTCCCGGCGTGGGACGGCCTCGCTGGCTGGTCGAGCTCATCCGGGCCCGTGCCGGCGACAGTGCAGATTTCGAGTTGGAGGCGTGCGATGACACGGGTTGTCTCGCTCTTCCTGCCGACCTGGTCCACCGACCGGGCGCGGCGGAAGGCTGGCGACGCAGCGCCTCCGCCTGAGGTGCCGCTCGTCCTGATCGGCCGCGACGGAAACAGGCGAGTGGTGCTGGGAGCGGATGCTGCGGCTCAGGCCGCCGGTCTTTGCATCGGCATGCCCGCGACAAAGGCGCAGGTACTCGTTCCGGGTCTGATCGTCGAGGATGCCGATCCGGCCGCTGACGCCGATGGACTCGATCGGCTGGCTGTCTGGATTCTGGAGCGTATCGCACCTGTCGTCGCACCCGATCCGCCGGACGGCATCGTCATCGACTCGACCGGGGCAGACCATTTACACGGCGGCGAGAACGCTATGCTCGACGGGGTGATCGGTCGCCTTGCGATGTCGGGGATCGTCGCTCGGGCGGCGATCGCTGATACGTGGGGCGCCGCTCACGCACTGGCTCGTTACAGGACACGTTCGACGATCGTCGCCGCTCCAGGGCATGGACCATCCATCATCGCTCCGTTGCCGCTGGAGGCTCTGCGGCTTCCGTCCTCGGTTAGTGCCGGGCTGCGCACCTTGGGCTTCGAGCGGATCGGTGACTTGCTGGCGCAGCCGCGGGCGCCTCTGGCTCTGCGCTTTGGTCCGGAGCTTGGCCGCCGCATCGACCAGGCGCTTGGAGACCTCGCCGAGCTGATCAAGGCCATTCGGCCGCCCGACCTGATCGAGATTCGCCAAGCCTTCGCCGAGCCGATCGGCGCCGCGGAGACGATCGCGCGCTATATCGCCAAGCTCGTCGGGCAACTCTGCGAGCGCCTGGAGGAACGAGGGTTCGGCGCACGTCGTCTCGACCTCATCTGCCATCGCGTCGACAATCGTGCAGAGGCGGTTCGGGTCGGATTGGCCACGCCGGTTCGCGACGTCAGGCGACTGACGCGGCTCCTCTGCGAGAAGATCGATACGATCGAGCCGGGTTTCGGAATTGAGGTGATGACGCTGGCCGCGACCATCGCCGAACCGCTGGAACGCAAGCAGACCCACAACTCGCTTGTCGAAGCGAGCTTCCCGGACGTGTCTGACCTGGTCGACACCTTGGCAAACCGGGTCGGGKAGCGCGCCGTCTATCGTCTGGCTCCGGTCGCAAGCGACGTGCCTGAACGTTCCGTCTGCCGAATCCCGGCCATGGCGGCCGAGACGGGGGCGAGTTGGCCGGGTCATTGGCCGCGGCCATCCCGTCTGTTGCCTCAACCCGAACCGGTCGAGACCATGGCGCTGCTGCCTGACCAGCCCCCGGTTTGGTTCACCTGGCGGGGAATCCGTCGACGGGTGAAGCGCGCCGACGGTCCCGAGCGCATTTTCGGCGAATGGTGGAAGCGCGATGCCGAGCTGGCCGCGGTTCGCGACTATTTCCGGGTCGAGGATGATGCAGGCGAGCGCTACTGGCTCTATCGGGCGGGTGACGGTGAGCACGCTGCGACCGGCTCCCACCGCTGGTTTCTGCACGGGGTATTCGGATGAGTCGCCCGCGCTACGCTGAACTTCAGGTCACCTCGCATTTCAGTTTCCTGCGTGGCGCCTCCTCATGTGAGCAACTGTTCGCGCAGGCTGCGGCGGCTGGACTCGAGGCAGTCGCCGTTGTCGATCGCAATTCGCTCGCCGGGATCGTCCGCGCCCATGAGGCGGCCAAGGCAACCGGTGTTCGCCTCGTTGTCGGCTGCCGCCTCGATCTCGTCGACGGCATGTCTGTGCTCGTCTACCCGATTGACCGACCGGCGTATTCGCGGCTGTGTCGACTGCTCTCGCTCGGCAAGCAGCGCGGCGGCAAGGCAAAGTGCCATCTGGAGTGGCCCGATCTTGTCGCCTATGGCGAGGGGCTGATCGCTGTCCTCGTGCTTGATCAGGCCGATGCGGAATGCGCCTTCCGCCTTCGGCGCCTTCGCGATGCGTTCGGCAACCGTGCCTATCTCTCGCTGACGCTGCGCCGACGTCCGAACGACCAGCTCCGGCTTCACGAGCTGTCGAACCTCGCCACCCGGATGGGCGTGCCGACCGTCACCACCAACGACGTGCTGTTTCATGAGCCTGCGCGGCGCATTCTCCAGGACGTGGTGACCTGCATTCGTCACAACGTCACGATCGACGCCCTCGGCGGCCGGCGCGAACGGCATGCCGATCGCTACATCAAGCCGCCGGAAGAGATGCATCGGCTGTTCAGTCGCTACCCCGAGGCGTTGGCGCGGACGTTACAGATTGCTGATCGATGCCGCTTTTCGCTTGGTGAGCTGGCCTATCAGTATCCCGAGGAGCGAGACGATCCGGCGCTCACACCCCAGCAGACCCTGGACAAGCTGACCTGGGAAGGCGCCGCCGAGCGCTATCCCGAAGGCGTTCCGAAGAGCGTCGAAGCGGCCCTTCGGCACGAGCTTCGGTTGATCGAGAAGCTGGGCTACGCGCCATATTTCCTGACGGTGAACTCGATCGTTCGCTTCGCCCGGTCGAAGGACATTCTGTGCCAGGGCCGCGGCTCAGCGGCGAACTCGGCAGTCTGCTACGTGCTCGGCATCACCTCGATCGATCCGGGCCGCAACGATTTGCTGTTCGAGCGCTTCGTTTCGGAGGAGCGCCGAGAGCCGCCGGACATCGACGTCGATTTCGAGCATGAGCGGCGCGAGATCGTCATGCAGTGGATTTTCGACACCTATGGTCGCGATCACGCGGCCTTGTGCTCGACCGTCATCCGCTATCGCACCAAGGGCGCGCTCCGGGACGTCGGAAAAGCCCTTGGCCTGCCGGACGACTTGATTGGCACTTTGTCCTCGCATGTCTGGGCCTGGTCCGAAGGTGGCGTAGAGCCGCGCCATGTCGAAGAGCTGAACCTCAATCTCAAGGACCGTCGGCTTCGGCTGACACTCGATCTCGCGCGTCAACTCATGGGCGCGCCTCGGCACCTCAGCCAGCATCCTGGTGGATTTGTGCTCACCCATGACCGGCTCGACGATCTCGTGCCGATCGAGCCTGCCGCCATGGCTGATCGCCAGGTTATCGAGTGGGACAAGGATGATATCGATGCCCTGAAGTTCATGAAGGTCGACGTGCTGGCACTTGGCATGCTGACCTGCATGAAGAAGGGGCTCAATCTTCTGGCCGAACATAAGGGCATCAATCTCGACCTCGCAACGATCCCCGCCGAGGACCCGCGCACCTATGCGATGATCCGCAAGGCAGACACGCTCGGCACCTTTCAGATCGAGAGTCGCGCGCAAATGTCGATGCTGCCGAGGTTGAAGCCGCGGACCTTCTACGACCTGGTGGTCCAGGTCGCGATCGTTCGCCCTGGCCCGATCCAGGGAGACATGGTCCACCCGTACCTTCGACGGCGTGAAGGACTGGAGCCGGTCCACTATCCCAAGCCCGAACTGGAGAAGGTGCTGGGCAAGACCCTGGGTGTGCCCCTGTTCCAGGAACAGGCCATGCGCGTGGCGATCGAGTGCGCCGGCTTTACCCCGGGCGAGGCCGACATGCTCCGGAAGTCGATGGCGACCTTCAAGTTCACCGGAGGCGTATCGTCCTTCAAGGACAAGCTGATCGCGGGCATGGTCGCCAACGGCTACGAGGAGGAGTTCGCCGAGCAGACCTTCAAGCAGCTCGAAGGATTTGGCAGCTATGGCTTCCCGGAAAGCCACGCAGCATCATTCGCCCTGATCGCCTACGCTTCGGCGTGGCTCAAATGCTGGCATCCCGACATCTTCTGCGCCGCACTCCTCAACAGCCAGCCCATGGGCTTCTATGCTCCCGCTCAGATCGTCCGTGACGCGCAGGCGCATGGAATCGAGGTTCGTCCGATCTGCGCCAACGCGTCGAGGTGGGACTGCACGCTGGAGCCGACCCGCGACGACAGCCGCTTCGCGGTCCGGCTGGGTCTGGGCTTGGTGAAAGGGCTCGCTAATGCACATGGAGCGGCTATCGTCGCAGCGCGGGCTGATCAGCCCTTTGCTTCAATCGATGACCTCTGGCGACGTGGTGGCGTTCCCGTGGCTGCGCTCACGCACATCGCCGAGGCCGATGGCTTCCGACCGTGCTTCGGTCTGGCGCGCCGCGAGGCGCTGTGGGCAATCAAGGCACTGCGCGATGAGCCGCTACCGCTGTTCGCGGCAGCCTCTGCCCGGCAGAGCGAGATCATCCCGGAAGTGGCCGAGCCGGCTGTTTTCCTGCGGCAGATGACGGCCGGTAGCGAGGTGGTCGAGGATTACCGCCATGTCAGCCTGTCGTTGCGCAGCCACCCAGTTTCCTTCCTCAGGCGGGATCTGCGACGGCGACGCATCGTTACCTGCGCCGAGGCGATGGAAGCACGAGACGGCCGCTGGCTTGAGGCTGCTGGGATCGTCCTCGTCCGCCAGCGGCCAGGCAGCGCCAAGGGCGTTATGTTCATCACCCTCGAGGATGAGAGCGGCATCGCCAACCTCGTGGTCTGGCAAAAGGTGTTCKAGCAAAATCGCCGCACCATCCTCTCCGCCGGTATGATTGCGGTGCGTGGCCGTGTCCAGCGCGAGGGCGAGGTCGTTCATCTGGTCGCGCAGCGTCTAACCGATCTGTCGGCAGAACTCGCCAGCGTCGGGGAGCGCGACGACGCCTTCCCGCTGCCTCATGGCCGGGGGGACGAGTTCCACCATGGTTCGCCGACGCCGGATCCGCGTGGGCTTCCTCCGAAGGGGCTTCGAACCCGCGACGTCTACATTCCCGACCTGCATCTCGATACGATCAAGGTGAAGACGCGAGATTTCCGGTGAACCCGACGGTGCACCGTTGGTCGCAAGCCGACGGCGGACGTCTTCGTGCCGCTATCTCTCGGTCGTGGGAACAAAGAAACCGCCGCAGGGTTTCGGACGCGTGCAAGGACGCCGCGAACGCTCTTGCACGGCCTAACGCCCCGTCGCTCTTTCGCGAGCGGCGGGGCAGCACTTCGGTCATTGCGATTGAGTAGCGGGCGGTCGGAAGCCTCAGAAGGCATGCGGCGATAGGTAATCGCTTTCGCATTATCCACCGTCAAGAGGAGACATCCATGGCGACGGGAACTGTGAAGTGGTTCAATCCCAGCAAGGGATTTGGCTTTATCCAACCCGATGATGGCGGTCAGGACGTGTTCGTCCACATCAGCGCCTTGGAGCGTGCGGGATTGCGAGAACTGCGCGACGGACAAAAAATCTTCTACGAGGTCGTCCCGGACCAACGCTCGGGAAAAGCCTGTGCCGAGAACCTTAAGGCGGAATAGGGGGCTGGCTACGGATTCACTCGTTTTGTCGGCGTGCTGGCCTTCTCCACCCGGGTTCGTCAATCAGGAGGACGGGAATGTGCCATGCCGATGCACTCGTTCACCCCACCCGTTGTCGTTCGAGCCGACCGGCCTGAAGTGACCTATTCTGTCACCCACGTCGAGCGAGCCGCAGAGTTCTTGCTTGCCTGGAAAGCGATAGGGGCGGGCCCGAAGTGGCAGGACGCTGTTCGCGCCTGCACGGCAGTGCTGAATGGTGCCGGGACCATTGATGAGGCGCGGGAGGCGTTCGAGGAGGCAGCGCGGGAGTGTGGCCGCCTCATTGGCTAGCGGGGTAGTGCGCCACTCCCGGTAGGGGGGGCGCTAATCAAGGAGCGCGATCAGCTCAGCTTCCTCTGGCGTATCCCGCGCACCGGCTCCCGAGCCTCATAGACGGCGATTGCGGCCTTGAGCATTTCCAGTTCGAGGGCGTCCACCGAATTAGGCTTCGCGTCCTCGATTTCACCGATGCGCTGAAGCGCATACCGGTAATCCTCGTGGCATTTGACGCAGGCAGTGGGCGTATCCGGTTTGAGTTCGGCCACCGCGGTCATTGGATTTCTCCTTCCGTGGCTGATGCCGGAAACTTATCCCTAGGATTGCCGGATTCAAGAGGTTTAACATCACCCAAAATGGCCGGCCACCCTTTCGGAGCCGCGGGCAATTTAGTGTTTAGAGTGGGCGTACTGGCTTTGACGGCGGCTCGTATTCCCGCGCGGCGAGCCTTAGGATTTTTCGCTCGAGGGACCGCACTGAGCCAGGCCTGGCCCCTTCGAGCTCTCTGATACGCTGCCAAGTTCTCCGATAGTCAGCAGAGGTCTTAATMGTAATGATTGGCGCCTTAGGCCCAGCGTGAGAATTGGGCATTATGCGGCCTCCATATTGGTAGAGTTCAGTCACCGGAGCGCAACGGTGTCAGGCGAGGTCACCCCTCCGGGACGTCCATTGCATTGCTCCATACCGTGCCACCAAGACAGGATCGTGGCGCACGCCCGCCGGTCGAAGTTCAATCGCCCGCCGGTTCAGTGTCGGTGACGGCTTTCGGCTGATTGGTGTCGCAGATTGTCAGTCGGCAACGCGAACAAGTGTGACCCGGACTTTCACCCCTGGAGCGTCTGGCGACTCGCCTAGTAGCGAAATCGTGCCCTCGATGGCTACTCCCGTAAGGCTGACAGATACGTCATCTTTCCCAAACACGCTTTCGACAGCCAGAGTCGGGGTATGCCGGGTTACACGGATCTCGGCGCTAAAGGCATCTCGATCCTCTTGGTAGCTTCCGACGTACAGCATTGCCGAGTTGCCTCCGCGCACCTTGCCGCCGCAGATCACTACGACACCGCTGCCGATACCGAGGACGGTCCCAAACTCCGCTTTATAGGTGCCTTCTTGGACGGCCATGTTTGGTCTCCCCTGAACGAGCAATTTCGACCTCGTCCGCTCACAAGCTCGGAGACAACGATGCGGCGATGGCTGCGCCGTTCAAGGAGACGCTATTCTTGCCAAAGCGCCCCGTGAACTACGCCCACCGCGCCCAAACGACGATCAGGATCGCGGAGAGGGCCATCTGCTGGAGGGGCCGTAACTGGGGCGCATGTTATCAGTCGACAGGGGTACATTCCATGCGCACGCGCTGACCGGGCTCGTTTTGCGTATGGCAGGAGACGAAAGCGGGCCCGCCTTTAACCGGTGCTCCCGACATCGCAGCGGGCACCACACGCGGTGCCAGCGGGGCGGCTGGTTTCGGCGCGCTTGCGACGATGGGCGCGGGCTTGGGAGCTGCCCTCGTCACTTTGACCTGCGCGGGGCTGATTGACATCGGCTTGCTCGCTTCCGTCGGAGCATCAGAGAGCACGATGGGAACGGGCTCAGGCTTCTCCTGTTGAGCCGATTGCCAAGGCCGCCAACTCCCCAGCCGGGCAAACGTTTCGAACGTTGGCTTCGTGATCAACTCGACCGTTGGCACCGATTGGGCCGAGCAGCCAGCCGCCAACAGGCCGGCGAAGCCGGCGCGATAAAGAAGGTTCGCCATACTGACCCCTTGTAATACTCGTGGCGAAGTCGTGGCACTAAGGCGGAGGAATGTAGCCTTTTTGTGCCCGGGGAGTTTACGCGCTCGCCGACGCTGGATGCGAAGAGGGTGTTTCGGGCGCGATCCGGCCGTCAGGCTGGATGCCTTCCCCCTTCCACCCATGCCGGCTCGCGATCGATGGCGCCGGGGACATCGTCTCGAAAACGTCGCGCGCGGCCGCTCCGGCATGCACGGCAGATACTCGGCCTCGCATTCGTGCCCAGTGCTTCCGGCTAGCTGGATGGGACCATGCGAGGCGACGACTGGACCAGACACGGCGAATGACCAGGGGCAAAATCGAGCCGAGCTAAGTTTGCTGGGTGTTTCATCGGCAGACTGCCAGGACCCTACACTCGCCCGCTGCGGGAGGACGCCGCGGGCCCTTTATATGCTGGGTGTCCCATCTCACCTCGCGGGCGTCTGCCGAATACACCAAAGGGGCGCGCCGGTTCGAGTGGCGCTCACGGCAAGACCGCGATCCGGGCCAGCAATTTGACGAGTTCCGCCTGACGCTTGGTTTGGGTCTTGGCAAAGACCGATGCCAGTTGCGTGCGAACGGTGGTACGGCTGATGTGCCGACTGCGGGCGACGTCCGCTGGGATATCGCCGCGCGCCAAACCAAGCGCGAGGCGTGTCTCAGCCAAGGTCAGCCCAAACATGCGCTGAAGCATGAAGGGATTGGGCTCCAGTTGCGCGTCAAGATCGAGCAACATGACGACGTTTGTATTGAGCGGGATGTCGCCCCCCGACTGATTGAGGACGAAAGGCGCATCGGTTTGATTCCAGATAACGATCCAGGTCAGGGGTGCAAGCGGACGGCGGTTGCGGGACCGCGCGATCAGTCGCCTGAAGGCATTCGTCAGTTGGTCGAGATCTTGAGCCGAGCCGTCCTCGTGACGAAGGATTAGTCGCGCCGTGGCGTTTGCCTCGACGATCCTCTGGCGTTCGAGGAGAAGATAACCACAGCCGAGGCGGTCGAGCATGCCCAGAAAAACAGCGTCGCGAACATTGTGCGAAGTCCCGCGCTCGTCTTGGTCGACCACTGCCGTGTTAGAAGTTTCATCAGGCCTTGAGATCATCGGTTTTAGCCCAGCCGTTTTGCGGTTTGGCAGCCCCCTTTTTCCGATGCTCTGTGACTTAAACTGATAGGACCGCTCGCGTGTTCCCTTTGCTCCGGATGTCGCGGATCGCGCGCCGGGCGGCGCCTTTTTGCCTGACACGTGTGGTTTCCGACGGGTTCCCCCGCGCCGCTGCGGGCCTGATTGCCTTTCGCCGTTCCGCCATGAACGGGATGAAGCTCAGAAGAAACGGCCCGTAACTTTCACCGTCTCTTTGCCTGCTAAGCGGTCGAGCTCTGATCGACCACGCCCTTGCAGGTTCCGGCAGGCGGGCGCCTTCGCTTTCGGCTTCCAAGAGGGCAGGGGGGATGAAATGATCGCGTATCCAGCGGTCGAGGTAGGGGAATAGCCATCGGCGGCCATCGGCGTGGATCGGTCGCTGCTTCGGCTCCTGAAACCCCTGGTCCATACCGGTAATGACGAGAGATCCCGAGACGTGGATAGAAATCAGATTTCATCGGAAACGCCATTCGCTCCTGGGAAGGTGGCTGTCATTACCGGGGCCGCCAGCGGCATCGGACGCGCCGCTGCCGAGCGATTCTCTGGGATCGGCATGCGCATCGTCCTGTTCGACAAGGATGCAGCCAAGTTGGCCGAGGTAGCCGGTTCACTGGCGGCGGAGACGAAGACCATCGCCGGGGATGTGGTTCAGTTCGCGGACGTCGAGCGTCTCCGGGACGCGGTTTTCMAAGCCTTCGGGGAGGTCAATGTGCTCATGAACAACGCCGCGATCGCTGGCGAGGGCAGCGACAACTTGAATGGTCGCGACGCCTGGCGTCGAATCGTGGAGGTGAACTTTTGGGGCGTCGTCAATGGCGTGCATGCCTTCACCCCGGCGATGCTTGAACAGGTAGTCGCGCGGCGATCATCAACACCGGATCGAAGCAGGGCATCACCAATCCGCCGGGGTTCCCGGCCTACGCGGTATCGAAAAGCGGGCGTAAAAACGCTGACCGATCAACTTGCTCACGGTCTTCTCGAAACCGGCAAGCCCGTGAGCGCACACCTGTTGGTTCCCGGCTGGACCTATACGGGCTTGACCAATGCCCCCGACGGCAAGCAACCCGTGGGTACATGGACGGCCGATCAGGTCGTTGAGCAAATGATCGGGGCGGTCGAGGGGGGCGATTTCTACGTGATTTGTCCCGACGGTATGGTCACGCCCGAACTCGACGCGGCTCGCATCCGGTGGAGTGCCGAGGACATGACCGAGAACCGGCCGGCCCTCTCGCGATGGAACCCGGCTTGGAAGGATCGGTTCAAAGCGTTCGTTGGGTTAACGGTGGGTCAAGATTAGTCGCGCAGCGATGCACAGTCAGACTGTGCACGGCAGCGATAAATGCCGGGTTTTATGGGCGTTCCCCGAAGGTTCTCGTCGAGAGCAGACGGAAGTCGGATGCTGACGCAGGATGAAATCTGGATCTTGCAACTGTTTCGGCCAGACAGGGGCTGCATCGATTTGCGGCCGGGCAAAGCGCGCGACGAACTTATCCGCAAAGGACTGATCGAATGGACGCAAGCGCCAGCGTGGGCGGGCGTCAACACCTACGCACTGACCGAGCGCGGGCGAGCGGTTATGGGAGTGCTGCCGAATTCGCGGGAATGATCTGTTGCGAGGATGCGAGCGAATCAGCCGAGTTGAGGCGCCCGATCGAATTGAGCTTTCGGACCGAGGTCGAAAGGGCAGAATGACCCCGAGCTGGCCTCGGGAGGGTCCGCTTGTTGGCTCAGAACCTCACGGCGAGCACGCCCTTGAAAGCGTGGTCCTKAGCGTCCTGGGCCAGCTGCCCGGTATACGACAGGCCCAGCGTGGCGCTCTGGCTGATCGCGAGGTCGAGCCCGGCCTCGACGAGGGCCGCGTCCTTCGCAATCGGCAGGCCGGCCACCGTGAAGGCGCTAGAGCCGGCGAAGGCGAGCGTTGTTTTCGGGTCGACGTCGCCGAAGGCGTGGCGCCAGGCGAGCCCGCCGCGCAAGGTCAGGCTCATGCCTTGCAGATCGAGGCTGGTCGCGGCACGCAAGCCCAGCGTGGAATAGCCGAGGCTGGTGTCGTCGCCGCGGCCGGTCAGCGCCGTCG
Organism: Allobosea sp. 05T439; assembly: GCF_056396005.1. NCBI lineage: Bacteria > Pseudomonadati > Pseudomonadota > Alphaproteobacteria > Hyphomicrobiales > Alloboseaceae > Allobosea > Allobosea sp. 05T439. The sequence goes on along the minus strand of NZ_JBFTKP010000046.1, from coordinate 1,893 downwards.
CGCCGCCGGTCTCGCTGAACGGCGCTGCACCAATCTGCCGACCCAAGGAGCAGTATTGGATCATCCTTTCGGTTGATAGGTGCCCCGAAAGACGGCGTTGAATCTCTTCGGATTTTGGCGCTCTCATTAGACAGCCGAGGCGCGCCTGGATTTGTCCAACCCCCCGGTGAGAGCCGGGCTGGCAATCGCCCGCCGGTCCGGCTCGCCCAAAGGTGACCATCGGGTGATGCGTAGTTCACACCCTCGGCCGGTGGTGGGGCTATGCAGGGCAAGGGCTGACCGTGCCGGGGGGCTCCGTGCTGGACCATTGAAAAGAGTCTGCCCCACCAAGCGGCGGGGCAGGGCGGCCAGCTTAGCCAGCCATCGAGATCACCAGCGTGCGGAATGGTGTCGTCCGGTACCCGTGGGCGGGCGCCCAAGGCGGAGGTGCGCCTCGGCGATGACCGTACCCGTACCCGTCGTCGTAACGGTCGCGCCGGTAGTAGCGTTGCCGTTGCTGGTAATACTCCATCTCAGCTATCCGATGATCGCGATTGTGGCGCGTGTATTCCGCGGGCAGCTTGTCCAGCGCCTCGGACGCGCGGAAGTTTTGTGCTGCGGCGTTGGGCATCGTGGCCGGCGCCCCAAGGAAAAAAACTAGCGATCAAAAGCGGACGCATTGGGTGTCCTCCCTGCACCATGCCGGAGGGCGCAATGCTTGGCGGTCGCGAAAACTCAGATGCGGCCCTTGGAGGGGGCGGCTACACCGGGTCTGACTTGACCCGTTCGAATAACTTCTTCGCGGAAACACTCCGCACGTCGCCTCCGCTGCCCAGAGCCAGGAAACTCCCTGATTATAAGTTGTGCCGCGGAACCGGCAGTTTCGCTGTGGGTTCGATTCACGCGTGTTGGCGTCGCCGCACATCCGGCGCCCTCACGGCCTGGTCGCCCCGCCGCCAAATCCCCCGGAGGCGGGGCGACCGTGCCTAACTTCGCCGAGTTTAGACCTGCCTAAGCGATGCCGGACCTCCGTATGCCATGATTGTTTGTCGGAACCGTTCCGCAGCCCGCCGCGTGAGGTCGTCTTCGTCTTCGGCGACGTGCAAGAATGCAGCCACGATGTAAGCTAACCGAGCACGCTCCCGCTCCTCAAATCCCTCGGGAACGGTCGATCTGACTTCGTTCCAAGCGGCCTCCAGAGCCGCCTGCGCGCGAGCGAGGTCAACGGGGTCCCTCAGCGATGAGAATGGCATGGCTCCCTCCTTCCCCAGGAAACTGCGAAAAAAATTTAGGCAAGCAGCCTGCGGCGACAAGGGGTGAACGATAGGATTCCGCAGATGATTGGCTGCGAGCCACTCGCCCAATGCATCGACTCGGTCAGGCCTGGGCGTTACCGCGTCCCTACTTCCCACGAAGCAATCGCCGGCGCGCTTCCTCCGCGGCTTTGGCGGAATTCTTCGCCTTCAGCGGCGGACGGCGCTCGGGCTTGTCGACGCTGGGCTCGATATAACGATCTTTCGGGCGTGAGGTGCGTTCTCGGATGTAACTACGAAGCGCCGCCTCATCGAAGGTCCAAAGTCCCCCGATCTTCGCCGCCCCAGGCAATTCCCCGCGGAGAGCCATCGATTGGATTATGCGCCGCCCAACGCCCAGGATTGCGGCGGCGGCTTCACTTCGGATCCGCTCAGGCTTCACTACTTCATCCTTGAAGTCCCAACCCGTCGAATGTCCGAGACTATTCGGAGTGAGCGATAACAAAAAGATCGGGTTGTTGGGGCTCCGGCCGCCCGTTGATACGGGATGACGGAGAGCGGTCTTCCGGTCAGGCTCCATCGATCCAACCGGTCAGGAGGCCTGCCATGGAGCTGTTCGTCGGTCTTGATGTGTCTGTTCGCACCACCATTCGCACCACCA
>NZ_JBFTKP010000045.1:0-47361 GCF_056396005.1 Allobosea sp. 05T439 | reverse complement strand
TCTCGTCTTGCGCGATGCCGCGGCCGAGTGGAAAATGCCCCCACGCGAATGGACCGAAGCCAAGTCCCAGTTCGCGATCATGTTCGAGGATCGCTTCATCACTCAATGAAGCTMAACCCGCCCCGGACACAAAAATTCAGACACTCCCCCGGCTAACGGTCGAGGTCACCACACCTGATGGTCCTACGCTGGCGTCAGTTGTCCGGCATGTGTTTGCTACCTGTCCGTCATTTCTAGACAAATGGTTCGGAATTGGGCCAGCCGCTAGTGTGTACGGTCAGGCCGCCTTCGTGGAACTGGGCGGCGGTCGGAACCTTGTCGCGCTCATGGCGGGAGGTCGACACGGAGACGGCGTCGATCATCCGAACTACGTTGCGTACTATGCAATGGAAAAGGCGGGTTTCATAAACAAGGACCTCCCTGCGCTCACGCCTCGTCTTCGTCATTGTGACTTCACCTTGAGCGCCGGCTCCACAACGCTGTCGCCTCAACTGATACCTACGCTTGTCACGATCACCGACCGCAGTGATCCTGCCTCGGTGCGCGCGGTCGAACCGACGAACGCCGGCTTTTCTGCGGCTTTCGGTCCGGGATACCGGTTGGAGCGCATCACTCTCGAGATGGTCCCGACCGGCATCTGGCCGCTCAACCTCGTCGGACTTTGGGGAGCGCCGGCGACCAAGGCTATCGAGAGTAAGGTTCCCTTACTTACGTCGCATCGCGCGGAGTTGCGCAACGTCATGCGAAACATGCCGCCCCGCTTCCAGACCGAATTCTGGCAGTTTGTAAGGGATTGAGTCACACTCTTTGCGACAATCACGCCAAGAGGATTCAGTCCGCCACGGATCGCCGGCCGACGCTGCCCACTCCTCTTGCAAATGTCCGGTTCCGGGCAAGGTGCCAACATCCGCTCCTGGCGCGAGGCCGTCTTGAGGCGGCGGCCCTTGCGGGCCGAGATCGGTGGCCGGTCGATCGTGCCGATCGGCTCGAACTCGCCAATCACGCACGAAATCGATCATGCGCCGTCAGCCGCACCGTCAGCGGCTCGGCGTCTGCCCAGCCATAGATGTCGGTGCGGAGATAACGGAGTTCCTCGTCATGGAGCTCTTCGTCGATTTCGATCCACCAGGCTCTGGGCCGTCCGTCGCTCCCATCCGACCATCGATAGCCTCGCCCCTTGAGGTGATCCTTCATGTCGAAGGGAGCATTTTCCGCGTAGATGCGGATTCTGCTGCGCGCGCTCGATCGCAACAGCTCGGAGAATGGTCGCGTTCCACTGGCTCCCACCGGTCTCGCCAGGACCTCCAGGAGGGCATTGCAGTCATCCGTTGCGCGGTGCCCCTCATGGAACAGCCCGGACTGACCGACGAGATATCCCAGCTTGTTGCCTTCAAAGCCTAAGTCGGCCCAGCTAATTTCCCTGACGGAGCAGGCCCAGGCTTTTGAGGCGAAGACTGGCGACAGCCGCTCGCAGAACGGGCGATCGAACGCAGCATTATGGGCGATGACGAGATCGGCAGGTTCGATGAAGGCATCGAGCGTCGCGATATCGATGGCGTGACCGGCGACCATCTCGTCGGTGATGCCGGTCAGCCGCGTAATTTCCGCGGGGATGGGCACCGATGGCTGGCGTAAGCCGCCGTAGATGCCAACGACATCCCCGATCGCTCCCTCGTCGTCATAGGTGAAACCAACGGCGCCGATTTCGATGATCTCGTCCCGCGCGTGCTGCAGGCCCGTCGTCTCCGTATCGACCAGCACCGCGAGGTTCGGGAAGGCGCTCTGCGCGCGCGGGACGATGGGGCGAGGCACGAGCTTTCGCAGCACCTTGAAGCGGCCAGTTTGCTCCAGCCTTCGGGCAGCCTCTTCATCAGCGCCGCCGGGCGACAGCGGCACGGTCTCGAGCCTGCGCTTTCTCGGTGCCGGTCGTGGCGTCTGCCGGTAGCCCGGTGCGTCATCGAACAGATCAAATTGGGAGGATGCCATCTTCATGCCGCGACTCTAGCCGTCTTCTTCGCCGCCGACTGCCCACCAGTCGTTCACCAGGATATAAAACCTGGTGACAGCGAGCCATCGGGCCTCGCAAGACCCGGTTCAATGTCCACCGCATTCGCTGATCGAACTGCGGCGCCACTCCGTGCGTATCTGGTCGCAGGCAAATCGATCTCTGGCACCAACATGGCGCCCGGCTGCTTCCTATCTCCTCTCGCCATGACAAGAGTGAGGCGAAGGCGTCGATCGCACGCCCGCTGCATTGCCCCAGCCTGAGAAGCAAAGGGACGCTCAGCGTACATCGAGCCTGCACAAGCCCCCCTGCTCTGCCCAGAACTTCAGGCTGCCCGCGCCCCTGAACGGACGGCTATCTCACGCGCCGCGGCCGTCCCGGCCGCTTCGTCCCCTCGCCTGGCAAGGCGCTCGCGATCGGCTTCACATGGGCCAGGTGGCGGGGCGAGTCGTTGCGGTAGTCCAGGATCTCGTCGAAACGGCTCATCAGGATTTCGGATGGCCGCAGGATCTGCTTGATGCGGATGTCGCGCGCGGCCTCGCCATCGCGCCGGCGCAGCGCTTCGACAAAGGCGAGCGAGGTTTCCACGGTGGGCGGAAACCCCTCGAACAGCGAGTAGAGACGGACGATCGGCCCGATCTGACGCCAGAGGCTCTGGATGATCGGCAATGTCGCCGGCCGCTGCGCGGCCTCGTAGAGCGTGAAGAAGATCTGCTTGTTCAGCACGAGGAAACGCTCGCTGCGGAAGACCCCGAGCTCGTTCATCTCGTCAATCGCGCGTGCCACGTCCCGGATGTTCTTATCTGTCAGATGCGCCACTGCGGCGGCCGTCACATCCCCTTCGAGCAGCGTGCGGACATGCGTGATCTCCGCGAATTCCGACTTCGTCGGGCGCCAGACGCGGACCCCCTTCTGCGGCTCGACAAGTAGGGCGCGTTCGGCGGCCAGGCGGCGCACGGCATCGCGCACCGGCATGATGCTGGTCCCGAACTGGGTTGCGAGATCGTTGATATTCAGCGCTTCGCCCGGCCAGAAGGCCCCTGTCATCAGCGCATCGCTCAGCTGGTCATAGACCAGATCCTGAAAGCTTGTCGCCGCCACCGGCTTGAACATGACCATCCCTTTCCGCGGGCCGATGCTGCCCGAGCGCTGCACGCATATCACGAACCGGGCCTCCGTCTTGACACCCCGCTTCGGCCCTAACTAATATCTTAGATATCAATATAACAAGAGGGGAAGGCGCATGAGTTCGTCATTGAGGCATTTCGCAGGATCAGCCGCGGTCGTCGCCGGCATTCTCGCTTCCATCTGCGTCGCACCGGCCAGCTTTGCGGCCGACAAGGCGACCATCCGCATCGGGGCCGACTATGACAGCCTGGACCCGGTCAAGACCGTGACGTCGGACGGCTATCAACTCGTCAACGTGCTTTATGACCGCCTTGTCGCGCTCGACGACAAGGGTGCGCCCGTGCCGGCGCTCGCCGAATCGTGGAGCGGCGACGCGAGCCGCACCGTCTTCAAGCTGCGCAAGGGCGTCACCTGTTCCGATGGCACCCCGCTGACCGCGACCGCGGCCGCCGCCGCGCTGACCCGCCTCGGTGCCAAGGAAACCAATGCGCCGATGGCCTATCGTACCGTCGGCATCGCCGGTTATTCCGCCACCGGGGACGACGCCGTTGGCACGGTGACGCTGACCATGACCGCCCCCTTCAGCGACCTGCTGATCGGGCTGGCGATGCCCTGGGCCTCGATCGTCTGCCCCTCCGGTCTGAAGGATACCGAAGCGCTCGGTTCGACACCGAGCGGCACAGGGCCCTACACGCTCGACAAGGCGGCCTCGGTCCGCGGTTCGCACTATGTGCTGAAGCTTCGCCCGGACCATGCCTGGGATTCAAGCGGAGCGACAGGAAAGGACCCGGGGCGGCCCGCGACGATCCAGGTGCGCGTGATCAACAACAACACGACGGCGGCCAATGAGCTGCAGTCCGGCACGATCGACGTCAGCCTTGTCACGGGCCGCGACATCAACCGGCTGAAGGCCGCGAAAGCGCTCGATTTCCTCGATGCCAAGCCCTTCGGCATGCAGTTCATGATGTTCCAGCATCGCGACGGCTATCCCACGGCCGACGTGCTGGTCCGCCGCGCCATCGCAACCGCCATCAATCGCGATCTCGCGACCCGCGCCGCCACGGCCGGCAACGGCCTGACGGCCACGAGCTATATCAGCCCGCTGGTCGCCTGCTACGAGCCCAGGACGGCGGATCTCCTGCCGAAGCCGGATGCCGAGGCGGCAAAGGCCCTGCTGAAACAGGCAGGCTATGCGCCGGGATCCGACGGGATCTTCGCCAAGGATGGCAAGAAGCTCAGGCTGCGCCTGATCGGCCAGCCCGGGCTGCAGGGCTCCGCTCCCGAATACATCCTCGAAGCGCTGCGCGCGATCGGCATCGAGGTCGAGCTGCGCAACATCACGCTTCAGGAGACCGCCTCGGTGATGAGCGGGGCCGATTGGGAGATCGGCGTCTTCCCCTTCGGCCCGCCGATGCCGAGCGCCAATACCGTCGTCCCCTTCGTGAGCGGCAAGGGCTCGAACCACGGCACGATCGAGAATGCCCGCTTCGCGGCGGCACAGGCCGCGGCGCTCGCCTCCTCCCCCGACAGCCCCGAACGCTGCGCCCGCTGGAGCGAGGCACAGCTCTCGCTGCTCGAGAACATGAACATCCTGCCGCTGTTTGGCGGCGTGAACACCTTCTTCTCGCGCAAGGGCGTCCGCTTCACCATCGGCGGACCGTTCGTGATGGATATCCGCTCGATCCGCGTCGGCAAGTGAGCGCAGCATGATGACGCGCGGCCGACCGCTCTCCAGGTTCCTGTTCGCCAGGTTACCGTTCGCCAGGTTCCTGCTCGGGAAGGCCGCGCAGATCGCCGCGATCCTCTTTGCCCTCGTGCTCCTGACCTTCCTGATGGTGAAGATGATCCCCGGCGACGCGGCCAGCCGCATCGCCGGGCCGGACGCCGACGCCGCCTATCTCAGCCAGCTGCGCAGCGACCTCGGGCTGGACCAGCCCTTCGCCGTGCAGCTCTGGAACTATGTGGCGGGGGTGKCGCGCGGTGATTTCGGCGTCTCGCTCGCCACGCGCCAGCCGGTGATCGAGCTCATCCGCGATCGTCTGCCCTATACCGCCGCGCTTGCCGGGCTCGCGCTCGCCTTCGTCGTGGTGGTCGGCTTCAGCTTCGGGCTGGCGGTCGCCATCGCGACGCGCGACGACCGCCAGCCCTGGCTCGACCATGGCTTCACCATCGTGACCGGTACGCTGGGCGCGATCCCGGAACTGCTGGCCGGCATCTTCCTCGGCTATGTCTTCGCCGTCTCGCTGGGCTGGCTTCCGATCTCGGGTGCCGCCGGCCCCGGCTCGGTCATCCTGCCCGCACTCGCGATCGGTCTGCGGCCGGCGCTGAATCTCGCCCGCGTCGTGCGGGTCGAGGCGCGGCGGACGCTGCGGGCCGATTTCATCCGCACCGCCCGCAGCAAGCGGCTGCCCGCCTGGCGCATCTATCTGCGCCATCTCGCGCCCAATGTGGTGACGGCGGCGCTCACCATTGCCGGCCTGGTCTTTCCCTTCCTGATCGGCGGCGCCGTGATCGTCGAGAACATCTTCGCCTGGCCGGGCCTGGGCACCGCCATCGTGCGGGCGGTCGTGACCGCGGATTACCCCGTCGTCCAGGCGATCGTCGTGCTGCTCGGCCTGCTCGTCCTCGTCACCAACATGATCGTCGACGTGCTTCTCGCCATCGCCGACCCGCGCAGCACGGTCCGCACATGACCGGACGGCTCACCCTCGCATCCCTGCTGGCCGGTATCGGGGCCATCCTCCTGCTCGCGACCGCGCTCGTCGCCCCGGCGCTGTTTGCCGACGTCGTCAGCCGGATGGATGTCGCCGCCGCCGGAACGGGCCCCTCAGCCGAACACTGGTTCGGCACCGACGATCTCGGGCGCGACGTCTTTGCCCGCACGCTCGCGGCAACGCAGCTCTCGCTCGGCCTGGCGCTGGCGGCAACGGCCATCCGCGTCGTGCTGGGCGTCGCGATCGGCATGTGGCTGTCGCTATCGGGCAGCCTCGCCCGGTCGATCGGCACGCGGATCATCGACACCGCCCTGTCCTTCCCCGCGATCCTCATCGCGATCGTGATCACCACGATCGTCGGCCCGAGTATCGAGGGCGCCGTGCTCGGCGTCGGCCTCGCCGGCGTGCCGACCTATGCGCGGCTCGGCTACACCATGTCCTCGGCCATCGTCGGGCGGGACTATGTCGCCGCCGCAAAAGCACTCGGCCTCGGCCGCATCGCGATCCTCTGGCGCCATGTCCTGCCGAATATCGCAGACACACTCGCCGTCAGCACCGCGACCTCGCTCGGGCTGGCGATCGTCGAGATCGCGTCGCTGAGCTTCCTCGGCCTCGGCGTCAACCCGCCGGCCGTCGACTGGGGCCGCATGCTGATCGAGGGCGCCGAAGCCATCTACGTGAACCCTGCCGCCGCGCTCGGACCGGCGGCGGCGATCGCCCTGTCCGGCCTGATCTTCAGCTATCTCGGCGAGGCGATCGCGCTTTGGATCCAGCCCATGCGCAGCCGCTCCCTGGCGTCCGGCAGCGGCATCGACAGCGCGGCTGGCGCGATCGCACCGCTGCGGCTCGCTGGCGGGGAGGATACGGTTCTGCTGGCCGAGAATCTGAGCGTCGCCTTTCCGACCGAGGGCTCCCAGACGATCGCGGCGGTTCGCAATGTAGGCTTGAGCATCGGGCGTGGCGAGACTGTCGGGCTCGTCGGGGAATCCGGCAGGGCAAGACGCTGACCGCCATGGCGCTGGCCGGGCTCACCGGCTATCCGGCCCGGGTCTCCTCCGACCGGATGCTCTTCACCGGCGAGGATCTGACGGCGATGAGCGGGGCTCTGCGCGAGCGTCTGCTCGGCACCGGGCTCGCCGTCGTCTTCCAGGATCCGAGCACCTCGCTGAATCCGGCTTGCGGATTCGCGAGCAGATGACGGAAGCCGTGCGCCATCATCGCGGCCTGTCTGAAGAGGAGGCCAGCGCGCTCGCGCTGGAACAGCTCGCGCTCGTCGGCATCACCGAGCCCGGCCGGCGGCTCGACCAGTATCCGCACGAATTCTCCGGCGGCATGCGGCAACGGGCGATGATCGCCATGGGGCTGATGATGCGCCCGTCCCTGATCGTGGCGGACGAACCCACGACCGCGCTCGACGTCACGGTCCAGGCCCAGATCCTCGCACGGCTGCGCGAAGCCAATGGCCGGGACGGCACCGCGATCCTGATGATCTCGCATGATCTGGCGGTGATCTCGCAGGTGTGCGACCGCGTGCTGGTGATGTATGGCGGCCGCATCGTCGAGAGCGGCCCGGTCGAGCAGGTCATCGGCGATCCCGCCCACCCCTATACGCGGGCCCTGATTGGCGCGATTCCCGATCTCGACACGCCGCGCGGACAACGCCTGGTCGAAATCCCGGGCCAGCCGCCGGTGATCGGCGCCTTCCCGCGCGGCTGCTCCTTCCAGGAGCGCTGCCCCGCCCGCCACGGCGCCTGCGCCGTCTCGGAACCGCCCCAGACGGAGATCGGATCAGGCCGCGTCGTCGCCTGCTGGCTGCATGCCGCGCCCGATGCCGAGCCCGACGCCAAGTCCGAGACCAAGTCCGATACCAAGTCAGAGGCTGTAGCATGACCGGCCTGTCCGCGACCGATATCCGCGTGCGCTTCGGGGCGATGCTGGCGCTCGACGGCGTCAGCATCGCGATCCCGCCCGGCGGCACGCTTGGGCTCGTCGGCGAGTCCGGCTCCGGCAAGTCGACGCTGGGGCGCGCGCTCCTGCGCCTCCACGATCTCACTGGGGGCCGGATCATGCTGGACGGCGAAGACGTGACGCGCGCGGCAGGGGCTCGCCTGAAGGCTTATCGCCATCAGGTCCAGATCGTCTTCCAGGACCCGTCCGCCTCGCTCGATCCGCGCATGACCATCGCACGCGCGGTCGAACAGGGCATGCGGCTGCGCGGCGAGCGCGACCCGAATGCACTGGGGCGCCTGCTCGACACGGTCGGTCTCTCCCGCACCGTCGCCTCGCGCCTGCCGCATGAATTATCCGGCGGCCAGCGCCAGCGCGTCGCGATCGCCCGTGCGCTCGCGGTGCGCCCATCGATCATCGTGCTCGACGAGGTCACCTCCGCGCTCGACGTCTCGGTCCAGGCGCTCGTGCTCAATCTGCTGCGCGATCTGCAGGCGGAACTGCGCCTGTCCTATCTGTTCATCTCGCACAACATGGCGGCCGTCAGGGCCATKAGCGACGAGGTCGCCGTGATGTATCGCGGCAAGCTCGTCGAACAGGGCCATGCCGACAGCTTCTTCGCCGCACCGTCGCACCCCTATTCGCGCAGCCTCCTCGAGGCCGTGCCGCGTCTCCGACACATGCGCGAGCCCCCCGCCTCCGCCCCCGGCCCTTTTGGCCCGGGCTGAAAATCGTTGCGCGTCCGCGTCTCCAGGCTTCCCGAGGATACCGATCATGTCTGCCGAAATCAGCTTTCCCGCCCGCCTCGCACAGCTTGCAGCCGAGGCGCCGGACATCGTGGCGATCACCTTCGTCGATCGTGACGGACAGGAGACGGACGTGACCCGGCGCGACCTGCACCTGCGCGCCACGCGCCTCGCCCGCGTGCTGGCGCAGCGCGGGGTCGGCCCGGACACCATGGTCGTGACCGGCATCCCCAACAGCATCGAGCACATCGCCATCGCGATTGCCGCCTGGCGCTGCGGCGCCTGCACGGTGGCCCAGAGCGCCCGTGCGCCCGAGCGCGAATTCGCCGAGACGCTTAAGCTTCTCGACGCAAGGTTCGTGATCGCCGACCGCGCCGGGGCCGATATGAGCCATGCGGAAATCCGCGCCGTCACCCTGGACGACAGCCGCGACGCAGAGCCGGTGCCGGACCGGATCGCTCATCCCGGCAAGGCGACCGCCTCGGGCGGGTCGACCGGCCGCCCAAAAATCATCGTCTATCCCCATCCCTGGGTCCGCGTGCCCGGCGAGATCGGCGACATCAGCCATATCGGCTTCCGCTCCGGGCAGATCCAGCTGGTCTGCGGGCCGCTCTATCACAACGCCCCCTTCACCTGGGCCCATTTCGGCCTGTTCGAAGGCCACCGGCTGATCCTGATGGAGCGCTTCGATGCCGCGCGCGTGGTCGATCTGATCGAGCACCATCGCTGCAGCTTCATGTTCTTCGCGCCGACGATGATGCAGCGCATCATCCGGCTGCCGGAGATCCAGTCGCGCGATCTCTCCAGCATCGGCTCGATCTTCATCACCGCGGCGATCTGCCCGGTCTGGCTGAAGCAGGCCTGGGTCGACCTGATCGGCGCCGAAAAGCTGCAGGAATCCTACGGCAGCAGCGAAGCCGTCGGTTACGCGCATATTTCCGGGCCGGAATGGCTTAGCCATCGCGGCAGCGTCGGCCGGGCCGGCGACGGCGACCTCAAGATCCTGGACGCCGAATTCAACGAGGTCCCGACCGGCGAGATCGGCGAGATCTTCTTCCGCCCGACCCATTATCCCCGGCCGACCTATGCCTATATCGGCTCGCCACCGGCCAAGACGACGCCGGACGGCTATACCAGCGTCGGCGACATGGGCCATGTCGACGCCGAGGGCTTCCTCTACATCGCCGACCGGCGCACCGATCTGATCATCAGCGGCGGCGTCAATGTCTATCCCGCCGAGGTCGAGGCCGTGCTGACCGAGCATGCCGCCGTCGGCGACGCCGCCGTGGTCGGCCTGCCCGATGCGGACTGGGGTCGGCGTGTCCACGCGATCGTGGAACCGGTCGACCCTTCCGGCACGATCGCGCTCGACGAACTCTACGCCTGGCTGCGCGAGCGCCTCTCCGCGGCGAAGATCCCCAAGACGATCGAGTTCACCTCCGCCTTGCCGCGCGACCAGTCCGGCAAGATCCGCCGCAGCGCCCTGATCGCGGCCCGTACCCCCGAAGGATTGAGCCAGTGACGCTGCKTCCCGTCTATATCGCCGGCGCGGCGGAGACGCCGCTGGGCGAGGTCCACGACCACAACGAACTCTCGATGATCGCGCTGGCCGCGGCCGAGGCCCTGGCGGAAGCCGGCCTGTCGATCCGCGACGTCGACGGCCTCTTCGTCAACTATATGGGCGAGGAAGGCTCGGTTCAGGTCGGGGAATATCTCGGCATCCAGCCGCGCTACGCCGATTCCACCGATTTCGGCGGCGCGGCCTTCGAAGCCCATGTCCACAAGGCGATCGCGGCCATCAATGCCGGGTTCTGCGAGGTGGCCCTGATCACCTATGCCTCGCGCCAGCGCAGTCGGCGCGCCCGCCATCGCGAGCCGCCTGCCGGCGGCATGGGCGTGCCGATGCTGCAGCAGCTCGAGGTTCCGACCGGGCTGCCGGCGCCGATCGGGCGCTATGCACTCTATGCAGCCCGGCACATGCACCTGTTCGGCACCACGCGCGAGCAGATGGCGGAAGTCGCCGTCGCCTCCCGGATGTGGGCGATGCGCAACCCCAAGGCCTGGAGCCGCAAGCCGCTGAGCATCGACCAGGTTCTGTCCTCGGCGCCGATCTGCGATCCGCTGACCCGTCTCGACTGCTGCCTCGTCACGGATGGCGGCGGGGCGATCGTGGTGACCACCGCAGAGCGTGCCCGCGACGCCGCCAAGAAGGCCGTGCGGGTCATCGGCGCAGCGCAGAGCCAGAACCACTGGCTGGTCTCCCAGATGCCGGATCTCGACCGGGAAGGCATGCCGGGGCGGCGCTGCGGGCCGGAAGCTTTCGCCATGGCCGGCATCCGACCGGCCGATGTCGACGTCTTCCAACCCTATGATTCCTTCACGATCAGCGTGCTGATCGCGCTCGAGGACCTCGGCTTCTGCAAGCCTGGAGAAGGCGGCGCCTTCGCGCAATCGGGCGCATTGCGCCCCGGCGGCTCCCTGCCCTCGATGACCTCGGGCGGCGGGCTCTCCTACAATCATCCCGGTGCGCTCGGCCTGATGCTGCTGATCGAGGCGGTCCGCCAGCTGCGAGGCGAGGCCGGCGAACGCCAGGTGCCCGACGCGCGCATCGGCGTGGCGCACGGCACCGGCGGCTTCCTGTCAACTGCGAGCACGGTGGTTCTGGCCCATGACTGATCACGCCTTCAAGGTCGAGGACCCCTTTCTCTGGCCGTTCTGGGAGGCAGCCAGCGAGAGGCGCCTCGCGGTCCAGCGCTGCCGCGGCTGCAGCCAGCATCAGTTCTACCCGCGGCCGTTCTGCCTCTCCTGCGAGGGCCGCGAGCTCGACTGGGTCGATGTCACTGGCGCGGGAGAAGTCTATTCGATCACCACCGTGCGGATTCCGGTCTCCGATCTCCTGCCGCCGCCCTATCAGGTCGCGCTGGTGACGCTCGATGCCGGGCCACGCCTGCTCGCGGGCATCGATGGCCCGGCCTGCAGCATCGGTGACCGGGTCAGGCTGGTCTGGCGCGAGCGCGAGGACGCGCCGCCCTTCCCCGCCTTCGAGAGGTTGACCTCGTGAGGCTGCGGGACCGCGTCGCCATCGTCACCGGGGCCGGGCGCGGACTTGGGCGGGCGCATGCGCTGGCGCTGGCCGCGCAGGGCGCCGCCGTGATCGTCAATGATCGTGGCGCCGCGCTCGACGGCGCAGGCCACGACGCCCGCCCGGCCGACGAGGTCGTCGCAACCATCCGCGCGCAGGGCGGGCAGGCCGTCTCCAGCGGGCATGACGTTGCCGACTGGGACGAGGCGGCGGCACTGGTMGCATTCGCCGTGTCGAGCTTCGGCCGGCTCGACGTGCTGGTCAACAATGCCGGAATCCTGCGCGACCGCACGCTCGCCAACATGTCGGAGGCCGAGTGGGACGCCGTGATCCGCGTTCATCTCAAGGGCCACGCCGCGCCGGCGCGCCATGCCCTCTCCTATTGGCGCGAGCAGCACAAGCGCGGCGAAGCGGTCTCCGCCAGCGTCGTCCACACCAGCTCGGCCTCCGCCTTCGCCGGCAATGTCGGGCAGGCGAACTATGCCAGCGCCAAGCTTGCCGTCGTMGCCCTGTCCTCGACGATTGCGCTGGAGGGCGCCCGCTACGGCGTCCGCTCCAACGTCGTCTCGCCTTCGGCGCGCACGCGCATCAGCGAAGCCACGATCGAGGATGCGCCCGCCGATGGCAGCTTCGACGTGATGGCGCCCGACAATGTCTCTCCCCTCATCGCCTGGCTGGCGGAAGCGGACTGCCCGGCCAATGCGCAGGTCTTCCACCTCATTGGGCGGGAGGTCCTGCTGATGGACATCGCGGCGGTGGCGCAACGCGTGCGCGCGCCGCGCCGCTGGTCGCCGGAGACCCTCGACGCGGCGCTGCGCGGACGGCTGCTGCCGCCGCGCGACATCACCACCTTCCTGAAGGAGCAATTGCTGTGAACGAACCCGTCAAATCCCCTCTCGTCGCCGTGATCGGGGCCGGCATCATGGGCACCGGCATCGCCCAGTCGCTCGCGCTCGCCGGCTGTCGCGTGCGCCTGAACGACGTCGCCGAGCAGCGCCTGCAGGCCTCGCTCGACAGGATCGAGCACGGTCGCTTCGGCCTGCGCCGCGGGGTCGAGCGCGGCAAGCTGACCGCCCAGGCGGCCGACGAAGCGCTCGCGCGCATCACCACGACGGTGTCGCTGGAGGAAGCCTGCGCCGGGATCGATCTCGCCATAGAGGCCGTGCCGGAAGACCTGACGCTGAAATGCGATGTCTTCCGCCGCCTCGACCAGGCCGCGCCGCCCGCCGCCATCCTGACCTCGAACGCGGCGGGACTGCCGATCACGGCCCTGGCCTGGGCGACCGGCCGGCCCGAGCACGTGCTCGGCTGGCACTGGGCCCAACCGGTGGCGGTGATCCGGCTGGCCGAGCTCGTCGCGCATCCGCGGACGGCGCAGGACGCGATCGACTATGTCAGCGCCCTGGCACGCCGCTGCGGCAAGAACCCGATCGTCGTCAAGGACCAGCCCGATAGCTGGGGCTATGTCGCCAACCGCATCAACCGTGCTGTTCGCATCGAAGCCCGGCGCGTGGTCGAGGAAGGCGTCGCGTCAGAGGACCAGGTCGACGAAATCATGCGCGACTGCTTCCGCTGGCCGATGGGACCATTCGAGATGCAGAGGCCCGGCTCGATGTGAGCTGAAGCCGCCCTGCGCCAGGTCTGGCCGCCTCTATGCAGGCGGCCACGTGGCCCTCGCGACTGGCCGGAGCCCGATCCCGGTGCCTGGCCGAGCGATCGGCGGGTTGCAAGGAAGGGCGACGTTCAGGTGTGGGGGGTGTCGGACCGGAAGACATCAGCCTTGCGCGGCGTGGCGGTGGGCCGTTCGATCGATAGGGTCACGTCCGGCGCCTCATGGCCCATATGCAGATCAACGAGGCTGGCATTCAGGGCTCTGTCGGCTGCGGTCTGGCGGTAATTGAAACGCAGATAATCGTGCCAGGTGGGCGTGTGGAACGACTCGGTCCACACGGCGGTATCGCGCAGATTGCGCGTCAAAATCCATCTCCGGGCGCCGTTGCGCCCTTGGGCGCGCCGGCGCTGCAGCATCAGGGCGAGAAAGTTCTCAATCTGACCGGCGGCGATCCGATACTCGATCCTGACGGCAATCGGACCGCTTCGCGGCTTCAGATCGAGGTTGATGGCGGGCGCCTCGAAGGTCTCGTGCGTCGAAACATCAGAATCCTTGCGCTGATGGATGGGCAGGAGCAGCCCGAGAACGGCGACGCCAAGAGAGGCTGCGCTCGATGCCTGCAAGGCAAAACTCAAGGAATAGCTCTCGGTGACCATCCCCCAAAGCCAGCTCCCGGCGGCGAGCCCGAGTGAGGTGAGCGCGTAATAGAGCGAAATCGTCCGGCCGACGACCCAACGGGGGCTCGCCCATTGCACGCTGATGCTCAGGCCCGACCAGCCCAGGACCCATCCGGCGCCGCCGAGCATGAGAGCAACCGCCGCGACAGCCGGGGTTTTCGTCAGCGAAAGACTGATCGTGCATGTCGCGCACGCGATGCAAGCCAGCTTCAGGAGCTGTTCGTCCGACAGCTTTCGCCTGAGCGCTGTCGAGGTCAGGCCCGCCAGCAGCGCTCCTGCGCCGAAGCCGGCCATCAGGGTGCCATAGGCGACGGCTCCCTGTTTGAGCTGATCACGGACCACCAACGGGAGCAGTGCGAGAATGGCGATGCCGGCGAGCCCGAACAGAAAGCCGCGGGCGAGCGCCGTCTTGATCTCCGAAGACAGCGACGTGAAGCGAATGCCGTCGGAGATCGCCGTCAGCATCGCTTCGGGTGGCAGTCTCGAGGTTGGGACTTTCCACCGGGAGCGCCAGACCACGATCAGCGGCGCGAGATGGCCAAGGGTGTACAGGCAAAACGCCGTCAAGGGGCCGAAGGACGCGAGAATGATGCCCCCGAGAGCCGGCCCCACGCTGCGCACCGTGTTGAACCCGACGGAGGTCAGCGTAACGGCCGCTGCGAGATCCTTTCGATCGACGATATCGCCCACGGACGCTTGCCAGGCCGGGTCGTTGAAGGCGATGCCGCAGCCCGCGAGGAAGCTGAAGAACAGGATGATCCAGGGGTTGATCATGCCAAAAGCGACGAGGATCGTCAGCGCAGCGGCGGTCACGGCCATCAAGGACCGCGCCGCCAGCATCACCTTGCGCCGATTGAAATTGTCGACGATGGCCCCGGCGAAAATCGACAGAATGAAAGCGGGCAGGTTCGTCGCGGCCTGAACCAAGGCAACCATGACGCTGGACGGCGTGATGGTTGCCATCAGCCAGCTCATCGCGATGGTCTGGATGAGCCATCCCATCCCCGAGATCAGCCCGGCGAGCCAGATCGCCCGGAATGTCAGGTTGTTGAGAGGCGCAAACGGCCCAGTGCCTGCCGCAGGCTTCTGCACATCCATGACCCGGCTCTTTTCCGACGTCTGCTTCTGGGCGCCGGCGTTGATTCCGAGCGTAATTCCTGACTCTTACGTCACGATGCCTGTTTGCAAAGCGCCAAGAACGCAGGTTGCACCATCGTCCAGCGACGGATGCCGGCCGTGCGGCGTCACGATCCCGGCCGTCGCAACACGCCGGAAGCCGACGCTGGCCCATCGTTGCACCCGTCGCGTCGGTGCGTCATCCGCCGGCGGCGCTGTCCCGGAAGGTCTGAACCGCCTCGGCGGCAAGGGTGTTGATGGATTTGGAGCCATCGCTCATCAGGCGAACGATGATGCCACCAAGTTTCGCTTTCGCAGCATCGGCCTCGTCGCCGATGAGGCGGTTGTCGCGGCTGACGGCATCCCAGGCACGCGCCTGGATCGACTCGGCAACCAGCATCTCCTTCGAATTAAGGACACCGGGGAAGCGGACATTAACAGTCGACATCGGCAGGTCTCGATCGCTCCAAGAAGACGCCCGTACGGTCGGGCGCGCACGAGCAGATCGATTCCGACGCGGACGAACTGCACGGGCGTACCAGCCTGGGCGGCAACCAAACGCTCCATCGGGCAAAGAGTTCCGGCGGCGCGATGGAAAAGCGTTCGCCTCTTCACCGCGTCATGCGAAGCGAGCCACCACCCGCTTCAACCGAGCCTGAAAGGCTCGCCTCCTGACCAGAAAGGCGGGCAACGACCCGCTCGCGCGAGTACAGCGTGACATTGCCTCCTGAGAAACTCCAGAGGTTGACGGTCTCAAGCGGAGATCCCGCACAACCACTCACGGAGGCCTTGTAGAGGTCGATCGAGGACGTGGTGGAGAGTTGAATTCTGCAGGCCTTTCCGCTGGCATCCACAACTCGCCAGGCCCCGGCGTAGGCTGATGGGCTGGATGCAGGTGGAATCGCCTGCGAGGCAGAGGGCTGGTTTGTCGGAAGTCTTCGCGCAGGCTGCGGTCGCTCTTCGATCACCTCTCCCTCCCGGGGAAGCTCGCCGTCCTCATAAGGGTCCGGCGCATAATCAGGCCCCGAGGCAACAGGGTCTGGTGGTGGTCCAACCACGACGCGTCCGGCGGGAGGTGCGACATCGGTCTGGAAGGAATCCATGCCGCCGTTATCGAAATAGGGTTCCGTGTCGACACCGTCATAGGGCGGCGCATCCCAAGGCGCGGGGTAAACAGGTGCCGGGCCATAGACGCTGCGTGGCCCCCAGGGGCCGGTCGAGTAGCTGGTCGGGTAGCCAACCGAATTGCAGGCTGTCAGGAGGACTGAGGATGCGGCAATCATGATGCGTCGCAGCGTCATCGAATACCTCGCTGGAAATCCGGTCCCTGACGGCAGGGCAGCGCTTGTTGGGGCTTTGACTTGATTTGCGACGATGCTGAGCGGCGCACCGCCGCGTGAGGCGACGAAACAGGAGGGCGACCAAAGACTACCGCGCTTATGGCGATCACGCATCCCGGGTCGCAAGCGAGTGCCCTTGTCGCTACAGTTCGATCCATGACGAAGCAGGCCGCGAGGGCAACAATGTCGCGCAGTGTCTCAAGGTCCTTGATCGGCCTTGCCGTCGCTGTCGTGGCCGCCATCTCATGTCCGGCCGCATCCCGGGGGCAGGAACCGTCTCTGGCCGGCCAGATGAAGAGCCTGATTGCCATCCTGCGGGCCACCGCGTTCCGGCCCGAATGGAAGCTCCATCCTGATGAGTACGCGGCGAACGGCATCTCGCAGTTCTTCCCGACCGATCCGACGGCCGAATATTCGTGCCTGGAAAGTGGATGCTACGCGTTCGGCTCGATCGAAGCCCCTTTCAATCTCGCGATCATCCATGGGCCCGATGGGTCGCTCTCGGCGAATTTTATCCTGAAGGAAACCGATCCCGCCAAAATGAACAGGGCCGACCGCTATCAGATCACACCGCTTTCCTACCTTGGCACAGCGTGTTTCTCGGTGGCCGCTGCCAATTATCTTCATAAATCAAAGCTGTATTTGGATCCCGACACGCTCTCGAAAGAGGTGGACTCTATTTTTATTGAAATGGAAACCAAGAATAATACTCAGGATTTCCAGCGCGGGATCATCGGCGGGTTAAAATTATCGTTCCCCAAATATCGCGTTACGCTTGATCTTGCCAGCGAGATGCCAAATGTAAGCTGCGCGATCCTCTATGATGCCGAGGGTGGCATCAGCGAACTCGATTCAGTGGCAAACGAACTCGCGGGCCCCAACGCTGCACGGTAGTGCCAGTGCGGAAACGCGGCCCCTTCGAACCGTCGCCCCCCCCGCGCGAGCTTGGCGATCGCGATGCCATCGCGTGGATGACGAAGGGTGATCGAACGACGTCAGACAACGTCGATCTGCTTGACCAGCCTTACGCCGGCGCTGTGAACCACTTGCAGGGGAGATTCCATTCCTGCCGCTTTCAGCTTGGAACGCAGGCGCGCCAGGAACGCGTCGAAACGCCGGCTTTCGGGATCGATCCGGGCGTGGCCGAACAGGCCCATGATCAGATCCCGCGAAACCGTTTCGTCCGGTCGCGCCGCCAGGTGCTCGAGCAGGATCACCTCCCGAACCGAAAGCTTCACCGATCTGGTGTCCGGCGAGCGCAGCGTTTGAGTGTGCCGATTGAGCCGCCAGGCTGCGCCTTCGGGCGCCTCGATGGCACCCGCCCATCGACCGCTTTCGGCTTCGACCGGCCCGCGGCGCATGCGTCGACCGAGATTGAGAATGGCCAAGGCCAGTTCCTCGGTGTCGACCGGCTTGGTGAGATAGAGATCGGCTCCTTCGGCATAGCCGCGCACGCGATCGTCGCGACCGGTGCGCGCCGTCAACAGAATGATCCCCATCTCCCGCCGTGCGGCCATGTCCCTGGCCAACTCGAATCCGCTGACGTCCGGCAGGTTGACGTCCAGGACCGCGATGTCATAGCGCTCCTGCAGCAACGCCTTGTAGAATGCGATGCCGGACGGCGCCTCCGTGACATGCATGTTTCGCAGCCGTAGATAGTCGGCGAGGCTCTGACGGAGATCGTGGTCGTCCTCCACGAGAATGATTTTGAAATMGCGCGAGATCTCCTGTGTAGCGCCTTTCGGGCCGGCCAACGCGTCCACCATCATCCTGTGCATCCACCCCATCGCGACGAGATTCCGTTGACGCCGGCCCCGACAATCCTGCCCGCGACTGATGATGGAGCGGCGACGCGTTCCGGCATGGCCTCGGTCGCAGCCCTGCCGCCGCGGGACAGCCGTCCCCGCCTGTGGCTCGCCGTGCTGGCGGCGATGCTCGTACTCGGCATCGCATATCTAACCCAGGCGGAACCTCCGCCCCGACCTGCGCCCTTGCCCTCGCTGAACGGCACGATTTCCGTCCTGTCCGATCCCGCTTCGTCACTGTCGCTGGCAGAGATCCTCGATTCGGCCAAGCAGGCTGAGTTTCGGCCTATCCAGGGGGCGCATGTCAACTTCGGCTTCACCCGGACCCCCGTCTGGATTCGGATGGAACTGCCCGGCCGGGTGACCAAACAGGCCATCCTTTCCCTGGCGCCGAACTTCCTCGATTACGTCGATGTCTACACCGCCGCGCCGGATGCCCCCCTTTCGGTCGAGCGGTTTACCCGGCACGAGATGGGGGATCGCCGTCCCCTGCCGCGGGACGGCCTTTCGGCGCTCGACTATGCCATTCGGCTCGATCTGGCCGAAGGTGCGACGACGCGGGTGTTCATCCGCGTCCGGAACGGCAATTCGGCGACCTATCTGCATCTGCGCCTGGCATCAG
Organism: Allobosea sp. 05T439; assembly: GCF_056396005.1. Taxonomy (NCBI): domain Bacteria; kingdom Pseudomonadati; phylum Pseudomonadota; class Alphaproteobacteria; order Hyphomicrobiales; family Alloboseaceae; genus Allobosea; species Allobosea sp. 05T439. The sequence continues at coordinate 28,567 of NZ_JBFTKP010000045.1, read as the reverse complement.
CCGAAGGCTACGCCGCCGGGGCCGCCCTGGATGCGAGTCTTTACGGTGCCTGGCTGGGTGGGATGGGCGTGCTGTTGGTGACCCAGCTCGTCTTCTTCTATTTCGACAGGAAGGCGCAATACCCGCTTCTGGCGGCCAGCACGCTTGGCATCATGCTGATTTACATGGGCAATCTCGGCTATAGCAGGGTCTATCTCTTTCCCGAGAATGGTGCCGCCAACGATGCCTTTCTCGGCTTCAATGCCTGGGCGGGCCTGACCGCCAGCGCAATCGCCTATATGCGCATTCTTGACCTGCGCAACCGGGCTCCGCTGTTGCACCGCCTCTATCAGGGAAGCGCAGCCGCCGGGCTCGTGGGCGTAGGCTTCGCCTTCGCCGGCCTGAACATGATCTTCGGCCCGATCGGAACGGTGCTGGGGATCGTCATGGCCTGCGTKAACATGGTGCAGGGCCTGAGGCAGTGGAGCGACGAAGGGGCCGCGAGCCGTCTCAGGGGCGCGGCGTTCTCGGCGTTGTGCGTCGGCGCCTTCCTGACGATGGCGCAGCGTCTTGGGGTCGCCTGGCTGCCGCATTGGGCCATCCACAGTTATGGCATTGCCGGCCTGTTTCTCACGGTCCTGCTGACGGGCGCCCTCGCGGTTCGGCTGCGGGACGCCGAAGCGCTGACCCTCCGGATGAAGGACGAGGCGCTGCGGCATGCGCAGCTTGCCGAGAACATTGCGGCGGGGTTGGTCGAGGAGAGAACGCGTGAGCTCGTCGATGCCAGGCGCATCGCCGAAGACGCTCTGCGTCTCGAAAAGCAGTCCCAGCTCCAGCAGGTCCGCTTTCTCGAAGTCGTGTCACATCAGTACCGGACGCCGCTCGCCGCCATTCGCTCGAGCATCGACAGCATCGGGCTCGCCTTGCAGCCCGACGACGGCGCCAACCAGGGCCGGATCGAGCGCATCCGCAGAGCGATCGCGCGGCTCGTCGAAATGCTGGAGATCAATCTCGCCCGCAGCCGGGTGCAGGGACCGTCCTTCCGCCCCCGGATCGCCCACGTCAATGCCGGCGCCCTCGTCGTCGCCGCCCACCAGCGCGCCTGCGATCTTCTCAGCGGCCCGACGATCAAACTGCTGATCGAGCCTCGGGCTGCGCAGGCGACGATCGTGGCCGATGAGGGCATGATGGAGCTCGTCATCATCAATCTGCTGGAAAATGCCGTCAAATTCACCGCGCTGAAAGGCAGCGAGCCGATCGCGCTCGCCTTGGGCCTGGCGGGAGAAGAGATCACCATCACCGTTACGGATCGCGGCTGCGGCATCCCGGCCTCCGAGCTTCCCGGGGCCTTCGTCCTCGGGGTGCGCGGGCGGTATTCGCAGGCCGTCGAGGGATCCGGCCTCGGCCTCTTTCTCGTGAAGAAGATCGTCACCGCCCATKACGGCCGGGTTTCGATCGAGAGCAGCGAAGGCGAAGGCACGACGGTGCGGGTCGCGCTGCCGACAGCGCCCTKACCGGGGCCTTTCCCGGAGAAGCCCGTGGCTGTGGCGTCGAAAGCCGATCCGCCGCGCGAGATCCGCTCCATGGGCGTGCCAAAATAGACACATCCTTTGCTCGTCTTCGAAAAACAACGCCCGGGCAAAGCAAGTTGTTACATCGCGTTACATCCCGGAAAAAGCGTTACAATTTCAGGTATTGCTTGCGCTCGACGTCCGTACCAACGTCAGCTGTACATGGAACCGCCCGGAGCTGGTGCGGCAGCGCCGTCCGACCGCGCCAGTTCGAAAGTGGGACGGAGCCTCGCGCAACGGCATGCGCGTTGCGCTTACTTTTGCCCTGCTTCTTTCGGGCTGTTCGGCACCCTGCCCTGCCACCCATGCGGTGCAAGGCGTCGCTTTCGGCAAGTAGCCGGAGTCTATTTCTAGGTTCAATTAAATATATAAATATCGATACTTCGTATATCGGCGTATCGGCTCATCGCGATGCGAGATGAATTAACATTTGTTAAAGTAATTTACTCCACAAACTCGCTCCGACAACCGAATATCATTCCATCAGAATGGCACGGGAGATTCGCATGCACAGCCAGAATTACGGATTCACCGACGAGGCGCGGCTGAAATCCTTCCAGGACATGATCGTCAGCGTCCACGCCGACGCGGCTGAATCCGCCCGCTTCAACAGCGAGGTCGACACCCCGCAAGCGCTGGTCGTCTATGCCGCGGCGCGGGGCGTGGATGTCAGCGAGGGCGAAGCGCGGACGGTGTTCCAAGCCGCGCAGGATTTCGTCGTGGCCCAGACCGCGGCAGCCGKCGGCGAGGCTCGCCTGGATGACGCCGTGCTGGACGCCGTGAATGGCGGCGTGAGCTGGGCGGCGGTCGGCGGCACGATCTGCGGGATTGCCGGCGCCGTCGCCGGTGTCGCCATCGCCGTCGCCACCGCGCCCGTCAGCATCGCGCTGGGAACGGTCGCCGGCACCGTGGCGCTCGTCGGCACGGCCGTCGTGGGCGGAGCTGGAACGGCCTTTTCCGGAGCTGTCACCGGCGCGCTGGCAGGCGGTGCCTCGCAACTGATCCACGACAAGATCACGGGCTGAGGCGAAGCCCGCCCTCTCCCCCGATCGAGCCGATACAGGAAACCAAGATGAGCATCTCCCAGGAACATCCGTCCTTTGGACGCTACATGGCCGCCGTGCTGCAGGACGAGGCCAAGCTGAAGCAGTTCGCCGAGACCGTGACCGGCCCCGAGAGCCTGCGCTCCTTCGCCGCCGAGCGCGGCCATGCGCTGTCCGCCGAGGAGGCCGAGCAGGTCTACGCCAAGGCCGGCGCGCTGGTGGAGGCCTCGTCCGGCCGCGGCCCGATGAGCGACGAATTGCTCGAGGACATCAATGGCGGCATCAGCCTGGCAGCCATCGGCGCCACGATCGGTGGCATCGGCGCCGCCGCCTCGCTGACGCTCGCAGTCGGCTGCGTCATGGCCGCCCCGTTCACCGGGGGCGCGAGCCTGGCMGGCGCGGCCGCGGCGATCGCCGGCCTGAGCGGCACCGCCGCGGCCACGGTCGGCGTCGGCGCGCTCGCCGCCGGCGCGGTCGGCGCGGGCATCGGCGCCGCCGGMGGCCACATCATCGAAAACAGCTGAGCCGCAAGGCTGATCGAAGGGGTTGCGTTCCGACGGCGTGCGGAACGCTGCCTCTTCCTCTTGCCCTTCCCCATCCCCATCCGGCCGCGCCGTCGTCGCGACGGCGGCCGCACGATCCCTCGTTCCGAGACGATGCGACATGACGGCGGCTCTCTACCGCAAGGAAGCACTCGACAATCTCGCGGGCCCCGACCGGCTCGACGAGATGGTGCGCGTCACCTCTCTGCATGGCTGGGTGGCGCTGGGCACGGCGCTGGTGATCGTGACCGGCTGCCTCGGCTGGTCAATCCTCGGCAGCTATCGCACCACCGTCAGCGGCAAGGGCCTGCTCGTCCCGGCGGGAGGCGCTTTCGTCAGCGTCTATGCTCCCAAGGCAGGCTGGCTCGACAGCTATCGTCAGCGCGGCGACAAGGTGAAGAAGGGCGATCTGATCGCCCGGCTCAGCGCGCCCGAGGACGCCGCTCGCCTCGTCGATGTCGATAGCCGCGTCACCCAGCTCACTGCGCAGCGCGCAGCGCTCGCTGCGCAGATCGAGGACCGCATCCTCAAGGAGACGATCGCGGCCCAGCGCAAGCGCGAGGCCCTGCAGGAGACGATCGATCTTGGAGCATCCCGGGTGGACGCGCTCAACACCTTGCTCGGTCAGCGCGAATCCCTCTTGTCCAAGGGGTTGATGCCCTCCGACCGGATCATCGAAACCCGCGAGAGGCTGTTCGCCGCGCGCGAATCGATCTCCCGGGCGCGAACGGAGCTGTTATCGCTCGACGCCTCGCTMCAGACCCTGCGCCACCAGACCGACCAGGAGCGCGCGGCGCTCGATCGCCAGTTGCGCGACGCCGAGGGGCAGCGCGCCCAGACCCATCTCAGCGAGAACCTGGCGACCACCATCGTGGCCCGTGCCGACGGCACCATCACGACCAACGAGGCCGGCGACCATGCGCTGGTCAGCGCCGGCCAGAAGCTGATGGTGATCGAACAGGGCGGCCCCCGGCTCGACGCGCTGCTCTACGTGCCGGCCGACAGCGGCAAGGAGGTCAAGCTCGGCATGGAGGTGCGCCTGTCGCCCTCCACCGCCAAGAAGGAGGAATACGGCTCGCTGATCGGCACGGTCATCCAGGTCGACGACAGCCCGGAGAACGAGGCGGCGCTGACCCATCGCCTCGGCAACCCCGATCTCGCCCGCCTCTTCACCAAGGCTGGGCCGCCGCTCCAGCTCGTCGTGCGGATCAATCCCGGCTCCGGCGGCCCTGACAGCTACGCCTGGACCTCCAAGCGCAGCGAGCAGATCGAACTCGCCTCGACCACGCTTGTGGACGGCCAGGTGACCGTGAAGTCGGGCCGGCCGATCAGCCTGTTCATTCCGGCGCTGCGCCGGTTCGTCGGCCTATGAGCAAGGTGCCTCCCGTGCGCTTCCCGCAGACCGGCCGCAAGCGGGTCCCGACCATCTTGCAGATGGAGGCCGTCGAATGCGGCGCCGCCTGTCTCGCCATGGTCCTGGCCCATCACGGCAAATGGGTGCCGCTCGAGGAGCTGCGCGTCGCCTGCGGCGTCTCGCGCGACGGCAGCAAGGCGAAGAACCTGGTGCAGGCGGCGCGCCGCTACGACCTGGTGGCCGAGGGCTGGCGCACCGAGCCGGACAAGCTCGCCGGCAAACCGCTGCCGGCGATCCTGTTCTGGGAATTCAACCATTTCGTCGTGCTGGAGGGGGTCGGCCGCAAGGTCGTCTATCTCAACGATCCCGCCAGTGGCCCGCGCACGGTCACGCATGAGGAATTCGACAGCGCCTTCACCGGCGTGATGCTGACGATGGCGCCGGGGCCCGATTTCCAGCCCTCAGGCGAGCGGACGAATGTCTGGGGCGCGGTGCGCGAGCAGCTCGCGCCCTCGCGCGGCGCCGTCGTTTTCCTGGTTTTGGCCGGCATCGCCGCCCTCGTGCCCGGCATCTTCGTTCCGGCGGCGACGAAGGTCTTCGTCGACGACATCCTCGTCCGCCATCTGACGGACTGGATGCGGCCGCTGCTGCTCGGCCTCGCCTGCGCGGCCCTTCTCGGCGGGCTGCTGAGCTGGCTGCAAGGCTATTTCCTCGCGCGCCTGCAATGGAAGCTCGGCGTGTCGCTGGGCCTGAAGCTGACATGGCACCTGCTGCGGCTCTCGCCGAGCTTCTTCGCCCAGCGCTATGCGGGCGACATCGCGAGCCGGCTCGCGACGACGGAGCGGGCCTGCGACCTGATCGGCAGCCAGGTTTCGGCCATGCTGGTGACCGGGCTCGCGGCCCTGTTCTACGGCGCCCTCATGGCGGTCTATGATCCGGTGCTGGCCGGCATCGGGTTGGCGCTCGCTCTCTTCAACGCGGTGTTTGCCCGTCTCGTCGCGCGGCGACAGGAGGATGCCGCCCGCACCGTCATGCGCGAGCACGCGGCGCTCGGCAGCCTTTCCATCAGCGGCATCCAGTCGATCGAGACTTTGAAGGCGACGGCCTCCGAGGACGATTTCCTGAATCGCTGGGCCAATGCGCAGGCGCGCACCATGAATGCGGTGCACCGCTCGCAATTGCCGCTCCAGCTCCTCGATCTGATCCCGCGCGCGCTCGGCGCGCTGACGATGGCCGCGATCCTCGGCGTCGGCGGCTGGCGCGTCATGGAGGGGCTGATCACGATCGGGACGCTCGCAGCCTTCCAGACCGTGCTGTCGAGCTTCCTGTCGCAGGTGAGCGGGCTCGTCGGCGTCGCCTCGGGCATGCGCGAATTGCGGGTGGCGATGGAGCGCGTCGACGACGTGCTGCGCTATCCGCTCGACCGCCGCCTGGATCCGAAATTTGCGGAAGTGGCCGAGACTGCGCCGCGCCGCCTCTCCGGAGCGGTCGAGATCACCGATCTCGCCTATGGCTACAACCCGCTCGATCCGCCGCTGGTTGAAGGCTTTTCGCTGACCGTCGCGCCGGGCGCGCGCATCGCCCTGGTCGGCCCCTCCGGCAGCGGCAAATCCACGATCGCGCGGCTGATAGTCGGGTTGGCCGATCACTGGGCGGGCGAGATCGCCTTCGACGGGCAGCCGGCCGACCGGATTTTGCCGGGCGTCCGCGCCGCCTCGATCGCCTATGTCGAGCAGTCCGTCGTCCTGATGGAGGGCACCGTTCGCGAGAACCTGACACTCTGGGACCCGCGGGTGAGCGAGCGGACGATCGTCGAGGCCGCGCGCGATGCCGGGCTGCACGACACCATCGCGGCGCGCCCCGGCGGCTACGATGCCCCGGTCAGCGAGGGCGGCAGCAACTGGTCGGGCGGCCAGGCCCAGCGTCTGGAGATCGCCCGGGCGCTGGTGGGGGAACCGAGCATCCTCGTGCTCGACGAGGCGACCTCCGCCCTCGATGCAGCGACCGAAGCGGCGATCCTCGACAATCTGCGACGCCGCGGCTGCACCATCATCCTGGTCACCCACCGCCTCAGCGCCATCCGCGATTGCGACGAGATTCTCGTGCTCGACCGCGGCCGGATCGTCCAGCGCGGATCGCATGAGGCGCTCTACCACCAGCCGGGCACCTATGGGGAACTGATCCGTGCTGCATGAAGCTCCTCACCTGATCGCCGCCTCCGGCGCGATGCCCGTCGATTCCAGCGGAGCCGTGCCCGTCTCGGCCGCCGGCCTGCGGGTCGATGCCGGCTCGGCCGATCTCTATCTCGACTGGCCCGGCCGGGCGGGACGGCGCCGGCGCCTGGCGACTCTCGGTCCCCACGACATCGCCCTGCCGCTGTCCCTGACAGCGGCCGTATCGCCGATTCCGGCGGAAGCGCGGCTCCTTGCCTTCCCCGCGCCGGGATCGCGGCTGTCGGCCTTCCCGATCGAGCCCTTCCTGGCCAGCCTCGATGCCGGCGAGGCCGCCGCGATCGAAGCGGCAGAGAGCTGGGTCGAGCGCACGGCCCGCGCGGCAAGCGAGCCCTTGGCGGGGACCCCCGTCCTCCTCGTCGATGGCGAGGGCAGGCTCGAACCGGGTTGCGTCGCGCTTCCGGCGCAAGGGCTGCTCTGGGCCACGGCCAGCGACGCAGCCCTTCTGACCGATCTGCGGGGCGCCGGCCCGGTTCTCCCCGGAATGCCCGCGGTCCCGGTGACATCGGGTGGAATCGTCGCTGAACGCAGCACCGCGATCGGCTGCCGCACGAGCGCGGCCTTGGCCGCGGAAGGCGGCCTCGCGCGCGCCCTGCTCGGACATCACGAGCGGATAACCCGCGCGCTCGCCTTCGCGGAAGCGAACCGGGACGACGACGAGGTCGCCCGCATCGGCGGCAAGGTTGTCCGCGACCGCGCCGTCCTGGCCGCGAGCGTCGCGCCGCTTCTGGCTCCTGCCGCCGGCGGCGTGCTGCACGACGCTTCGCTCGCGTCGGCTTTCCGCACCGTCGCCGAGGCCACGGCGGTCAGCATGCCCTCCACGCCGTCGCCCGAGGCGGGCGAGGATGACGGCCTGCCGATCGAGCGACAGATCGCCGACCTCGCCGCCTGGGCCGGCGTGCGGACACGCCGCATCCGACTGGAGCCGGGCTGGTGGCGCCGGGGCGGGCAATCGATCCTCGGCTTCCGGCGCGGGGACGGCAGCCCGGTCGCGCTGATCGCCGGAACGGGTTGGCGCGGCGGCTACCGCATCCGCGAGGCGGGCCGGGACCGGCCCGTCGATGCGGGGACGGCGGCTGCCGTCGCCGACTACGGCTACGTGCTCCAGCGCCGCCTCCCCGACACGGCGATCGACGGAAGCGGGCTGCTGCGCTTCGCCGCGCCGCTCGCCTGGCCCGCCCTGATGGCCATCCTGATCATCGGGCTGGCCGGGAGTCTGCTCGGCCTCGTGACGCCGATGGCGACCGAGATCCTGTTCGAGACGGTGATTCCGGCGGCCTCGTATCCCGAACTGCTCCAACTCACGGCCGGCATCGCGGCGCTCGGGCTCGGCGGCATCGCCTTTGAGCTCGTGCGCGGCTTTCTGGTGCTGCGGCTCGCCACGCTCCTCAACACCGATCTCGAAGGAGCGGTGTGGGACCGGCTCCTGCGCTTGCCGGCCGGTTTCTTCCGGCACCACGCCGCGGGCGATCTCGCCTTGCGGGCCGCGGCGATCAACCAGATGCGCGACGCGGTGAGCGGGACGGCGGTCAGCTCCCTGCTCTCGGCGGTCTTCTCGGTCTCCAGCCTCGCCCTGATTCTCTATTACGAATGGCGCCTCGCCCTCGTCGCGATCGGCCTCGTCATCGTCCAGCTCGTCGTGATGGTGGGGGTCAATCTGCGGATGCTCGCCTGGAAGCAGCGAGCTCTTGAAACCGAAGGCCGGCTGCAGGCCCTGGCGCTGCAACTGATCCAGGGCATCGCGAAGCTGAAGGTCGCGGGCGCCGAGGCGCGGGCCTTCGCCCGCTGGTCGCCGCTCTTCATCGCGCGGCGGGCCCTCGGCTTCCGCCAGGGCGCGCTTTCATCCGGCTTCTCCGCTTTCGGAACGGCTTTCGGCATCGCCTCGGCTGCCCTGCTGATCGGGATCGTCGGCCTCGGCGGGATCGAGATCGGCATCGGCCGCTTCGTCGCCTTCAACGCCGCCTATGGCCAGTTCATGGCGGCGACCCTGTCGCTGGGAAGCGCGCTGCCCGCCCTGTTGTCCCTGAAGCCGCTCTATGGCCGTGCCGCGCCGCTGCTCGCGGCCTCGCCCGAAAACATGGGCCGGCGCGGCGCCMTGCACGATCTGCGCGGCGGGATCGAGGTCAACGATGTGGTGTTTCGCTACCGCGCCGACGGCCCCGCCGTTCTCGACGGCGTGTCGATCAGGGTCAGGCCCGGCGAATTCGTCGGCATCGTCGGCGCCTCCGGTTCCGGCAAGTCGACGCTGCTACGCATCCTGCTCGGTTTCGAGACGCCGGAGAGCGGCTCGGTGTTCTTCGACGACCAGGAGTTGAGCAGCCTCGATCTGCGTGCGCTGCGCCGGCAGATGGGCGTCGTGCTCCAGTCCAGCCGCGCCACGAGCGGCACCATCCTGGACAACATCCTCAACGGCGCCGCGCTGAAAGAKGCGGATGCCTGGGAGGCGGCGCGCCTCGCAGGGCTGGACGCCGACATCCGGGCCATGCCGATGCGCATGCACACCTTCGTTGGCGAAGACGCCACGCTGCTCTCGGGCGGCCAGCGGCAGCGCCTGCTGATCGCCCGCGCGGTGGTGCGCCGGCCGCGGATCCTGCTCTTCGACGAAGCGACCAGCGCGCTGGACAACCGGACCCAGCAGATTGTCTCCCAAGGGCTGGAATGGCTCGACGCCACCCGCGTCGTCATCGCGCACCGCCTGTCGACCATCCAGCACGCCGACCGCATCTATGTGCTGCAGGGAGGGCGGGTCGCCGAGGAAGGAAGCTATCGCGAGCTTCTGGAGCGGGGCGGACTGTTCGCCCAACTGGCGCTCAGGCAGGTCGCGTGAACCAGACATCCGCCGAACATGACTATGGAATGTTCAGAACCATCGCCAACGATCCGAGCGCAGAGGGACCCAGCATGAACAGCAAGATCGACAGCAGCAACCGCAAGCTCGACGAGGCCGAGCTCGACGACGTGCATGGCGCAGGAACCGGTGGGCATTGGGACCATAGCGGCAAGGCTTCCATGTGGGTGACGACCGTGCCCGGAGACGCCCATGGCTTCTTCAAGCCGACCGAAAACAGAAGCTCCGTCCGCCCGGACGGCAATGGCGGCTATATCCGCTGGGATCGTGCCGGCAATTGCGAAGCCCCGGCCATCCGCAGAACCTGAACTCTATCAATAATTTGGAGCCTGATCCGATCAGATTGAATCAACCTGATCAGATCAGGCCGCGCGGATAGCCCGCTGCAGGATGCCCGCGTTCCGGCCTGGCTCGGCGCCGTGATTTGAAGCCTCCGCGTCATGACCGTGCGGGAGCTGCTGCGGTGTCTGGCACATCCCACCCCACGTGGCTCAAGGCAGCCACAGCTCGACGGAGAAGACAATGGGCAACGAAAAGCTTGAAACCGGCGAAGATCGCAGAGACATGAAACTCTCCGATGACGAATTGGAGACTGTCACGGGAGCAGAGAAAATGAATCTATCAATTCTGCATCCGATCGACAGCTGGGGAAAGGTGTTCGGAAAACTCTTCGAACCGTTCAAGGCCACGCTGGATTCGCTCCAAGAAAGATCAAATAGGCACAAGTGATCCAGGGAACACGCGGCGTAAGCAGGCCTCGATAGGCCTTTCTCAACGCAATGACGGGTCCGGCCCGAGAAGGAGCAGACCGATGAGCACAGAGCCCGATAACGCTCCGCTGAACGATGCCTCGCTGGAAGACGTCAACGGCGGCTACAACGTGGTGGATGGCTTGGCGCGGCTCGGACACTCGATCGAGAGCAGTGCTCTGGCTGGCCACAAATTCGGAGCGGACGCCGACAATCATATGGCTGCCGCTGGCGGCGCCTTTGTTGGTATCATTTATGGGACCTTGAACGGCCTCAAGAACGAGGTCGGCACCGGCGTCAACGAAGCCATCGGTGGTATCAAGAACCTGATGAAGTAGACGATCATTGCCTGGCAGCAGATGCGCCCTTGTCGGGGCGTATCGACGGCGGAGGGGCCGATCGCTTCTTGCTGGCGAGCGCCCGCTTGGACCCCTGTTGAGTGGCGCTGCCGTGCCAGAGACCGATCTTCACATCCCTGAGATCGGCCGCCCCCCTTGGCCGGCTTGGCCAAGGGGGGCGGTTCGGCTTCCTTATCGACGCTTKAGCGCGTCCATGAGGGCTGCACCCAGGGCACCCTGGCTTTCCTTCTGCGGTGTCCGCGCCGGCCCTCCCCGGCCCGGGTTACCCTTGCCGTCGCGCGCGTCCTTGCCGCCGCGGGCATCCTGGCCGTCGCGAGCCCCCTGGCCGCCGCGCGCATCCTGGCGCGCGGTCTCACGCGGCCCCTTCGAGCTGTCGCCGCCTGCGTCGCTGCGCATGGACAGCGAGATGCGCTTGCGCTTGATGTCGATCTCCAAGACACGCACCTTCACGACGTCGCCGACCTTCACCACCTCATGCGCGTCCTTCACGAAGCGCTCGGCAAGCTGCGAGACATGGACGAGCCCGTCCTGATGGACGCCGATGTCGACGAAGGCGCCGAAGGCGGCAACATTCGTCACCGTGCCCTCCAGCGTCATCCCGACTTCGAGGTCCTTCATGTCGTCGATGCCATCAGCGAAGGCCGCGGTCTTGAAGGCAGGACGTGGGTCGCGGCCCGGCTTGTCGAGCTCGGCGATGATGTCGCGGACAGTCGGCAAGCCGAAGCGATCGTCGACGAAGCTGCGAGGATCGAGCCTGGACAGCACAGCGCTGTCACCCATCAGGGAGCGCAGGTCGCGCCCGCAGGCGGCGACGATCTTGCGGGCGACGCCATAGGCCTCCGGATGCACCGATGAGGCGTCGAGTGGTTCTGATCCGTCCCGGATGCGCAGGAACCCAGCGCATTGCTCGAAGGTCCGAGGTCCGAGCCTGGCAACGGCGAGCAACTGGCGGCGCGTACCGAACGGTCCGTTGACATCGCGATGCGCGACGATCGCTTCGGCGAGCGCAGCGCCGAGCCCCGATACCCGCGCCAGCAGCGAGGCCGAGGCCGTGTTGAGGTCGACCCCGACTGCGTTCACGGCATCCTCGACCATGGCGTCGAGCGCGCGGGCGAGATGATACTGATCGACATCGTGCTGATACTGGCCGACGCCGATCGATTTCGGATCGATCTTGACGAGCTCCGCCAACGGGTCCTGCAGGCGCCTTGCGATGGAAACCGCGCCGCGCAGGGTGACGTCGAGGTCCGGGAACTCGGCGGCGGCCTGTTCCGAGGCGGAATAAACCGAGGCGCCGGCCTCCGAGACGACCACCTTGATCGGCTTGGGCGGCGGCAGATCGCCGAGCAGCTCCGCGACCAGCTTCTCGGTCTCGCGACTGCCGGTCCCGTTGCCGATGGAGACAAGTTCCACGCCATGCTTGCGGATGAGGCTCGCAAGCTCGGCCTGCGTGCCGCGAACATCGTTCCGCGGCTGGAATGGATAGACGGTCGTGGTGGCAAGCAGCTTGCCGGTGCCGTCGACCACCGCCACCTTCACGCCGGTCCGGATGCCGGGATCGAGACCCATGGTCGCCCGCGATCCGGCCGGTGCGGCCAGAAGCAGATTCTTGAGGTTGCGGGCGAAGACATTGATCGCCTCGGCCTCGGCCTTCATCCGCAGATCGGTCATCAGGTCCACCGAGAGGTGAAGCGACAGCTTCGCCCGCCAGGTCCAGCCGACGACCTCCATCAGCCAGGCATCGCCCGGCAACCTGTCGCCGATCGCGTAGGTGTCGGCGATCATGCGCATCACCGGCTTGACCGGGCGCGGATCATCCCTGTCCACCTCGATGTCGAGCGTCAGAATGTCCTCGTTCCGGCCCCGCAGCATGGCCAGCGCACGGTGGCTCGGCACGTTGGCCCAGCGCTCGACGTGATCGAAATAGTCGGCGAACTTGGCGCCCGCCTCCTCCTTCCCTGCGATCACGCGCGCACGCAACTCGGCCCTTTGATGGAGGTAGCCGCGCAAACGACCGAGCAGTTCGGCATTCTGGGCGAACTGCTCCGACAGAATGTCCCGGGCACCGTCCAGCGCGCTCTTGGTGTCAGGCACGTCGTCGGCCAGATAGGCCGCCGCCAGCTCGGCCGGGACAGCTCGGCGATTGGCCAGGATCGCCTCGGCGAGTGGCCCCAGGCCGCGCTCACGCGCAATCTCGGCCTTGTTGCGGCGCTTGGGCTTGAAGGGAAGATAGATGTCCTCCAGCTCCGCCTTGGTCGTGGCGGCAGAGATCGAGGCCTCGAGTTCAGGCGTGAGCTTCTCCTGCTGGCGAATGGCCCCGAGAATGGCGGCGCGTCGACCTTCGAGTTCGCGCAGATAGATCAGCCGTTCTCCGAGCAGGCGCAGTTGGGTGTCGTCCAGCCCCCCGGTCGCCTCCTTGCGATAGCGCGCGATGAAGGGAATGGTCGCCCCCTCGTCGATCAGTGCAATGGCGGCGGCTGCCTGCGGCAGGCGCGCGCCGATCTCGGCGGCGATGCGGGATGCGATTGCGGCGTTGTCGGACATTCAGGACACTGGAACCGTTGCTGGAACAGAGATGATGGTTGGGTGCCTGAGGCGATGCAGCGTGATCGCATCCGCACCGGGCATGTCCCCTTCATAGCACCGCTCTCGATCACCTCCACCCCGCGCCGACGGTCCCACCCGAAACAGGCAATGTCCGCCGAAGGCGAACCGGCGTTCTCCGCCCGACAACGACGCCGCATCCGCCCTCGTCAGAAGTTGACGGCGAGCCGTGCGGTGCCGCCGAGGCTTCTGGTGTTGGTGGAGAGCTCGCTGTCGAGGCGGATGCCGAGCGAGACACGCTCGTTGAACTTTGCGTCCAGGCCGGCGGCGATCAGGGCGCTGTCGCGGTCGGGCCGGGCCCCGCTGGCGGCGAAACTCGCGCCCGGCAGCGCAATCAGGCTGGCGGCGAGGCTGGCATCGCGCTCGACGTAATGAGCCCAGGCGGCTCGCGCGAAGCCGGTGACCGGCACTGCGCCGACCATCGCCTGCCCGTCGAGTTGGAAGCCGACTTCCCAACGGCTGGTGACAGCGTTGCGCCTGGCGACACTGAGTGCACCGGCATTGCCGGCGAACCCGGCCCCTTCCGTGAAGGTGGGGCTGCGCACATGCACCGCCTGCAGGGCCGCCAGCGGCGAGATTGTGAGGCCGTTCCAGCTTGCCAGCGCCGCGGTCGCCTGCAGCCGCCCGCTCCAGGCCGTACTGGCATAGGAGGAGCTCAGCGCATTGCCGAGCGCCGGCACGGCGCGGTGGACGTCGTTGTCCAGTCTGGCATAGCCGCCGGCGGCGGCGAGGTTGACCGGGCCGAGCCTGGTCAGGCCATAGAGCCCCGCCTGGAAGGCGTCGCTGTGGATCTTGCCGAGCCCGCCGGACAGCGAGGCGCGCGCCTGGCCCGCGGCGACCGCGACACCCGCGACCGTACCCGGCGCCAGCAGGACATCGGCGCCGACCGCCAGATGCGCGTCATCGAGCGTGCGATTGGCCGAGCCGATAAGGCGCTCGCCATCATAGCGTCCGCGCGAGCCAAAGGGAGCGCCCCAGAGCGAGAAGCGCGCCGGGTCGAAGGTGGCAGGCCCGGCGGCGCTCCCTTTCGCGGGCAGACCGGCGGTGAAGCCGGCCGCTCCGCCGGGCGCCCCCGCCGCACCGGCCAGACGGCCGCGGCCGTTGGGGTCGAGCATGGTGCCGAGGAACGCGTTCGCCGCCTGGAAGCCGAGCGCCGGAACGCTGGCATGGATCTCGCCCGAGAGTTGGTTGACGACGGCCGGAATCGCGCTCGCCGGCTGGTTGTAGAGGTTGAACAGCGGCGAGGCGTCGCCCCCATTCGCCACCGCCCTGTCGATCGAGGCGGCGACGGCATAGGCGTTACGCGGCGAGGTCACGCCGAGCGCAGGCGAGCCCGATGGAGAGCCGGGTGGCGAGCCTGGTGACGAGCCGGGATCCCCTGAGCCGCCGGGTGTCAGCGGGCGCGGGGTCAAGGTCAACTGCACGTCCTGGGCGGTGTAGCTCACGGTCGTGGTGACGCCGTCGCCGAAAGCGCCGGTCGTGTCGACGGTCCCGAAGGTGCCGCTCCGCCCGCCCGCTGCCGAGAGCAGGGTGTAGGGGCTGTTGAAACGGAAGGTCTGGCCGAGTGGCACGATCTGCAGCGTGCCGGCGAGCGCAGCCGTGCCGCTGACATTGATGCGGTCGGCGAGCGGCCCCTGCACCTCGGCACGGTAGGTCGAGACCGCGTCCATCATGAGATTGCCGGAGACCGTCAGCGTGCCCGGAGAGTTGCCAGGCGAGAGCGTGCCGCCGGTGACGGTCACGCCCGGGACGGTGCCCGAGCCGCCAAGCGTGCCCCCGGCGTTGAGCGTCACGCCGGAAGAAACGGCGATCGAGCCGTTCACGACCAGCGTGCCGCCATCGACTGTGGTCGAACCGGTGTAGCTGCTCGCGCCCGAGAGCGTGAACCCGCCCGTGCCGGTCTTGATCAGGCTGCCATGGCCGTCCGATCCGACATTGCCAGCGAAGGTGCTATCGGCATTGTTGCCACCGACGGTCAGAGTGCGTCCGGCACCAAAGATCACCTGCGCGCCTGCCGTACCGCTGAGCGCGCCAATGCTCTGGTCGCCGTTGATCCGGAAACTCGTATTCGAGCCGCTCAGGGTGACGACGGCTTGCGGCGAAAGCGCATTGCTGCTGACCGCGTCGAAGGCCGCTCCGCCCGAGATGTTGATCTGCCGGGAGTTGAGCAGTGTGCCGCCGAGCGCAATGCGGAGCATGCCGCCCGATACGGTTGTCGGGCCTGAATAGGAATTGACGCCGTACAGGTCCTGACTGTTCACCCCGACTTTTGTCAGGCCGCCGGTCCCGGTGATATTGCCGAAGAAACCGATACTCGAGCCACCGCCGAGGGTCAGCGTGGCCGAGCCGAGCGCGACGGTCGTCCCCGCATTTCCCGCCAGGCTGGCGACGGCCTGATCGTAGCCCGCGAGCCTCCAGGTCCCGCCATTCAGCGTGATGTTTGTCGAAGAGGGCAGAGCGTTGCCAATGCCCATCTGCAAAGTGCCGCCATTGACGATTGTCGCACCGGTATAGGTGCTGGCGCCAGCCAGGGTCAGCGTGCCGCTGCCGTCCTTGGTCAGCCCGCCCCCGCTGCCCGAGATCACCCCGCTGAAGGTCGAGCTGGCGTCCTGCGAACCTGCGCTCAGCCGCGCCCCAAGCCCCAACTCGATCAGGCCGCTGCCGCTCAAGCCGTCCACGGCAAGGGCCGAGTTGAGCCGATAGGTGCCATCGATCTGGAGGTTCGTCTTCGCTTCGACGGCGCCGGGATTGTTGGTGGTCAGCGTCGCGCCGGATCGCACCTCGAGCGTGCCGATGCCGGCGCCGACCCCGGTCCAGATGCTGTCTCCCTGAAAGCTCAAGCGCGACGCGCCCGTAATGCTCGTAGAGAACGTCCCGCCGCCAATCGTCAGCGCCGCAGCGATCCCGATTGCGCCACCGCCTTCGAGACGGTTGATTGTCGCTTCGTAGCTTGAGAACTGCAGCGTTGCGCCATCGTTGATGGTGATCGAGCGGAATGATCGACCGAAGTCGGCGAGCCCAAGCCGATCTTGGCCGGCGGCGATGGCATTGCCCCCCTCGATGACCAGCCGCGCACCCAGGCCTCCGAATCCAGTCCAGCCGGTCACGTTGATGTTTCCGGTGTCGGTGGCTGAACCGAGATAGAGGGTCGAATTTCGTCCGAACCGGCCGAACGACACAGACAATGTTCGACCGGCGACGGCCGTCAGCCGGGCGACCGAGTCATCGTCGGTCAACACCTGGCTGCCCAGGTTCACGTCGTTCAAGGCACGGATATGACCAGCCGTGCCAATGAAGGTCAGTGTGCTGAAAGGATAGGGATTATTGGTTGAAACCTCGCCCAGGCCGCCCACATTGCCATTGGTCTGCCCATTTGCGGCATGGGACCCAAGGAAACAGAAGGCAATATACAAAGTGATTGAACAATAAATCCTGTAAAAATTGATGTATCCGCTTCTGACATCATGGTGCCTTGATGATATACGCCCGTTCTTTGTCGGCGGCTTTGAGGAATTGATAGCAGAAGGGCGCATAGCTCGTTATCTGTCGATCTCGATCGGCTCTGGACATCGCATTACTCCAGCCCCCACACAGATAGCAAAGTCCAAACTTTGCAGGTATTCCGCCATGAGCGACGCTTTTCGGCCGGTCAGCCGCGCCGACCATCTGCATCCCGCCGTCGATGCCTATGCGCAGGAGCCCGTATGGTCCTATGCGGTCGAGCTGATCCGTTCGCCCGCCTTCGGCCACGCGTTGCAGAACTACTGCATCGCGATGATGCAGCCACCGGAGATGGCCTGGCCGGCTGACAAGTTCTTCGGACAGAAGCTGCGCTATCTCGTCTCGTTCGCCTTGATCGGCCAGGATGCCCGCTGGCGCCGGAGCGGAGGAGAACTGCCGACGATTTCCGCCCTTCAGCGGTCTGCACACGCCAGCCCCCGGCAGGTCGCCGCCCTCGTCGCTGCGCTGAAGCTGGGCGGGTATGTCGTCGCGACCCGCGCCTCCCAGGATCGCCGCGCCGTGCGGCTACAGCCCGCGATGGCGCTCCTCCTGGAGATCGGTCGCTCACCCCTGGCATTTCTCGAAGCTTCGGAGCAAATCGCCCCGCCGCCACGGCCGTTCGCCGCTCACCTGCGCAGCCAGGACATCGCTCTGGCCGACTGGCTCGGCCGTTCCTACGATATGTTCCTTCAGGAAGACGTCTACTTCGCGCCCTTCGCGAACATTGTCCGGTTGGCCGAACAGGATTGCGGCTATCCGGTGCTATCGGCCGTGCTGGGTGCTCATTACGCGGCCCGCGCCGGTGCCGCCGCACCTGTTTCGTTGTCCTATGGCGGATTGGCGGAGCGCTTTCGCGTCTCGCGCCAGCATATCGGCAATATCCTGAATGAGGCCGAGCGGCGCGGCTGCTTTTCGGTCGATCACGGCGGCCGCACGGTCGCGGTCGCGCCTGATTTTCTGTCGGAGTTCGAAACCTGGTCTGCGGGGCAGATAGCCCATTATCGCCTGCTCGCAGAACAGGTCAGATTTCAATCGGAGCCGGTACTATCGGAATAGTCGCTTTCCCGGTCCTGCGGTCATCGTAATGGACCACCGAGATCACGCCTGGACATCGGACCGGATATCGTATCCGCTCCGATGATCTCAGCCTTTGTGTTTGCATCGGCTTTCCCGAAAACMGCCGTCCGCTATGTCGGGCCGACGCTAGCGATCTCCACCCTCCTCCGGCTGAAAKCGCGGGCTGCCATAGGGATAGTAGTCCTTCAGCGTCAGGTTCTCGTAGGGCAGAGCTTCGAGATGCACCGTGCCCATGAAGGGCTGCGACGGCTCKACCAGCAGGATCGTCGGCGCGAAGCCGCTATCGTCGAAACCCCGGCGGAAATGGACGCGGGACTTGATCGCGATGATATCGAATTCCGCGGGCTTGAGACCGAGTTCCCGGAGTTCCGATGGCTCGATGATCTGGACCAGATAAGGGCTCAAGACCAGCACATTGCCGTTGCCGAAGCTGACGCAGACGGACTCGTTGCCCATGCCGCGTCGGTTCGTGGCCGTCCGGATATCGCGGATCGTGCCGGTGATGCGCACGGGCTCGCCTGCCGATTCATCGAAGAGGCCGCCGATCTCCGCGTCGAACGCATCGCCGGGCCGGGCTCCGGCCGCGAGCACGGCACGGATAGCCTCGGGCGAGGCGATGGTGGCGATCAGGGTGCGCTCACAGCTCTGCGCGACGATCTCCTGCAGCAGCCAGGTGGCATAGCCCGAGCGATCGCTGTAATCGGCGAGCACGACCGGCGCCCTGCCCTCCGTCACGGCCTCGCGGGCGAGAATGACGCCCTGCTCCATCGTGTGGATCTTCACGGTCTCGAGCAGCGCCTTTCGCCGCCGCCAGGTCCAGTCGGCCATATCGCGGAGCACGCGCTCGGCGAGATCCGGGTCGTCATTGGTCAGGACCTGAAGGCCCATCCCGGCATCGGGAACGTCCGACCAGGGAAATCCGAAGAAGACATTGACGAAGACATCCGGCTCCCGCGCCTCCCAGATCAGCGCCCGCTGGATCAGGTCGGACCAGGGCGAGGCGCCGGTCCACATCACGACCGTGGGTGCGAGGATCGGGATCCGCAGCGACCGGTGCACCGGCTTGAAGCTGCCGCGGATCGCCCTGACCAGCATGCGCGCCGCGCGCTCGCCCTGCAGGTGCATGTCGTAATGGGGGAAGTATTTGACGCAGAAGGCCATGTCGGCCTGCTCTAGAAATGCTTCGTCCTCATTGCCATGGGGATCGAATGTCGCGGAGATGAAGGCCTCCGGGCCGACGACCTCGCGGACGCGCCTTGCGATATCGGCCTCGGGACGCGGCACGCCGCGTACCGCCAGCGCGCCGTGAAGCGCCAGATAGACGCCGTCCAGCGCCGGTTGAGCCTTCAGCTCCTCGATCATGATGCCGAGGAAATGCTCGTAGGCATCCTGCGTGACCCAACCCGAGCCCGTGCCGGTGCGCGGCCAGAGCGGCGAGGTGATGCCGATCAGCTCGACATCGTCGTGTTCGCGCGCGACCTGGACGAAGCCGCCCATATAGCCCTTCGGGTCGGTCGCAAGCAGCGCCTCGCCGCCGGCCGGCGAGCCGGGATAGATGAAATCCTCGCGGGTGGTGTCGTTGGGGAGGAAGGTGACCGTCTCATGGGCGAACTGGAGAACGGMGATACGGATCGGCTTGGACATCATGCTCGTTTCACGTCGTAGAATTGTGCGAAGCCAATACGCATCCCGGCCAATTCGCGATAGGCCGTCTTCTCGTAATAGGCGCCGAGCGGGATATAGGGCACCTCGGTGAAGAACTGCTTCTGGATTTCGGCGCAGATCGACTTTTGAGCGGCGATATCCTTGGCCCCGAACCAATCGAGGCGCAGCTCTTCCAGGCGCGGCGATTTCGGCCAGCCGAACCAGGCCTGATCGCCATTGCCGCGGATGCCGAGCTGGCTGGCGGGGTCGAAATTATTGGTGCCGTTCAGATAGGTGAAGAAGATGTTCCAGCCCCCCTTGTCGATGGGTTGCTTGCTCGCGCGGCGTTGAACGACGGTGCCCCAATCGGTCGAGACCATGTCCACATTCATCCCGGATTTCTGCAGCGCGTCCGCCGCCACCATCGCCAGCGCATGGGTCGAGGGGTAATCGGTCGGGTCGAGCAGCACGATGCGCTCGCCCTTGTAGCCGGCGGCCGCAAGCTCGCGCCGGACCGCCGCGAAATCCCGCTTGCCGACCAGAACCTCCGTTCCGGCCGTGGTCGCCAGCGGCGTGTCGGGGCTGAACACGCCGACATGGTCCTTCCACATCGAGCGTTCGTCTCCGGCGACCGCGGTCATGAACTCGGTCTGGTCGATGGCGCCGAGCAGGGCGCGCCGGATTGCGGGATTGTCGAAGGGAGGGTGGAGACTGTTGAAGCGCAGGCAGCCGATGCCGCCGGCCGGATCTAGACCTTCGACCTTCACGCCGGCCTTGGCTCTCAGCGTCCCCAGCAGATCCGGTGTCGGGTTCTGCCACCAGTCGATCTCGCCGGTGCTGAGCGCGTTGGCCGCCGTCGAAGGGTCGGGCATGATGCGCCACTCGACCCGGTCGAAGAACACGCTCTTGGGGCCGGCGGTGAAGGTGGCGGAGCCATCGGGCCGCGGCACATAGCCTGCAAATTTCTCATAGACCGCCAAGGCGCCCGGCACCCGCTCGTCGGCCTTGAAGCGGTACGGGCCGCTGCCGACCATCTCGGTCACCTGCTTGTTGGGGTCGGTCAGCGCCAGCCGTTCCGGCATGATGCAGGGCATCGACGTCCCGGTCTTGCCAAGGGCTGCCGGAAGCAGCGGGAACGGCCGCTTCAGGCGGAATTTCACGACGCGGTCGGATTCGGCCGAGAGCTCGTCGGTTGCATCCATCAACGCCCGGCCGAAGGCATCGCGCGCGGAAAAGCGACGGATGCTCGGCACCACGTCCTGCGCCCTCACCGGCTCGCCATCATGGAAACGCAGGCCCTCGCGCAATGTCAGTCGCCAGGTCTTGCCGTCATCCTCGATCGTATGGCCCGCCACCATCTGGGGCTCGAAACCATAATCGGCGTTCTGCCCATAGAGCGTATCGAAGACCAGATAGCCGTGATTGCGCGTCACCGTCGCCGTCGTCCAGACTGGATCGACGATCGCGACATCCGCCTCGGGAACGAATTTCAGGAGCTTTGCCGGCTGCGCGAGGCTGGGCTTTGCGATGACCGATACGGCGGCGCCAGCGGCAGCGCCCAAAAATGTCCGACGCTTCATGCCTTGAGACCTTCCGTGCGAGCAGATGGAACGGTCGCGGGTGCCCCCGGAGCCTGCCGGCGTCGCCGCTATGTCAGCAGGCCGATCCTAGAGCGGCGGAAAGAACGCGTGCAAGGCGCGCAGCGCAAAGCCGCCCCCGTGAATCCGCCATAGTTTGTGCAACTGCTCGTTCCTTGGCGACAAGGCGAGCTCTGATCCGCGCCGCCCCGGCGATCGGAGCCGATCTTTCGATAGCGTTCGGCAGAAGGACGCACTGAGATGATCGCAGCCGGACGTATCCAAGGACAGCAATCACCCGGGCTCTCCGGTCCCTTGAGGCTGGTGAAACACAAACGCATGACCGCAGCTCAGGCGTCCTTCGATGGATTTTTCCCTTGCGGCCGGGGGAGCGCCATCGCGGGCATCTTTGTGGTCATGATCGGCGATTGACAGGCCCGTCACGGACTTCGGCGCCTGGAACCTGATGACCAGTCGATGACCATCGAGCGGGGTCGCGCCATCCAGCCGCTAGAGGCTTGCCTTGCAAACCGTCGTCTCGACGGTTTCTCCGCGCTTGTTCAACAGCTTCCAACGCTTCAATTCGGCCTGGAAATAATAAGTCGGCAGTCGGTCATCGTCCGGCACCAGCTTCTGCAGGTCGAAGACGTATCGCCGTGCCTCGCCGTGGATTTGAACCATGACCCCGCCCGCAGCGTCCGGTCGGTCGATGACGATCACACCTTCCTCGAAGCTGCAGGTATAGGTCACGCCCCTGTCGGTGTCCGCGTGGGAGACCAGGAGAAGCGCGCTCGGAAGAAGTGCCGCCAAATAGGGGGTCATGAACGGGCTCCGGAATCGCTCTCTCCACTCGATACGCGCCCATCGAATGAAAGTTCCCCGCCTGCCCGGGCCACGAGCAGACATGCCCATCGCGGGCGTGATCGCGCTTCCGAATAGATAAATAATAAGACGCTGCTAAACATGTCATCATGAACAGTTATTCATGGAACACCTTACCTTACCCGCACGTTTACCTTTTCAGCTGGGGCCAAAACCGAGCCCCATGAAAAGGAAAGAACCATGATCAAGAATCTTGTTCTTATCGCCGCTCTCGCCGTCGTTCCGGTGACCGCATTTGCGCAGTCGAACTCTGGTGCGGCAGCGGGCGCCGCCACGGGCGCTGGCGCTGGCGCAGTGGGAGGCGCAATTGTCGGGGGACCTGCCGGTGCAGCCGTTGGCGCGGTCGGCGGCGCCGCGGCTGGCGCGATCGTAGGAGGTATCGCTGCGGACCAGAGAACCGAGTTCCGGACCTATGTGACGCAGCAGAAGGTCCCTTCGGTGGCTTATCGCGAAAAGGTCGTCGTCGGCGCGACATTGCCCGACACCGTGACCTATCGCGAAGTTCCCGCTCGCTACGGCAAAACCGAATATCGCTACACGGTGATCAACGATCAGACCGTCCTCGTCGAGCCGAAAACCCGCAAGATCGTGCAGATCATCGAATGATCGAGAAGGAGCCCACCCTTCCTGGGTGGGCTCCTGTCTTTGCATTTCCCGGACAAGCCCAAGTCTAACGTCATCACAATATTCTGGGGGAGATACGCTTTGATACGGACACTGTTAATGGCTGCCGGCATTGCCGCGACCGCGATGCTCGGCGCGCCAGCCCAGTCTCAGGTACGGCTCGATATGGGAATTGACCGGCCCGGCTATGACGCCCCCCGATATCGCGAGCGCCGAGCGTATGGCGAGCGTCGGGTCATCCGCGAGCGCTACGCGGATTGTCGGTTGGTGGAAAAGCGTCGCGTCAACCGCTTTGGCGAGGTCGTTGTGCGGCGCTCGCGCATCTGCGGCTGAGTATGACCGGCGCTCCGCCGTGGATGATCCTCGGCTTGTCCACGCACCTGCTTCCTTTCCCTTCCGCACTTCGGCAATTTCCTGGGAGACACCGATGCGAAAGTTCATCCTTGTTGCGGCTGCCGCGCTGGGCTTCGGCTCAATTTCGCCGTCCATGGCGCCGGCCACTCCGGTCGCGGGTTTGACGGCGATCGAGGGCCAAAATCACATCGAGCAGATCAAGCATGGCGGCCACGGGTATAAGGGCCATAAGGGCTGGCACGGGTCTACCCACTGGAAGCGTGGACGGGGCTACGGTCGACACTACGGCGCCCCCCCTCCACACGCGCGCGCCTATGGGCGCCGGGCACACGACTCCGGATATTACCGCTACAGGTAAGGCTGTGCGGCGAAGCGCCGGCGTCGCGCGTTGCCGCTGCCACATCAGCATATCGCCGCCTGACGCGCATATCGACAGGCGGCAGCGACTGCGGCCGGAAGTGGGGTCAACCGAATCAGTTCCTGCACTTTCACCGTCGTGATTGCACCGTCGTGATTGGCTCCCTCCCCCAACCGCTCTCACAGCCCGTGGACACCGTCTCTTCCCGCGGAGTTTGCGCCCTGAGAAACAGATTGGGGTGCTCGGAATTCCCATTCCATCCTGCCGCAGCAGTTCAGGCTGCGAACCAAAGAGAAGGACCTTCCGAACATGCGCGCCATCGCCTTTACTGTCGCTGCCACCCTGCTTACCGGCACCGCCATCGCCCAGACGGCGCCCGTCCCTGCACCGGCGGAGCMAAAGGTGTTCGTTTCTGTCGAGGAGTCTTCGGCGCTCGTCAGCAGTCTCAAGGGTCTCGACGTCAGGAACTCTGGTGACGAAAGCGTTGGCGAGATCGAGGATTTCGTCATCGCCGGCAACGGCTTTGATTCCTACATCCTGTCGGTCGGCGGCTTGCTCGGCATGGGCAAGCACTATGTTGCGGTCAGTCCCAGCGCCCTTGCCGTCACCTGGAATGCGTCGGACAAGAAATGGAACGCCCGGATCAACGCCACCAAGGAACAGCTGAAGGCGGCCCCGCAGTTCAAGTATGAAGGCCGCTTCGCGAAGTGAGCGAGCTGAAGTCAGCCCGCGGTCGCCTCGCTGCCGTTCCGGCGCAATGTCCGCTTCTTGGAAATCCCTCACCGTTCAGCAGCGCGCACGGCGCGCCAGTGACCCGAAGCTGAACCTGATTTCTGCAGGGGCGGCACACGTCATCGATATCTCGCGGTCGGGCGATCGCCCGGGACGCGAGAACGCACCTGCCGTAAAAGACACGGACGGCCTACCTGCGGCGCGAGTCATCGCAGCCGTGCGTCGCAACACCTAGTCAGCGAGCTTCGCCGCCTTGATCCGCAGCGTGACAATGACCCCCTCGAGGGACCAATTGTAGTCGATCGAGCCCCCCAATTGCCCTGAGATGCTGCGAACCACGAGGCGGCTACCATAACCACCGGCGCCGTTCGGAGGTTCGACGGCAGGGCCTCCCCGCTCCGTCCAGATGATCTTGATCTCTTCGTCGTCAGAGCAACCCGAAACGTCCAGGGTGCCGGTCTCGGCCGACAGCGCGCCATATTTCAACGAGTTGGTCGCGAGCTCATGGATGATAAGGGCCAGCGTGGTCGCCGCACTCTCACCAACGCCCATGCGCGGCACCGCGACGCGGATGCGCCCGCTGAAGGCGCCCAGGTCCTCATAAGGAGACAGCAGGATCGACAACAGGTCGCCGAGCAGAGCCGCATGGCCTTGGTGGCCCGGGAGCGGTCTCACCAAATCGTGGGCTCGGCCAAGTGCCGCCAGGCGCCCGGTCAATTCGGTGGCCATCTCTTTGGCGGTCGTCGTGGACCGCGACGAGATCAGGGTCAGCCCCGAGGCAATGGACAGCAGATTCTTGACGCGATGGCTCATCTCCCCGGCGAGAAGCTCATGGCCTTCCTCCGCCTGCTTGCGCCCCGTCACATCAAGAAAGATGCCGTAGGCAATGCCATTGTGCAGATGCGAATCGTCGCCAATGCCCCGAGCGGAGATCCATCGGATTTCCTCATCGATAATAATGCGGAAATCTATTTCATAGGAGCCGACGATCGCCCGCGTCGCCGTGAACGCGCTCCGTACCCGATCCCGGTCGGCGGGGTGAATTCGGGCTGAGAGATCCTCGAACTTTACCGGGATGCTGTCGTCCTGCACTGCCCATAAGGCATATCCCCGTTCGTCCATGGCGAACCGGTCGGTCTCCACGTTCCACGACCAAAGGGCCACCCCGGCCGCGCCGATAGCGCGACGGAGGCTCTCAGCGCTCCACGACAGAGGGTTGCTGGTGGGCATAATGACACTCGGTGAGCGGACGCGGGTGGGCATCGTAGCAGCGGAGGCCGGAGTTCTCTAAGCCTTAAGGGCAGACGGCGACCATTGTTCAGGGGAATATCGCCTCCCCAACAACCTGGCAGTTGCGCTCTGACGACCGCCAGCGGAGGTTCGCATGCCCTGGGACGGCGCCGGCGGCGCAGCACACTGACTCTCGCCCAGCCGACCGCGTTCTGCTCCAGCGCCCACACGGCAGGACGCTGCGTCATTTAACATCTGAGTTATACAACTTTTCCGCGGCATCTACGGCGAATGCCGTATTGTCGCGAGAGTGCCGCTACCCTAACTCTCACGGTCGGGCATGCATTGCGGGTGCGTCTCGATCTTGTCCGCGGCGCCGGGGGGCTAGATGAGGCGAGTGCAGAGGGCGGCCGGTGTGGGGCGCGGAGCGCGAGCGCCGCTCGCCATCCTGCGACTGATCGAAGATGCGGCTCGTGGCCGGCAACAATCCGGCCTGCAGGCACGCGGACACGCGCGGCCGGGCCGCCGCGCTGCGTCCTTCCCGGCGACCACGGCGCTGTCTCTCGTCACCTGGCTCGCCGGCCTGCCGCTGGGAGCTGCCGCGCAAACGCCGTCCGTGACGGTGACGGGCGATGTTTCGCCTCTTCCATCGCCCAATCCGCTGCCGCATTGGACTCCGGGCGGCTTCCTCAACATTGGTCAAACAGGCACTGGCGCGCTGACCATTGCGGGCGGCGGTACCGTCAGCGTGGGCTCCGAAATTGTCCGCATCGGCGTAGCCGTCGGCGGTAACGGCTCAGTCAGCGTGACGGGGACTGGATCATACCTCAGAGGCAGTGGACAACTCGATGTTGGACACTCTGGCACTGGCTCGCTGCTCATAGAAGCAGGAGGGACTGTCTCGTTTGATTCCGTTGTCATAGGCAACGCCGCCGGCCCCTCCCATCGTGCCGCGGGCTCGGTGACGGTCACAGGGGCCGCATCGTCCCTGAGCAGCAGCTCGTTCATGTATGTCGGCGGTTTCGGCGACGGGACGCTCACCATTCAGGCCGGAGGCACCGTTTCCGTTGAAGGTGGCGGGGGCATCCTTGGAGTCGCCTCCAATGGCACTTATGGCGGTACAGGCACATTGAACATTGGTGCCGCGTCCGGCCAACCGGCGGCGGCGGTCGGGAGCCTTCTCGCGGCCGAAGTCGCATTCGGCGCAGCCACGGGACGCATTGTCTTCAACCATACCTCTACGGCCTACACGTTCGCGCCCAAGATCACAGGCGCCGGCGCGCTTCTTATCGAGGCCGGGGTCACCATCCTGACAGGGACGAATACCTATAGCGGCGGGACGAACATCAACGGAGGCGTTCTGTCCATAAGCCGCGACGCCAATCTCGGTGCGGTCTCAGGGGGGCTGACCCTCAACGGTGGCACACTCAAAACCACCGGCAGCTTCACCTCGGCACGGGATGTGACGTTGGGCGCAGCCGGCGGCACGATCGACACCAGCGGCGTGTTGACCCTTTCGGGTCAGATTTCCGGCCCGGGCTCTCTCTTTGTGAACGGCGCCGGCACCCTGTCGCTGACCGGAGCACAGAATGTCATCGGGGGCGCGCTMACCCTCGGCGGCAGCGCGAGCCCGACGCTCGAGATCAAGGGCGGTTCGCTCACGGTCGGCGATCCGGCCGGCTGGGCAATGGGCTGGAACGAAGTGTCGAGCGGCCTGCTCCGGGTCAGCAATGGCGGAACGCTGAAGCTGGTGGACCCGATGGGGTACCTGGCGATCAAATCCGCCATGGAGGTTTCGGGGGCAAATTCCAGCGTCACCAATGAGGGCTACACGGATGTCGGCGGTCCTGCTGCCGCGACCCTGACCATCAGCGGCGGCGGCGTGATGAACAGCAAGGCGGGCGCGCTCATCGAGGGGCATGGGACCTCGTCGACCGTCAGCGTGACCGGAGCCGGCTCGGTCTGGAATGTCGAGCAGCACATGTTCATCGGCTCCAAATGGTCCAATGGAACCGGCGCGCTCGTCGTTTCCGACGGTGGCATCGTCAATCTGAACGGCAACCTCTATTACGATTCCGATGCCGGGCTGGGCCTCGCCAGCGCCACTGTGACGGTCACGGGCGCAGGCTCCCAGCTCAACGTGGTCGACGGCCTCTTCGTCGGTTATGGCTGCGGCTGCGGCGCCACCACCGCCATGCTCACTGCTGCGGATGGCGGCACGGTCAAGGCCGGCTGGGTGGAGATCAGCGATACCTCCGTGCTCAATCTTGGCACCGGCGGGCGCGCGGGCGCGATCGACACGCGCGCGATCCTGAATGACGGCGCCATCGTCGCGGATTTTGTCGATACCGCCACGCTCGCAGCGAACATCTCGGGCACGGGGACGCTGACCAAGCAGGGTTCCGGCCGGCTCATTCTGACGGGGAACAGCAGCTATACCGGGGCAACCTCGGTGCTGTCGGGCCTGCTCACGGTCAACGGCTCGCTGACGGGCTCCGCCATTACCCTGGCCGGCGGCGCGCTCGGCGGTTCCGGCACGGTCGGGAGCGTCATTGTCGGCCATGCCGGCACGGTCGCACCGGGCAATTCGATCGGCACCTTGAACGTTGCCGGCAACATCTCCTTCGCTCCCGGCTCGACCTATCAGCTCGAGGTCAATGCCGCCGGCCAGTCCGACAGGATCGCCGCCACCGGGACCGCGACCGTGTCCGGAGGAACGGTGCAGCTTCTGGCGGAACAAGGCGGCTATGGCGCCTCGACGCGCTACACCATCCTGACCGCGCAGGGCGGGGTCATCGGCCAGTTCGCCGCGGTGACCTCCAATTTTGCCTTCCTGACCCCAAGCCTGGCCTATGGCGCCACCGAGGTGGCGCTGACGCTCGATCGCAACGCGATCGCCTTTCCGCAGGTCGCCCTGACCCGCAACCAGGCCGGTGCCGCCGGAGCAGCCGAAGCGCTGGGTTCCGGCAACCGTGTCTACGATGCGCTGCTCACGGCAAGCGTCGCCGACGCCCGCGCCGGCTTCGACGCGCTCTCGGGTGAGGCTCACGCGCAAGCGGTCAGCGTCGCGATCGAGGACAGCCATCTCATTCGCGAATCCATCCTCAACCGGCTGCGCTGGCCCCTGGCCGCCGGCTCGTCCGGCGGCTCGGTCAACGCCGCCTTCAGCGCCGACGCGCCCGGCAGATCAGCCGGCACAACTCTGCCGGCGCCGCGCCTCGCCATGGAACGCTTCACGCTTTGGGGTGAGGCGATCGGAGCGCAGGGACGCACGGACGGGGACCGCAACGCGGCTTCGCTCGACCGGC
>NZ_JBFTKP010000044.1:0-50347 GCF_056396005.1 Allobosea sp. 05T439 | reverse complement strand
GCGCTGCGTCTCAAAGTGGATAAGGCCGGATCCCCTCGCCCGGCCGACGCGATGCCGGCAGAGCCGAGGCTGGCCGCGGAGCCGGGCCAATGAGCAGCCTCGTCTTCCTCGTGCCCCTGGCCCTCCTGCTCGGCGCCTCAGCGCTCGCCGCTTTCCTCTGGTCCCTCAAGAGCGGCCAGTATGAGGATCTCGACGGAGCGGCCGAGCGCATTCTGCTCGATGACAAGGACGACCGGATCGCGACGGGGGAGCGCGACGGCGCCGCTCGGCCCGAGCCCTCGGCGCCCCCCATGAAAGGAAGGGATGAGGCGGTGTCGAGGCGCTAAAGGCGCGCCCGTGCAATGAGGCGGTCCGTCGCCCAGCCCAACGCGATACCGGCGCCATAGGCCACCAGGTTCCAGGGCGAGAAGACGCGCCCGAGCAGCAGCGCGCCGGGCGTCGTCAGCCTGAAGGCATCGAGCCAGGGCGTGTGATAGAGGCGGCTGAGCTCGACGCAGAGCGCGATCAGCGCGGCAAGGATCGCAAGCCGGGATGCCGGCTGACGCCGAGCGATGATGGTCAGCAGAAGGTAGACCATCGTCCCCCAGAGCAGCGAGCCGCCATATTTCACGACGCCGAACGGCAGCCCGAGCCCCATCCCGAAACGGCGCAGGAGCAGCCCCGCGGCGATCGTTGCGAGGCAAAGGGCGATCATCATCCCGCGCGAGCGCAGGCCCGTCTCGGACTCGCTTGTCTCAGACACATTCGTCTCGACATGGGTTTCCGCCCCGGGCGCCCGTTGAAAGGCCAGTGCGAAGGTGGTGCCGGGCTCGTCGTCGAGAAGCGCGATCGCGCCGCCATGGGCGTTCAGCATGGCGCGGACGATGGACAATCCCATGCCGGTGCCGCCGCTGTCGCGGCGCGTGGTGAAGAAGCTGTCGAAGATCCGCGCCCGGTTGTTCGGGGACACGCCGCTGCCATTGTCGCGCAGGGTGAGGCAGAGCCGGTCCGCCTCCGTGGCCGCGACGATGTCGAGCTCGCTCGCGCCATGACGCAGCGCATTGTCGGTGAGATGGCTGAGGATGATGCGCAGGTTCTCGGCCGAAATGCGGATGGCGCTGTCGAGCGCCCCCTCGGCGCGAATCCGGATGCCGGGGAAATCCCGCTGCAGATCGGCGATTGCCGGAGACAGGCTGGTCGTGCCGCCGGTCGGCGTGCTTTCGGCGCGGGCAAGTTCCCGCAGGCGGTTGGTGATCGCGGTCAGGCGATGCGTGTCGGCGATGATGTTGCCGAGGAAGTGCCGGCGCTTCGCCTCGCTCATCGCAGGGCCGTCACCGGCGCCATCGTCACGCAGCAGCTCGGCCGCGCCCTCGATCGAGGTCAGCGGCGATTTCAGCTCATGCGAGACATGGGCCGCGAAGGTCGCGATGAAATCGGAGCGGTTGTTCAGGCTGCCGGCCATGTCCAGGAAGCTCTGCGACAGGCGCGCGAACTCGGCGGTGCCGTGGTTCGTCAGCGGGCGCATGGCGCTGCGGTCGCCATGACCGATGGCGGTCGTACGCGCGATCAGCTCATGCACCGGCCGGGTGATGGTGCGGTGAAAGGCAAGCCCGATCAGCAGGGTGAGCGCTGCGACGGAGAGGCCGGCCAGCACGACCTTGCCGCGCTCCTCATAGAGATGGCGGAAGACATTGCTCGGCGTGCGCGAGGCATAGAGCACGCCGGCGACGCGATCCCCCAGGATGATCGGCGTCGCCGTGAAGATGCGGATGCTGGTGCCGCGGCTGAGCGAGTAGAGCGGCGGCGGCGCATGGCTCGAGACGCGCTGCCGCAAGGTCGCGGCGAACGAGCCCTGCAGCGCCTTGGCGACCTCCTCGACATGGGCGAGCGACAGGCCGATCTCGTCTCGGCCCGCGATCACCACGCCATGGGGGTCGAGCAGGCGGAAACCGGCGAGCGTGATTGTCTGCGTATCCAGGAGCAGCGGCGAAAGCCGCTCGCCGGCAGCCTTGAAGGTTGCGCCGGCGGGCTCGGGCGCGGGTTTCGCGTCCGGCCTGCGGCCCAGCAGGTTGTCGCGCGTCAGGTCGAGGCTGGGCAGGATCGGCCTGAACGGCTCGTCCGCCGACGAGGACGGCGTTGCCGGAACGTGAGCACCCAGCGCGGCGTCGGCCGGCAGGTTGCTCTCGAAATCGCGCCGGATGGCGGCTGAGAGGGCCACGCTCTGGGCGATCAGCTCGGCCTCGGTCTGGTGGACGAGCTGGTTCTCGTAGATCCGGAAGAAGAATAGCCCGACGAGCGGCAAGGCCAGCACCGCCGTCAGCATCAGGAAGACGATAAGGCTGAGATTGGGCCGCCATTTCGCGGCGACCTGGGCCGGGAACGGGGCAGAGGCCGTCACGTCCCGGCCTCGCAGCGTCCAAGGCGGAAGCCGACGCCGTGCACGGTGTCGATGGCGCTGCCGCAGCCCGATGCCGCGAGCTTGGCGCGGATGTTGCGGATATGGCTGTCGATCGTCCTGTCGGCGACATGGATCGCGCCGCCATAGGCGCTTTCCAGGATCTGCTCGCGGCTGAAGACCTGGCGGGGACGGGCCGCAAAGGTCTTCAGGATCGCGAACTCGATCCCCGTCAGCGGCAGCGCCCTGCCCGCGAAGCTGGCAAGATGCGACTCGGGGTCGAGCCGCAATGCGCCCCAGGAAAGCGGCTCCACCGACGCGGCCCCGACCGAGCGGCCGGTGCGCGTGCGCCTGAGGATGACGGTGACGCGCGCCACCAGTTCGCGCGGGCTGAACGGCTTGGTGACATAGTCGTCGCCACCGATCTCGAGGCCGAGTACCCGGTCGATCTCCTCGTCCCGCGCCGAGAGGAAGAGGATCGGCGCGTCGGAGGATTTGCGCAGCTGGCGGCAGACCTCGAGCCCGTCCATCTCGGGCATGCCGATATCGAGAATGACGAGATCGGCCGGCTGCCGCCGAAAACTCTCCAGGGCCTGCACGCCATCGCGGGCGATTGACGTGGCCATGCCGGCCTTTTCGAGTGCGAAACAGATGACCTCGCGGATATGACTGTCGTCATCGACCACAAGAATGCGGGGCGCCATCGTCACGTGCCTGTCACTGGTCGGCTGGGGCCGGGCTGCTCTTGCCCCCGAGCGGGGCATGGGGAGTGTTAGCCAAGTAGCGCGACAGGCGCCACGCGCGAAAGCCCCAGGCCCGCCAATCCGCCTGTTCCCTGTGGTGGCGATCGGCCATGTACCCACGGTTGCCCGGCAGCCTGTTGGGGTTCCAGGACCAGGTCGAATTGGGGACTGTGCGACCAACTGCGGCGACGCGCGGCGTGTAGCGATCGAAGGCCGGGATCACCTGGGGACCGAGCGATGTCAGATAGGCGGCATCGAGTCGCGAGCCCGTGCCGCGCAGCTCCTGGGAATGGCGGAAATTGTAGTTGGCGATCACCGCCGGCGTGTTGACGAAGCAGAAGGCGTAGAGCGCCAGCGCCAGCGCGGCGGCATTGGCCGAGACGAGCCAGTTGACCGATTTCCGCCCGACGATCTGGACGATGATCAGCACCAGGCCGAGCGCGACGAGCAGCATCCAGATGAAGGCGACGAGCCGGAGCCAGGTCAGCGAATAAGCTTCGACATAGAGATCGAGCCGCAGCAGCGTCGAGACCATCAGCATGATGTTCTGGCCGACCCAGGCGAGAACCAGCGGCCGGACGAGGCGGTGGCGCTCGGAGGCGCCGGCCGGCCGCATCGCGACCAAGACGAAGACGGCCGCCAGCAGCGCCGTGACGACGAGCGGATAGGCGCCGCGATGGGCGTAAGCGGCATAGCTCATGCCGTCCGGCAGTGCGACGCCACCCCAGAGATAGGCGATGTCGAGCAGGGTCTGCACGGCAAAGAGCGCGTTGAACAGGACGAGCGAACGCAGGATCGCCGTGTCGCCGAGGAGCCCGTGGCGATCGGGCGTGAGGGGCGCCGCAGGGTTCGCCTTCGCCTGGCGCTTGCGGGCGAGCCGGACATGCAGCATCGGCCAGACCAGGCAAAGCATCATCAGCCAGAAGGCGGCGCGCCAGGGCGAGAGCAGATCAAGCAACAGCCTGAGGTCGATGCGGTTCAGCCAGATCTCGACGAGCGGATTGGCGGAGGCAAACAGGGTTGCGAACACGCCGACGAGGACCAGCGGCACGACCCAGCCGATGAGCCAGGCGCTGCCGGAGGATGCGCGCCGACGCCGTGCCGAGAGGCGGCCGACACGGCCGATATCCCGCCTTAGCCCGCCGGCGCCGGACAGCAGCATCAGCCTCGCCTGCCGCAGCAGCTCCTGCCAGCGCGCCTGCTGCTGGCTGAGAATGACGGCAAAGGCCGCCGTGCAGAGGATCGCAACGAAGGAAGACAGCAGGCTGACCTCCTCGGCGATGGCGAGCAGCCCCGCCCCCAGCACCGCGAGCGCCAGGATGCGCCTGCCGGCGCCGGCGCGGATTGGGTTCGCCCAGAGCGAAGCGATGGCAAGCGCCGCCAGGAAATAGGCGAGCGAGATGCCGAGCCAATGGCCGTAGAACAGGAAATCGGCGAGCAGCACCAGGCCGGCGGCGAGCCCGAGCCGGGTCGCGAGCCAGCGCGTCGCGCGGCTCGCGAACGGCGATGCCGTCAGCTCCGCTGGCAGGGAGGATATCGGCTCTAGGGGTTCTGCTGAAAGGGAGGACATGGGCATGGGGCTTCGCTGATCGAGGATTCGGGCGCGCGGGGGCCGCGCGGCGGAGCGGGAAAGGCCAGGATGGCGGTCTCGGCAGGGAGCGGTCCGGCCACGAGCCACCAGCCATCGCGGGCCAGCCGGCGCGGCAGCCTTGATGTGAGGGAACGGGGAGCGACGATCTCTGCCATGCCGCAGAGATGCCGCAGCCGATTGCAGCGCCGGTCCTGAGAATGCTCAGGATCTCAGGATTGTTGTGCAGTTTTCGTGCAGGAAACGGCCCCTCCGCGGGAAGCGGCCGTTCGTCGACCCTGATGACCGGCAGTGTCGCCTAAAGCATCGGCCCGAAAAGTGGATTGCGGTTTTCGGGAAAGCCGATGCAAAGACAAAGGGTTAGATCACCGGACTGGATACGATATCCGGTCCGGTGATCTAGCAGGGCCAAGCATCGGTGCTTCCGATACCACGATCGGTTTATTCCGCTTCAAAKGCTCCGCCCGGCCTGCGACGTCTGCCGACGACGTTTCAAAACCCGAAGGGATCGATCATCATGGATAAGGCGCTCGCGCATAAGAAGGTTCTCATCGCCGGAGGCGCATCCGGGATGGGTCTGGCCCTGGCGCGGCACTGCCTCGACGCCGGCGCCGAAGTCATCATCGTCGGACGCAATGAAGCCCGGTTGCGGGCTGCCGAAGAGGCTCTCCGCTTTCCCGCGGCGCTCGCCGCCGTCGTTGCCGATGTCTCCCGCGAAGAGCAGATGGTGACGCTCTTCGAGCGCGTCGGCGCGCTCGACCATGTCGTCTGCACGGTGGCTGACATCGAGGGCGCTTACGAACTCCTGCCCGCACTCGACCTGAAGGCCGTCCAGAGAGCCGTGGACAGCAAGATCTATGCGCCACTGCTGCTGGCCAAGCATGGCGTCTCGAAGATCGGTCGCGATGGCTCGCTCACCTTCACCTCCGGTATCGCCGCCTACAGGCCCTCGGCCCGCGGGGCTGCGGTGGCGGCCGTGAACGCGGCGCTGGAAGGGCTGGTCCGGGCGCTTGCGGTCGAACTGGCGCCGATCCGCGTCAATGCGGTGTCGCCGGGCTGGGTCGACACGCCGATCTGGGTTTTCGTCGCCGGAGACCGCAAGGACGAGGTGCTGGGCGCCATGGCCGAGCGCCTGCCGGTTGGGCGGATCGGTCAGCCCGATGACATTGCGGACGCTGTTCGGTTCCTGATGGGCAACGGGTTCACGACGGGGACGGTATTGCATGTCGAGGGCGGACACCGGCTGATCTGACCGGTTCGAAACTGTCGCTGGCGGCCAGCACATGCTTGAGCGCCGCGGGCTGGATGCGGCGGCGCCGCCATATCATCGAGAGCGAGGGCGGCGGTCCGGGCCATGGTGCGTCCGCGACCTCGCCGCGCTCCAGGGCCTCGGTGACGGCGAAGCGCGGGACGAGGCCGAGGCCCGCCCCGCTCGCGACCAGGCGCACGATCATGGCGATGCTGCCGACCTCGGCTGCGGGGCTCGGGCGTGCGAGGCCCGCCTGAGCGAAAGCCTCGTCGAACAGCCGCCGATAGACGCATCCAACTTCGGTGACGATGAAGCGCGCGCCGGCGAATGCAGCAAGATCCCCGGGGAGCGCGCTGCGATTGTCGGGGGACCCGATGATGACGAGGGGCGCCGTCGCTATCGCACGCCTGGCCAGACGTTCATCGAGATCCGGCTGGTCGAAACGGAAGGCGACATCGATGTCTCCATCCACCAGTTGCCTCAATAGTTCTCCGCTGCTCCCGATCTTGATCGTGAGCGTGATCTCGGGATGCTTGCGCGAAAAGCCTGCAAGCCATTGCGGGAGCTTCGCCGACGCGATGGTCTCCAACGCGCCGATGGTGACGGATCCGGCAGGGTGCGCCGCGATCGCGCTCATCGCCGCCCGCGCTTCATCCGCCAGTTGCGTCAGCTCCTCGGCATAGGGCTGGAGAACTTTTCCGGCAGGCGTCAGCTCCAGACCGAGCCTCGAACGCGTGAAAAGGCCAACCCCGAGTTCAGTTTCCAGGGCCTGGATCTGGTCGCTCACGCTCGACTGCGCGAGATGAACCTCTTCGGCGGCGCGGGTGAAATTCAGCGTTCGCGCCACGGTCAGGAAGGTCTTGAGCGATCTTGAGAGCATGGCGATGCAGTCCGCGATTGTGCATCGATATGCTACGCGGCCGGCCGCCTGCTGACCACCCGCMGCGCCCTTCCGATCACCCGCAAACGGGCAGGCTGCACCGCTCTTCCCCGTGCAGCGAGGACCGCCGCAGGCGGGCCCGAGCATCCGATTCAATCCACGCGATTGCTAAGCCGGCTCTTGGTCCAGCGTTCGCGTCTGCAGGATGCTGACCGGCGGCCAGGACAGGCAATCCGCGACATCGAAGGTCAGCGTGAACGGCGCAAACGGCCGCTTGGCGAAGTCGAAAGCAGACTCCCGCTGTGTCCCACCGATCGCCATCGCGATCGTCAGATGCGGCCTCCAGTGCTCCGCGAGGTAATGCGGGTCGCAGAGTGCGGGATCGACACGTGCATGCAACCTTGCGTGAGCCTCGATCAGGCGCTGATCGAGGCTGGGATTCAGCCAGAGCACCAGCGGCTCGGTATCGAAGAATTCAATCCGCTCGAAGGTCAGCGCGAAGGCCGGTTCGCCCGCGAGCGCCTCCGCGGCGGCGGCGAGGCTGGATGTCCCGATCGCCGGGCAGCGCGCCAGCGTGATGTGGGGGAAATAGCCGAGCGCGCGGATCGAGGGCGCGGTCTCGAAGGCCGAGGCCTTGTCGACCAGCGCCCAGAAGGGCTTTGCAGGGTCCTGCGTGCGCAGGGTGATGCCGAACATGCTGCAGCCTGTGTGCCCCGCCTCGCCCCTTCCTGCAACTGCAGAAGCGGGACGGAGAGACCGCAAGGCTTCGAGCGTCATGCCCGCCACGGCCCGGCGACCGTGCCTTGCCCTACCCCGGCCAGCCCGAGGCGCGCGCCGATCCAGCCGTCATCGTCACGAAGCGCTGCAACCTGCGCGGCCGGGCTAGATCATAGGACAGGAAATCCTATCCGGTCAGATGATCTAACCCTTTGTATTTGCGCCGGCTCTGTCCCGAAAACCGCAATCCACGTTTCGGGCCGATGCTTTAGAGGGCACCGGGGCGCGCTCCGTCACCCACCCTTCTTTCCGCTCGCATCGAACTGCTTGAGGAAAGCCAGCAGATCGGCGATGCGCTTCTCGTCCTTCAGTCCGGCATAGATCATCTTGGTGCCCGGCACCTTTGTGCGCGGGTTCTGGATGTAGTTGGCGAAGGTGGCGTCGTCCCAGGTCAGCCCGGAATCCTTCATCGCGGCGCTGTAGCCATAGCCTTCGCGGGTTCCGGCCTTCTGGCCGATCACGCCGTTGAGGATCGGCCCGACCGTGTTCTTGGCGGTCTCGCCGAGCTGATGGCAGGCGCGGCACTGGGCATAGACCTTCTCGCCGGCGGCGGCATCCTGGGCACGKGCGGGCTGGGCGGCGGCCGCGAGCAGCGCGGCCCCCAGCAGTGAGGCAAGCTTCATATCGTTGGAGTCCTATGGTTTGGGCGCGAAGGGACTGACCCAACCGCCGCTCTGGGCCGGAGCCTTCGGCGGAAAAGCCTGGGCGAGATAGTCGAGCAGGATCGCGCGCATCTCCGGATCGGGCGCCGACATGCTGTGCTTCTCGGTCATCCAGTTCAGGGTTTCGTCCCAGCGGACGCGATCCATGCCCTGGCGGCCGACGACCTTCATCGAATGGCAGCCGATGCAGTAGCCAAAGGTTTCGTCGCGGCCGCGGAAATCCGGCAGCGACTCGGGCGTCTCCTCCTGGGCAAAACTGCCGGCGGGGGCGAGGAGGATGGCCGCAAGAGCGGCCATCCGGAGCGAGTGAAGCGCGGCCATCGTCAACCGACCAGGATCGCGGTGCGGTGGAACGGGTTGGAGCCGTAGCCCTGCGGGTTCCAGTTGGTCGCGACATGCGGCTGGGCAACCCCGCGGGAATCCGTGGCGCGGACCCAGAGCTCGAAATAGCCCTCGCTCGGCAGGGTCACCGCGCCGGTCCAGCGCACCCAGTCATAGCGGTTCTTCGGCTTCGCCAGCGTCATGGCCTGCCAGCGCTGGCCGGCATCGAAGGAGACCTCGACCTTGGCGACATCGTGATCGCCGGCCCAGGCGGCACCGCGCAGGGCGACCTCGCGGGTAGTAGCCGGCAGGCGCGTGCCATTGGCGGGCGCGGTGATGATCGAGCGCACCGGCATCGAGGTCATGTCGGTGAAATTGGTCTTGCCGTCGGCATTCGACCCGGGAATGAGCGGCACGGTCGGGATGCGGTAGGAGGTTCCGCCCATGCCCTGCCCGTCATGCGGGGTTGCGCGCACCAGGATGCGGTTCAGCCATTTCGACGAGAGTGAGGCCGGCCAGCCCGGGACGAGCAGGCGCAACGGGCCGCCATGGATATKCGGCAGCGGCTCTCCGTTCATGGCCCAGACGATCAGCGAATGCGGCTCGAGCGCCTTCTCGATCGGCATGCCGCGCGAGATCGCATCGCGGGTGGTGTCGCCGGAGAGATGCGGATCKGCGCCGAAATGGCCGGTGAACCTGGCGCCGGCTTTGAGACCCGCGGCCTTCAGCACATCGGCGAGGCGCACCCCGGTCCATTCGGCGCAACCGGCGCCGCCATTGGTCCATTGGTTGCCGCGCCCGGCTGGCTGGTAGAAGGAACGGCCATTGCCGCCGCATTCCAGCACCATCCGGAAGGTCTGTGCCGCGAAGCGAGATTTCAGCTCGGCCAGAGTCAGGGTCAGCGGCTCCTCGACCTCGCCCTCGATCTTGAGCTGCCAGGTCTCGGCATTCGCCACCGGCTCGGGGATCTGACCGTTATTGCGAATGAAGAATTTTGAGATCGGCGTGGTGTCGTCATTGAGCAGGCTTTCCGGCGTCTCGGCGACGAGTGGCCGATCGCCCAGAAGCACCAGGCCCTTGTCCTTGCCCGGAAAATCGAAGGGCTGCGGCCCCTTTGGCGGGGCGGCTGCGGGCGCGGCAGCAGGAGCGCCCTGCGCGGCAGCCGACGATACGATCGAGAGGCGCGGCAGGCCGCCAAGCGAGGCGCCGAGCGCTGCCAGGCTGCCGCCGAGCAGGAGGCGTCGCGATGCGCGTGGGGCGGTGGAGCGTTCGGAGACTGAATCGTGATGCGGTTCGGCGGCGGCATCCCGCGCCTGGACGTCTTCCAACATGGTGTTTTCTCCCGAGGACATGTTCCTCGCTGGAGACGACGCCGGGCCGATGCGATTTATTCCAGGTCGAGAAAAATATTCTGGCGGAGCGAAAAAATCCGTCAGCCGACGCAAGCGGGCCGGAGGCTGCGCGCCTCGGCCAGCGCCGCGATCTGTTCGCGCGGGATGCTGCGTTCATCCTCGGTCAGCCTCGCGACGAGGGCGGCAATGCCGTCGAGGCGGGCGGGATCGATGCCCTGCCCGATCAGGGCGTAGCTCGCGTGGTGGCCGTGCCAGGCGCGGATCGCAAAACCCTCGCGATCCTGTACGGCTGGCCGCGCCGGCAGGCTGTCGTCGATCGGCGCGATCCACAGGCCGACGCGACAGCCATTGGGTCCGACATAGCCGGCAAGCACGCCGCCGCCGCGCCGCACGGCGGGGTCGAGCGAGAGATGCACGAGGCGCAGCGAAGCGAGCGACAGATCCGGCAGGGCGTCGACATCGGCGCCTGCCAACTCGACGCCGAGACGCTGTGCCTGGGCGGCGGGCACCTGGGCGAGCCAGAGCCGATGCGCGGCAACGGCCGCGGTCAGCGGTGATTCTGCGGGGTCCGTGCGATACAGGCCGAACCAGGCGACGCCGAGCCCGCAGGCGATGAGCAGCGCGGCCGCCACCTGCAGCCATGGCCGGGGCTTCAGTCGCGTTGGCGGCGGGGGTTCCGGCAAGGCGAAGGGCGGCGCCTCTTCCTGCGGCGGCAGCGCGCGCATGGTGGCGCGCAGATGCGTCAGCGTCGCGACCTTGGCGGCGATCTCGCGATCGGCCGCGATCGCAGCTGCGACCTTGGCCGCCTCGCCCGGCTCCAGCTCGCCATCGACATAGGCGTTGAGCAGATCCCAGGAGATGGTTTCGCGCCCGGTCATGTCAGCCACCCGCCTGGCGGCGCCGTGCGGGCAGGACGCGGAGATTGCCGCCCTCGATCGCCTCCAGCAGCGCTGCCCGCGCCCGGCTGATCCGGCTCATCACGGTCCCCGTGGGAATGCCGAGAATCTCGGCCGCCTCGCCATAGCGAAACCCGGCGAGATCGATCAGCTCGAGGATGTCGCGATGCGACGGATCGAGACGTTCGAGCGCCTGGCGCACGGTGATCTCGGCGATCAGGCTGTCATGATGGCGCCAAAATGCGCCCTCGGGCGCTTCCGCCTCGGTGGCGGCAAGCACAGAGGCCTGCCCGCGGCGATGCTCGTCGATCCAGAGATTGCGCAGGATCGTGAAGAGCCAGGGCCGGAGACGCTCGTCCTCCTCGGGGGGCGACGCGGCCAGCGCCTTCATCGCGCAGGATTGCAGCAGATCGGCCGCCGCGTCCCGGCTGCCGCTCAGCCGCAGCGCATAGAAGAACAGGCGGTCCCAGTTCCGGCGCAGGGCACGCTCGACGACGATACGCAGGATGAGCCCCTCCGCGATGGCTTTCAGGCCTCATCCTATCGCAGAGGCTCCCGGGCTTCTCAAGGCTCGGGCAGGTTTCCGGCTCGGACGATGACGCGAGGTGCGCCGTCAAGCTCAACAAATGTTAATTCCTTTCTCGCACATGAAAGGAGTGACGCTGCCATAAAGGACCCTCCCGACCTCGCCTGACGTGCCTGAGGCCAGGTCCCAATGACGCGATGAACATGGACCTTCCGACCCTCTGGTACTTGACCGTTGGAACATCGCTGGTCGCCGCAGCGATGACGCTCTGGGAGCGCAAGGCGCATGCCCAGCGCTCGCGCCCACTCGGAATATGGGCCGCCGGCTATGTCGCTTTCGCCATTGGCTGCCTGCTGGCCATGAGGCGCGAGGCGTTTCCCGGCATCACCGGCCCAGCCCTCACCAATATCGTCATGGTTCTCGGCTACCTCCTGGTTCTCCAGGGCGTCAGATGCCTCGACGAGCGCGTACGCATCGGCCGCTGCGCCGCAGTGCTCATTGTCCTGGCCGCTGCCTGGGCCATCGGCGGCGAAGAGTTTCCGGTGTTCTTCTGGACCTATGTCGGCTCGCTGCCGATCGCCGCGATCTGCGGCCTGACGGCGCTTGTCCTGTTGCGCAGCCGCGCTGTGAAGCCCCTGCGATCCCGGCCGATCGCGGTCGGGGTCTTCGTCTGCCACGGCCTGTTCTATTTCCTGCGCGCGACTGTCGCGCCTGTGCTCGTCACAACCTACGGGGAGAGCCTGCTGCCGGTTCTCGCCAAGGTCACGATGTACGAGGCTGTGCTCTTCACTGTCGCGATGCCGATGGCCTTGATGGCTCTGATCCGCGAGGAATATCAGGCGCAGCTCCTGGCCGATTCCCGCACCGATTTCCTCACCGGGCTGCGCAACCGCCAGGGCTTTTTCGAACATGGCGCGAGGGCGCTGCGGGATGGGGCGGCGCAGCGGCCGGTCTCAATGCTCGCCTTCGACCTCGATCACTTCAAGGCGATCAATGACCGCTACGGGCATGACGCCGGCGATGCGGTGCTAAGGCTCTTCGCCGCCGTGTCGCGCGACATCGCCGGCGCGAACGGGGTCATCGGCCGCCTGGGCGGGGAAGAGTTCGCGATCCTGCTGCCGGGCCTGGACAGCATGGCAGCCAGCCGGATCGGCGAGACTGTGGCCAGGGAATTTGCCGAACGTGCCGCGAGAAGCGATGGCTTGCAGATGACGGCAACCGTCAGCATCGGGCTGGCCGAAGCCGCATCGAACGCAACCGCCCTCGCCGAACTGCTCTCGGCCGCCGACCTCGCGCTCTACAAGGCAAAAGCGCTCGGAAGGAACCGCATCCAGATCGCTGCGGCGAAGGGCGTCTCCGAAGCGGCCTGACGCCGATCGAATGCCCCGATCGCGACAAGCCCCACCGCCCTCCGGATGGCCAGGCGGAAGGGCGAGACATGACCTGAGCGGACGGCGGCTGCCGTCGCAGAAGCAGCCTCGAATGGCCKCTCCGTCCGCTTTGCCGCGGCTTGCTGGAACTCACACAGCCTGGCGTTGCAGGCGCCTCTCCAACGCGCGGCTGTAATGCGAGATGAAGGAGCAGAACGCGACATAGAGCAGAGCGACGAAGAGATAGCCTTCGAGCGAGAAGCTGCGCCATTGCGGATCGCCCAGCGCCTGCTTGGTTGCGAGCAGGAGGTCGGTCAGGCCGACGATGCCGACGAGGGACGTATCCTTGAACAGGCCGATGAACAGGTTGGCGATCGCCGGAACGGCAAGGCGCAGCGCCTGCGGCACGACAACCAGCAACGATGTCTGCCAATAGCCGAGCCCGAGCGCCTTGGCCGCCTGCTCCTGCCCGGCGGGCACGGCCTGCAGGCCGCCGCGGATGGCTTCCGCCAGATAGGCCGCGCTGAACAGCGTGATGGCGATGAGGGCACGCAGCAGAGCATCKACCTGCAGCTTTCCCGGCAGGAAGAGCGGAATCATGAACGAGGCCATGAACAGCACGCTGACCAGCGGGACGCCGCGGACCATCTCGATGAACATGACGCAGACGCCCCTGATGATGCCGAGCTGCGAGCGCCGTCCGAGTGCCAGCGCAATGGCGAGCGGGAATGCGCCGAGGATGCCGCCGACCGCGAGGAAAACCGTCAGCGGCAGCCCGCCCCATAGATCGGTCGCCACAAAGGACAGGCCGAGCACGCCGCCGCGCATCAGGACGATCACGGCGGGGATCCCCAGCAGCCAGCCCGCGATGACGGCCCGCCCCCCAAAGCGCAGCGAGCAGCTCGCCAGCACCAGCGCGATGGTCAGCAGCAAGGCAGCGAAAGGTCGCCACTGCTCTTCGAACGGGTAGCGGCCGAACAGGATCAGCCGCAATTTCTCGTGGACGAAGGCCCAGCAGGCCCCGCCCATGGCGCGGCAGGTCGCCGGAGACGCCGCCCACCAGGTTGCATCGAACACGGCCCAGCGCAGCAGCGACGGGACGTAGGTGACGAAGAGGCCGAGCATCACGACCGTCAGCAGCGTGTTGCCGACGCTGCCGAACAGGCGTTCCCGCACTGAAGGGGCGGCGGCGCTCATGACGCCCCCTTGAGCGCGACGCGGCTATTGTACCAGTTCATGAAGCCCGAGATCGCGAGGCTGAGCGCGAGGTACACGCTCATCAGGATCGCGATGACCTCGACCGCCTGGCCGGTCTGGTTGATGATCGTGTTCCCGATCGACATCAGGTCGGGATAGCCGATCGCGATGGCGAGCGAGGTGTTCTTGGCCAGATTGAGATACTGGCTGGCGAGCGGCGGCACGGCGACCTTCATCGCCTGCGGGATCACCACCAGGCGCAGCGCCTGGCCCTGCGTCAGCCCCAGCGCAGCAGCGGCCTCGCGCTGGCCGCGGCTGACCGACAAGATCCCGGCACGCAGGATCTCGCCGATGAAGGCGGCGTTATAGAGCGACAGCCCGATCAGGAGCGCCGTCAGTTCCGGCGTGATCATGCCGCCGCCGGAGAAGCCGAAGCGGGTCGGCCGCGGCATGTCGAAGGAGGTCGTCGCGGCGAGATCGAGCGCCACGGTGGCAAGCGGCAGCAGGAGCAGCAGCAATCCGGGCCAGAGCTTCGCCGGCGCGCCCGTCAGCTCCGCCCGGCGCCGCGCCCACAGGCCATGGCCGGCGAAGGCGACGAGGCCGACGATCACCGCCGCCAGGATGACGTCGGCGCCATGCTGAAGCACCGGGAAATGCAGGCCGCTCTTGGCGAGATAGACCCCGGGAAGCAGTTGCGGCGCAGCCGATGCGGCCGGCAGCATCTGGGTCAGCACCGCATACCAGAGATAGAGCTGCAGCAGCAGCGGCGTGTTGCGGACGAGCTCGACATAGAGCCTGGCCAGCGGGCTGACGAGGGGATTGCGCGACAGGCTGGCGATGCCGACGACGAAGCCGGCAAGCGTCGACAGCACGATCCCGAGCACGGCGACCACCAGCGTATTGAGCAGACCGACCAACAGCGCCCGGCCGAAACTCGCGCTGGCGCTGTAGGCGATGAAGCTCTGGCCGATCTCGAAGCCGGCCGCCTGCCAGATGAAGCCGAAGCCCGTCCGGATCGAGCGCGCCTCGAGATTGCCGACGAGGTTCGTGGCGAGGAAGGCGATGGTGCCGGCCAGCACGGCCAGCACGATCACCTGCGTCGCCAGGGCCCGAAAGGACGGATCGTTGCAGCCCTTCGCCAGGCGCGTCGGCGCGATCGCGACGGCGCTCATCTCAGCGCGTCGGCATGGCGTACATCTGCCCGCCCTTTGTCCAGAGCGCGTTGGTACCGCGCTCCATGCGCA
Source organism: Allobosea sp. 05T439 (assembly GCF_056396005.1). Classification (NCBI taxonomy): domain Bacteria; kingdom Pseudomonadati; phylum Pseudomonadota; class Alphaproteobacteria; order Hyphomicrobiales; family Alloboseaceae; genus Allobosea; species Allobosea sp. 05T439. The sequence goes on along the minus strand of NZ_JBFTKP010000044.1, from coordinate 35,168 downwards.
GAGCCGTCCTGGGGCCGACATTGCGTTCGAAGATCTCGCCGTAATTGCCGCCCCGCTTGATCGCGCGATAGGCCCAGCCCGGGTCGAGGCCGAGTCTCTGGCCCATGTCGCCGGTGACGCCGAGCAGGCGCTTGATCTCCGGGTTCGCGCTCTCCTTCATCTGGTCGACATTGGCGGCGGTGATGCCCTTCTCCTCCGCCTCGATCAGCGCCATCAGGACCCATTTGACGGCGGTGAACCATTCCAGGTCGTTGCGGCCGACGACCGGGCCGAGCGGCTCCTTCGAGATCATGTCCGGAAGGATCTGCCATTCATCGGGATTGGGTGCGTCGGAAGCCCTGACCGAGGACAGATAGGACATGTCGGCAGAGAAGGCCTGGCAGCGGCCACTGAAAAAGGCGGCCCGCGCCTCGTTCTGGGCCTCGAACACGACCGGCGTGAATTTCTTGCCGTTGGCCCGGAAATAATCGGCGAGATTGAGCTCGCTCGTCGTGCCGGTGGCGGTGCAGATGCTGGCGCCGTCCAGTTCAAGCGCACTCTTGAGGCCGAGCGATTTCGGCACCAGGAAACCCTGGCCATCGTAGAAATAGACGCCTGCATAGAGCAGGCCGAGCGAGGCGTCGCGTGTCAGTGTCCAGGTCGCGACGGTGGTGAGCATGTCGATCTCGCCCGATTGCAGGGCCGTGAAGCGCTGCTGCGGGCTGAGCGGGACGAATTTCTCCCGTGCGGCGTTGCCGAGCACCGCCGCCGAGACCGCGCGGCAGAAATCGGTCGTCAGCCCGGTCCAGCGGCCCGAACTGTCGGCAATCGAGAAGCCGCCGATGCCGGTGCTGACCCCGCAGATGACTTCGCCGCGCTTGCGGACGGCATCGAGCGTCGGCCCGGCCTGGGCCGCGGCGGAAAATGTCGCGGCCGCCGCCAGCGCGGCTGCGGCGAGGCCCGATCTGACGAGGCCTTTCTTGACGAGTCCTGCTTTGAACAGAATCTTCACGTGTCCCTCCCCTGGAACCGCCGCTCGCCGCTGCAAACGGCTTGCGGACTTGCGCTCTTTTTTGACAGGCGCATGCGCGGGCTTCGCCGGCTGCGCTCTTGATCTTGGCCGGATCGCGACGTCGTTAGGTCACGGCGCGCCGTTTGGCGAAGCGCTCGTCGCGCCAGATCCCCGAGGTCATGACGTCGTTGAAGGCCTGGGCGGCGCGCTCGACATCGGCATAGCCGAGATAGGCGGGCGCGAAGCCGAAGCGCATCATGTCCGGGGCCCGGAAATCGCCGATGACGCCGCGCGCGATCAAGGCCTGCACGGCGGCATAGCCGTTGTCGAAGGTGATCGAGACCTGGCTGCCGCGCGCCGCATGAGCGCGCGGCGTGACGATGGTGGCGCCATGGGCGCGGCAGACCGGCTCGATCAGCTCCATGAACAGATCGGTCAGCGCGAGGCTCTTGGCCCGCAGCGCGGACATCTCGACATCCTCGATCGCGGCGAGGCCGGCGTCGACGACGCGCATGGACAGGATCGGCTGCGTTCCGCACAGCAGGCGCTGGATGCCACCTGCCGGCCGGTAGCCGCGCTCGAAGGCGAAGGGTGCGGCATGGCCCCACCAGCCGGAGAGCGGCTGCGACAGGGCATTGTGATGACGTGCCGCCGCATAGATGAAGGCCGGGGCGCCCGGACCGCAGTTCAGGTATTTGTAGGTGCAGCCGATCGCGAGATCGGCTCCCGCGCCGTCGAGATCGACCGGCACGACGCCGGCGCTGTGGCAGAGGTCCCAGACCGCGACGGCGCCCTTGGCGTGGATCAGCCGGTTGAGCGCCGCCATGTCGCGCAGTTCGCCGGTCTTGTAGTCGACATGGTTGACCAGCACGACCGCGGTGCGCTCGTCGATCAGATCCTCGATCCGCGGCGCGTCGACGCCCTCGAGCTTCAGGACGAGATCGGGCCGCCCGGCCGCCACGCCTTCGGCGACATAGAGATCGGTGGGAAAACTGCCGCCTTCGGCGACGATGACATTGCGGTCGGGACGCAGCGCGAGCGCGGCATGCAGCGCCTTGTAGACATTCACCGAGACGGAATCGCACACCACCGTCTGCCCTGGCGCCGCGCCGATCAGGCGCCCCAGACGGTTGCCCAGCGTATTGACCAGGGCAAACCAGCCGGCATCGTTCCAGCTGCGCACCAGCCCTTCCGCCCATTCCTCGCGCATGGCGACCGCCATGTCACTGAAGGCAGCCACCGGCGCCGGGCCGAGCGAATTGCCGGCCAGATAGATTGCGCCCGCAGGCAAATGGAAACGGGCGCGCAGATGCCCCAGCGGATCGGCGCCATCGCGCCGCGCGATCTCGGACGCCACCTCTGCCCTGTCCAGCGATGCCAGGTTCATCTCGCCTCCACTCATGGCCGATGCCGCCAGCGCGGCCCGTCTGTCGGGGACTATTGGGACGGATATCGAAGATGTCAATTGATATATATAATCTGGCCAGTTGCGTCGTATTATATATATTGGCGGCAGCTTGCGAGGATCCCATGGACGAAACCGACGTCGCCACCAAGACCGAAACCGCCTACCGGACGCTGCGCCAGGAGATCCTCGAAACGCGGCTAAGGCCGGGTGCGCCGCTGAAGCTCGGCGCCATGCGGGAGGCCTACGGCATCGGCTGGACCCCGTTGCGCGAGGCGTTGTCGCGCCTCGAGGCCGAGCGCCTGGTCACCTCAAGCGCCAACAAGGGTTACACGGTCGCGCCCGTCTCGCTGGAGGAGTTGAGCGACCTGACCAGGGCCCGGCGCCTGGTCGAGCTGCCGATGCTGGCGGAATCCATCGCCAATGGCGACGAGGCGTGGGAGACCGCGCTGGTCGCCGCCCATTTCCGGCTCTCGCGCTGCACGCCGCCGGTGGAAAAGCCGGAAGAGCTGGTCATCAGCGATTGGGAAGAGCGGCACGAGGCCTTCCATCTCGCCCTGCTGGCCGCCTGTACGTCGCGCTGGCTGATGCGCTTCTACGTTCAGATCAAGGATCAGCTGCGCCGGCATCACCGCATCCTCTCGATCGCGCCCGCGCTTTCGCACAGCGCGGCGGGCACGCCCTGGCAGGACAGCCCCGCCTTCGCAGCCTTGCGCGATGCGCTGGCGCTCGAGCCGCATACCGCCTTGATGAATGCGGCCCTGGACCATGACGTCGATCGCGCCGTCAGGCTGCTCGACGAGCATATCGAATTCACCCGCAAGGTCTTCGTCGCCTCCGATCTCGACGGCGCCCCCGGCCCCGCTTCCTGACGCCTTCGCGCTTTCGCGTCCGTCCCGCCCGTCCTTCCCGCCCGCCCTTCCCGCCCGTCGCCGGTCACACCGGGCCCAGACAAGCCTTGATGAGGATATCCATGCCGTCCGTTCTCCCCGGCACCAGCCCGTCGCTCGTTCTGGTCAATGGCCGGATTCTCAGTGAGGCGGGGCCCTGCGAGGCCCTGGCCATCGCGGGAAACCGTATCGTCGCACTTGGGAGCTCCAGCGAGATCGCCGCCCTTGCCTCGGCCGAGACGGAGCATGTCGATCTCGCCGGCAAGACCGTCACCGCCGGCCTCATCGATGGCCATGCCCATCTCGACCGCGAAGGCCTGAAGAGCGTGCTGCCCTCGCTCGCCGATTGCCGTTCGATCGAGGACATCGTCGCGCGCATCGCCGAGGTCGCCCGAACGAAGAAGCCGGGCGAGTGGATCATCACCATGCCGATCGGCATTCCCCCCAGCTATGAGAGCGTGCTGGCGGGAATCGCGGAACATCGCTTCCCCGACCGCTGGGACCTTGACCGCGCCGCGCCTGACAACCCGGTCTATATCCGCTCGATCTGGGGCTACTGGCGCTCGACCCTGCCACTGGTTTCGATCGCCAACAGCCGCGCCCTGCGGCTGGCCGGCATCGATGCCTCGACGGTGGCGCCGGCCGCGTCCATCGAGATCTGCCGCGATGCCGCAGGCGAGCCGAACGGCATCTTCGTCGAGACCAACAAGATGCCGGTGGTCGAGATGAGCCTGATGCGCCGGGCGCCGCATTTCTCCGCCAGCGAGCGGGCCGGCGCGCTCGCGGCATCGATGAAACTCTACAACCGGGCGGGCACCACCAGCGTGTTCGAGGGCCACGGCATTGCCGCCGAGGTGCTGGACGCCTATCGGCAGGTCCGGTCCGAGGGTCGCCAGACCGTGCGGGCATCGATGATCTTCAGCCCGGCCTGGCCCTCGACCTCGGCGGAGGATTGCCGGGCCCTGCTCAAGTCCTGGGGACATTGGCTCGCCGGCCGGGGATTAGGCGACGCCTGGCTCGGTATGGACGGGCTCTACGGCGAGATCGACGATTCCGTGGAGCGGGAGCTGCGCAGCGCAGCCTTTCCGCAGACAGGCTGGGCCGGCTTCCACTATAATTCGTCGCTGCCGCGCGATGCCCTGAAGACGGTGCTGATCGAAGCCGCGCGCAACGGCATCCGGGCGGTCGGCATCCTGCCCAATATGCTCGACCTCTTCGCCGAGGTGGACAACGTCACCCCGCTCGCCGGCCAGGGCTGGGTGCTCGGCCATGTCGTCAGCCTGACGCCGGACCAGGTGAAGCGGGTTGCCGATCTCGGGCTGGCGGTGACCACGCATCTGACCGCCTATATCTACAAGCGCGGCAGCGAGCTGGTCGAAAAGCTCGGGCGCGAGCGGGCTGGCGAGATCGTGCCGCTGCGCTCCCTGCGCGAGGCCGGCGTGCCGATTTCGTTCGGCAGCGACAACGCACCGCTCAGCCTGTTCCACTCGATCGCCCATGCGGTCAACCGACGCGACCGGACCGGCGCCGTCATCTCCCCCGAACAGGCCCTGACACGCGAAGAGGCGCTGGAATGCGCGACGCTCGGCGGCGCGAAGCTGACCTTCGCGGAGGGCGAGAGGGGCAGCATCGCCATCGGCAAGCTCGCGGATCTGGCCGTGCTCTCGGCCGACCCGCTCCGCTGCGCGCCCGACGAGCTCGCCCGGATCGAGTCGCTGCTGACCGTCGTCGACGGGCAGATCGTCTATCGCGCGGACGCCGGCGGCGGGCGCTGAGGGAGGCCGCCATGACCGAACTGCCGACGAAAGCCGTCTTTCTCGACTATGATCAGGCCCGGCTCGATCTGAACTACAATCAGGGCGCCTGGGCCGCCAATGCCGACGAGATCATCGCCTGGTACCGCGAGGCGAGCCTTGCTGCGCATCGCAACCTCACCTGCCGCCCGCTCGCCTATGGCGAGGGGCCGGCCGAGCGGATCGACCTGTTCCCGGCGGCCTCAAAGCGGGCGCCGCTCGTCATCTATGTCCATGGCGGCGCCTGGCGCATGCTCGACCGGATGGACAGCGCCTTTGCGGCGGAAGCCTTCGTGGCCGCCGGAATGAACTTCGCCGTGCTCGACTTCGCCAGCATTCCCGCGGTCCGGCTGCCCGAGATGGTGATGCAGGTCCAGCGCGGCATCGGCTGGCTCGCCCAGCACGCCAGCGAGTTGGGCTATAACCCCGAACGCCTGTTCGTGATCGGCCACTCCTCGGGGGCGCATCTCGTCGCGGCCGCGCTCACCGCCGAGACGCCGCATCGCATCGCGCCTGGCATGGTCGCCGGGGCGCTTTGCGCCAGCGGCGCCTATGATCTGGAAGGGCCGATGCTCAGCGCGCGGGGGCGCTATCTCGGCCTGACCGCAGCCGAGATCGCGGCATTCAGCCCGATCCGCCATGTCGAAGCGCTGACCTGCCCCGTTCTCGTCGCTTATGGCGAGGCTGAAACCGACGAGTACCGGCGCCACGCCACGACGTTCCACGCAAGCCTGGAGAAGGCGGGAAAGGCAACGCAGCTGCTGCGCGCCGAAGGGCAGAACCATTTCGAGGTCAGCCGCATGCTGGCTGCGCAGGATAGCCCGATCTTCGACGCGGTCATGAAAGCCGTCTGATGTCTTGCGTCTCCAGGTCGCATTCCCGGCCTGCGCGAACCGGACCGGTCAAGCGGCTTGCCCTGCGCAGGCTGCTGGCGGGAGCGCACCGAGGCGCGCTGCGGCCGGCAGCAAGCATGGCCAAGAGGTCGATCATCTCCGGCTGCGGTGTCGCGCGACATCGCCGGCGCGGACGGGGTCATCGGCCTGTTGGGTGGCGAAGAGTTTGCGATCCTGCTGCTGGGCCTTGACAGCCTGGGGATTTGCCGAACGCGCGGCGCGAAGCGATGGCTTGCAGATGACGGCCACGGTCAGCATCGGGCTGGCCGAAGCCTCATCGAACGCAACCGCCCTCTTCGAGCTGCTCTCGGCCGCCGACCTCGCCCTCCACAAGGCAAAAGCGCTCGGAAGGAACCGCATTCAGATCGCCGGTGCGACGGGGGCTTGCGAGACTGCGCGACGGGAAGCGTGGGTCGAATGGGTGCAAGCGACCTACTGATTTCAACGCAGACGATATCGGCGCTGCCCCTTCCCTTGCGCTCGTGGCCTCAGGGTGCATGGCGGCGCCAATGCTCGGCCGCGCACGGCAATTGAGGCCTGGCTCCAGCCAGAATCGACGCCATGTTGACGCTGTCGAACATGCGCTGGGGCTGATTTAGCACGCGTCGTGTGGCTGCGGATCGTACTCCGCACCTTTTATGCAGTAGGCTTTGAAGTGACCGGGCGCCTCGACGATTCTCGTTTCCATTCGCCTAACAAAGTCCAACAGGTCGAAAAGGTCGTCGGAATCTTCGGCTGGCTTAACCTTCGGCTTGTCCTCGCCAACGACCCCCGCTGCGCCGAAGATCGCGATGTTCTTTCCCTTTGGCCTCTGCGCTGAGCGATAGATGATCGCGTCGATGCGCCGCTTGTGCTTCTTGATTTCGACGGTGTGGTGGTTAAGCAGATATTCAGCGACGGCCTGCGTCGGTAGATAGTCCAGGTACTGGTCTTCCGGTGAGATCGGCCGCGATATCTCCTGCATGAATTTCTGCATGAACAGCCACTGAGCGACCCGCGAGACCCGGTTCGGTACGAAAATATTCTGTGGCTTCGGAGGGGCAGAGAGCCGCGTCATATCCAAGACGCAGATCGGCTTCGTGATCGTGAATTTGGCAACCGCAACGATGCTGCCAACGGACGGACGAAGCTCGGCGATGCAGGTCTCGTGGGGACTGTCGGCGGACTGCCGTCTGCGCCGCAAGGGCGGATTGGCGACCAACGGTCCTGTGGCGGACAGCGTGAAGTCACTGCTTGACCGCCACGGCGTCTACTACCGGCCACAGACGGTCCCTTACAACACCACTAACCTCGACAAGGACCTGAGGCAGCGACTGATCTGGTGGCTGCGCAGCCAAGGATTTGTTGTTTAGTCCGGCCCTGCACAGTAGCCTGTGATAAAGAGTCTCCGCTCAAGAGCGGCCCTATCGCAGAGGAGGGTGCGCGCCAATGTCCGCTTTCCTAGCAACCAGCTGATGTCTCCTCTTGGCGCACCGCAGACTACGTGTGGCGCATGTGAAGGTAAGACATCCCCATTGATCCGAGACATTCGCGACGACGCGTCTGCCGGTCGAAACGCCCCCTTCGCGGCCCCCACAATCTCGGCCCCCTCACCCCACAAACACCGACCTCTCCGCAAATCCCGTATGCCGCCGCATCATCCGGCCCACCACCCGGTCGCGCGAGATGCGGATGTGGCGTGCCACCGCCTCGCGGGCCGCGGCTGCGTCCCGGCGGGCCAGCGCCTCGATGATCTCGTCATGGTCGTGGCGGACCTCTTCGCCGTCTTCGGCCGCGCCGAGATCGGCGAAGAGCAGGCGCTGCATCTCGTCCATGGTCTGGCCGATGCCGCGCAGGAGGCGGGCGTTGTCGGCGATGGTGGCGATCGCCTCGTGAAAATCCTGGTTGGCGCGCATGAAGGCGCGGTAGCTCGCCTGGTCGCCGATGCGCAGCTCGACGGAAGATAGCCGGCGCATCATCGCGACATGGCTGTCGGTGATGCGCGGGGCGGCGAGTTCGGCCGCTGCGCATTCGAGGATCAGGCGCATCTGGATCAGCTCGTGGAAATCGCGGAGCGAAAGCTCGGTGACGCTGTAGCCGCGGCGCGGAATGACGCGAACCAGCCCGTCCTGCCTGAGCCGCGACAGGGCCTCGCGCAAGGGCGAGGTGCTGACCTTGAAGCGCGCGACGAGATCGGATTCGTTGAAGACCGCACCTTGCGCGATCTCCCCAAAAATGATCGCGGCGCGGAGCTCCTGATAGACGCGCTCGGCCAGCGAGAGCTTGGCATCCTGTCCTGCTTCGGCCTTGGCCGGCATTGTTCTTAGCCCTTCGTGAAAAGGGTCGCGGCGCCTGATGCGCCGCGACCGCTCCCTGCCCTATTGGTCGGCGGGTTCGGCAGGCCCCGTCAAGCCCGGCGCCCGGCGAAGAAGCGCTGGACGACGACGAGGATGATGAGGGCAGCGAGCGCCTCGACAAGCGCAACCGCAATCAGGCCGGGCGCGATCTGGCCCGTCGCGTCCTTCAGCAGGCCAAGGCCATAGGGGGCGAGGAAGCCGCCGAGATTGCCGAAGGAGTTGATGATCGCGATGCCGGCGGCGGCAGCGGTGCCGGCGAAGAGCCGGTTGGGCAGCTGCCAGAACACCGGGATCGCGCCATAGGCCCCGGCGAGCGCCAGCGAAAACAGCACGACGACCATCTGCGGCGAGCCGTGCAGGGCGAAGGCGACGCCGGCCAGGCCGAGCGCGCCGACGATCAGCGAGCCGACGCATTGCAGGAGCGGGCGGCCCGTCCGGTCGGCCATCAGGCCGTTGCCGATCATCACCGCCGAGCCGACGAGCGAGGCACCCGAGACCAGCCAGCCAATGGTCGCGACATGGCCGAATCCGGCCTCGCGCATGATGGTCGGGCCCCAGAAGGCGACGGTGGCGTTGGCAATGATGATGCAGAAATAGACCAGCGTGAAGATCCAGAGCCGCGGATCGCGCAGCACCGTCGACAGGCCATGCTCGCGCGGGCCGAGTGCCCTTGCATCGCGCTCGAGATCATCGCGGACCGCGCTGCGCTCAGCATCCGAGAGCCAATGCGCCTGTTCCAGTCGGTCGGTGAGCCAGGCCAGCGCAAAAAGCCCGATCAGAACTGTCGGAATGCCCTCGACGATGAACAGCCATTGCCAGCCCGACAGGCCGCCCATGCCCTGCATCCCGGTCATGATCTGCCCGGCAAGCGGGCCGCCGATGACGCCGGACAGCGCGACCGACGACATGAAGATGCCAAAGACCTTGGCCCGTCGCTCGCTCGGAAACCATTGCGTCAGGAACAGGATGACGCCCGGAAAGAACCCGGCCTCGAAGGCGCCGAGCAGGAAGCGCAGGATGTAGAAGGTCGCGGGCGTCGTCGCATAGGACATCAGCGCGCAGATCGTGCCCCAGCCGATGGCGATGCGGGCGATGGTCTTGCGTGCGCCGATGCGTTGCAGCAGCAGGTTGCTCGGCACTTCGAACAGGAGATAGCCGATATAGAAGATGCCGGCGCCGAGCCCGTAGACGGCCTCGGAGAACCGCAGCTCGTCGGCCATCTGCAGCTTGGCGAAGCTGATATTCACGCGGTCGACCCAGGCCAGCACCCAGAGAACCATCAGGATCGGGATCAGGCGCCAGAAGATCCGGCGATAAGCGGTGTCGAGCAGTGTAGCAGTCGCGGGGGCGGCCGCGCCCGGTAGCGATGTGTCGGTCATGTCAGAATCCCCTCGGCGGCCTTCGACCAGCATGAGCGATGTCGTGGCCGGATTTGTGATGCATCAATAAAACATCATAAACAAATCGCGACTGTCAACAGGCACCCCTGAGGCCATGCGACGCCGATCAGTTGAACGTACCCTCCCCCGCGATCCCAGCACGGACCTCTTGACCGCCAGCGCAAACTGCGAGCAGTAATTGACACATCAAAAAAACATCTAAGGGATGACCATGTCCATTCTGACGCTCGGCGCTGCCGGAGATATCGTAGTCCGCGAGCGGCTTTATGCCGGCGATGCGCTGATCGACGAGGGTTATGGCGAGACGCTCGCCTATCTCCGGCAGAGCGATCTGGTCTGGGGTTCCTGCGAGGTGCAGTTCGCCCGCCAGGGCTATCGCAGCGATGCACCGATCGCCTATCTCGTCGACCCGACGGTGGCCGACGATCTCGGCCGGGCCGGGTTTGGCCTGATGACGGTCGCGACGAATCACACCTGCGATTTCGGACCCCAGGCCTTCCTGGAGACACTGCGCCACCTGCAAGCGGCCGGCGTCGAGACGGTCGGCGGCGGCAAGGACCTCGCGGCCTCGCTCGTGCCGGACCGGCGCGTGATCAATGGCTGCAGGCTCGGCACCATCGCGGTCTCCTGCCTGTTGCCGCCGGATTATGCGGCAACGGAGACCCGGCCGGGCATCGCGCCGCTCGCGATCGAGCAATGGCCGGAAATCCACCCGGTCCTGCTCGCGACCGAACCCGGCGCACCGATGCGGATGCGCAGCCGGGTCCGCGAGGGCGATCTCGCGCGGCTACGCGGGCAGATCGCCAGCTTGCGCCCTGAAGTCGACGTGCTGATCGTCAGCGTGCATTGGGGCTATGGCCGCGGCGACCCGCTGGCCGAATACCAGCGCCCGCTGGGACAGGCGCTGATCGATGCCGGCGCCGACATGATTCTCGGCAACCACGCCCACAGCCCCGCCGGCGTCGAGACCTATCGGGGCAAGCCGATCCTCTACAGCCTCGGCAACCACATCGCCCAGCAGGATTGGGACAATGCCACGCCCGACCAGAAGATGATCTTCTCGCAGATCGATCCCTGGTCGCTGGTCTGCCGCATCGGCATCGGCCAGGGCGGCGTCGAGACGATCGAATTCCGCGCGACCGAGTGCAACAGAAGCGGGATGCCGGTGCTGATCCAGGAGCCGGCCCGCGCCCTGCCCGTACTCGAGCGCTTCGACCGGCTCTCACGCGGCATGGGCACGCAAGCCGAGATCGACGGCCTGAACCTGACCGTCCGGTTCGGTGGGTGAACGCGCCCCCGAGTGCGCCTTGGCTTACAGCAAGGCGCGCTCGTCGCGCCCCAACAGGCGGAAGGCGAGATAGATCGCCCCGGCGCTGAGCACGAGCAGGATCGTCGAGAGCGAGGCGGCCGTGCCGTAATCGCCATCATTGATCGCGATGTAGATCTTGACCGGCATGGTGATGGTGCCGCCGACATAGAGCACGAGCGACGAGGAGAGTTCGTTCACCGCCGTGACGAAGGAGAGCATCGCGCCTGCGATGATGCCGGGCAGGATCAGAGGGATGGTGACGCGCAAAAATGCCTGGACCGGGCTGTAGCCGAGCGAGATCGCCGCCTCCTCCATGCTCGGCCCGACCTGCCGCAGCGCGGCGGCCGAGGAGCGCACCGCATAGGGCAAGCGCCGGATGAAGACGGAGAGGATGATGATCGCCGCCGTGCCGGTCATCACCAGCGGCGGCGTGTTGAAGGCGGCGATGAAGGCGACGCCGACGACGATGCCGGGCATGACATAGGGCACCATCAAGGTGGCATCGAGCAGCGAGGTCTGGGCGGTGTTGCGCCGCGCGACCAGGCAGCCGATCAGGGTGCCGATGACCACGATCAGCAGCACGGAGGCGCCGGAGAACAGCAGCGAATTCCACACGACATCACCGAGCGTGGCAACGATGCGGCGGTAGCTGTCGAGGCCGAAGCCCGGCTGGAACACCGGCCCGTTCGTCTTCCTGACCGAATAGATCGCCGCAATGATCGCCGGCATCGCGCCGCCGAGCGCGATGAAATAGACCGCGGCATGGGCCGCGACATTGGCAAAGCCGCTCAGCCTGATCTTCTCGGGCCGGTTGATCAGGTTGCTGTGATAGACGTTTTTCCGCGACATGAAGCGCTGGATGAAGACGAAGACCATCGACATCAGGATCAGCGCCAGGCTGAGCGTCGTCGCCATGCCGAGATTGGAGCCGATCTCGGCGGAATAGGCGGTATAGGCCTCGGTCGCCAGCACATTGAAGCCACGCCCGAGCAGCCGCGGCGTGCCGAAATCGGCGATGGCATGGATCAGCGCCAAGAGCCCGCCGGCCGAGAGCGCCGGCAGGACCAGCGGGAACGAGATCTTCAGCACGCGCTGGAACGGCGTCAGCCCGAGATTCTCCGCCGCCTCCTCCAGCGAGCGGTTGACATTGGCGAGCGCGCCAGAGGTCAGCAGGTAGACATAGGGATAGAACTTGAAGGCGAAGACGATGAGGATGCCCCAGACGCCGTAGATCGGCGGCATGAAGACGCCCCAGGACATCAGCGTCTGGCGTACGATGCCGCCCGAGCCGAACAGCACGATCCAGGAATAGGCGCCGATAAAGGGCGGCGAGACCAAGGCCAAGATCGCCAGCATCGAGACGAAGCGGCCGCCCGCGATCTCGATGCGCGCCATGCAGAAGGCCATGACCGAGCCGAGCAGCAATGCACCCGCCAAGCCGCCGAAACCGATGATCAAGGTGTTGATGAAGGCGTTGAAATAGCGCGTGCTGCCGAACAGCCTTTGCCAGTTGGCGAGCGTCAGCACCCCGCTCTCGTCGCGGAAGCTGGAGACCAGGACGAGGCCAAGCGGGATCAGCAGCAGGACGATCAGGATCGCCCAGGCCCCGACCGCGACCAGCGTCCAGAAATCCGGACGCCAGCTGCGGCGCGTGGCTGAAACGGCGATGGCGCTCATGCCGTAAGCTCCGCCGGGACACGCCGTCCCTTCGCGTCGAAGCCATGGAGATCGGCCGGGTCGAAGCTCAGGCGGATCTGCCGGCCGGCCTCGATCGCGAGATCGGGCGGCGGCGCGCCGATCTGGGCTACGAGCCTGTGCCCCTGCGCCTGGACGGTGAGATGCGCCTCACGGCCGAGATAGGAGAAATGCTCGACCGTTCCGGCGATGCTGGCGGCGCCGTTTCCACTTCCCCCTTCGCTAGCCCCCGCCTCGGCGAGGCGCAGGCGCTCCGGCCGCAACGCCCATTGCGCCACGTCCTTCACCTCCGGCAAGCCGAAGGCGGCGGGCGCAAGCAGGTTCATCGTCCCGACGAAGGAGGCGACGAAACGCGTCGCCGGCTTCCCGTAGATCTGCTGCGGCGTGCCGATCTGCTCGACGCAGCCATGGTCCATCACGCAGATCCGGTCGGAAATGGCGAGCGCCTCCTCCTGGTCATGCGTCACATAGATCGCGGCGATGCCGATCGTGCGCTGGATCGCGCGGATCTCGTCGCGCAGGTCGAGCCGGAGCTTGGCGTCGAGATTGGAGAGCGGCTCGTCCATCAGGAGCAGGCGCGGCTTCACCACCATCGCCCGGGCAATGCCGATGCGCTGCTGCTGGCCGCCCGACAGTGCGGCCGGCAGGCGCTCGGCAAGCGCCGCCAGCCGGACGGTCGCCAGCGCCTCGGCGACGCGCTCGCGGATCTCGGAGGCCGCGACCTTGCGGGCTTTCAGGCCGAAGGCGACGTTCTCGGCGACCGTCAGATGCGGGAAGATCGCATAATCCTGGAAGACCATGCCGATATCGCGCTTATGCGGCGGCACCGAAAGCAGGTCGTGGCCGGCGAGATCCACCCTGCCCTCGGTGAGCTGCGAGAAACCGGCGATCGAGCGCAGCAAGGTGGTCTTGCCGCAGCCCGATGGGCCGAGCAGCGTGAAGAACTCGCCCTTCGCGACCGAGAAGGACACACCGTTCAAGGCCGTCGTGGCCCCATAGCGCTTGATCGCGCCGTCGACAGTCAGATACGCCATGCCGGCAAAGCACTCCCGTCCCTTCCCTAGTTGCGCATGGCCGCGATTGGACGGCAAGATGGAGAAACTGCGCCGGCACAGAACGAACCGGCGTGACGGGGATGGAGAGCAGGCGATGATGTCGAGCAGGAACTGGGTGGGTCATCTCGTGCTGGCGGCCGGGATTCTCGGCTTGGCCGGCGGAGCCTATGCGGCCGACAACAAGGTCGTGCTCTACACCGCCCATAAATCCTCGATCGTGCAGAAGATGATCCCGCTCTTCGAGGCCGAGACCGGAATCAAGGCCGAGGTCGTGCAGCTTGGGTCCGGCGATGTCTTCCGCCGCGCCCGCGCCGAGGCCAGCGCGCCCAAGGCCGATGTGATCTGGAGCGTCACCGGCTCGCTGCTCAGCGAAAACGCCGATCTGCTCACGCCCTATACGCCCAAGGAACAGGCGGCKATCGACGAGCGTTTCGTCGCGAGCCCGGCCTGGACGCCCTATACGACCGTGATCTACGTGCTGATGGTCAACAACAAGATGGTCAAGGACGCCGAGATCCCGAAGACCTGGGCCGAGCTGTCCGATCCGAAATGGAAGGGCAAGGTCGCCTCGGCCCGCGTCGACAATTCCGGCTCGGCCTTCCAGCAGATGACGACCGTGCTGACCGCCGGCGGCGACAAGGGCTGGGAGGTCTATGGCAAGCTCGCCAAGAACTTCATCTTCTCCGACAGCTCCGGCGCCGTGCCGCGCTATGTCGCCGATGGCGAGGCGCCGCTCGGCCTGACGCTCGAGGACAATGCGCTCGAATATGTCGCCGGCGGCGCGCCGGTGAAGATCGCCTATATCGCGGACGGCACGACGACCTCGCCCGACGGCGTGGGGCTGGTGAAGGGCGCGCCCAATCCCGAACCGGCGAAGCGCTTCATCGACTGGGCCTTGTCGAAGAAGACGCAGGAAGCTCTGGTGAAGGAAGCCGGCCGCCGCTCGGTGCGCAAGGATGTCGCCGCGCCGGGCGATGTCAAGCCGCTGGCCGAGCTGACCCTGGTCAAGCTCAAAACCGTCGAGGAACTCGGCGGCACCAAGGCGATGATCGAAAAGTGGAGGCAGGCGACCGGCCAGTGATGGCTTGAACGAGCCGGCTGAAGCCGCCTCGCGCCGATATCCACCATGCAGATTGAAAGCTTCAGCCTCGGCAAGCGCTTCGCCAGCCCTGAGGAGAACGAAGACAGCGTCGTCATCCTGCCCGGCCGCGGCTATGCCGTGATCGATGGCGTGACCGACCGCAGCGGCCGACGCTTCGGGACGATGCGGGCGGGGCGCTTCGCCTCGGCCCGGGTCGCGACCGAAGTCGCCCGCTTCCTCCTCAGCGAAGACCTGAGCGTGCGCGGCGGCGATGCGCGCGTGCGCCGGCTGGTCCTGGCGCTCAGCGACACGCTGCGCGCCGGCTACGCGGCGCATGGCCTGGCGGAGCGGGTGGAAGGTGATGCGTCAGCGCGGATCGGCTGCACGCTGGCGCTGGGCTACCATGACGGCCCGGCCCTGCAGCTCGTCTCGATCGGCGATTCCGGCATCCGCTTAAGCGGACAAACGCTCGGGACTGTCCGCCATGTCGAGGCGAAGCCCCTCGACCGCGTGACCGCGCTGATCCGGCGGGAATGCTGGGCCTATCTCGGCCGGATGCGGGCCGATCCGCTGCACCAGCGCGCGATCTCGGACGATGCCGTCTGGAACGGGTTGCGCGTGCCGCCGGCAGGCTTGAGCGCGGAGGCGAGCGCCGAGGTCAGGGCCCATGTGCTGCATCTTTGCAGCGAGGAGATGCCGACGATCGCGCGCACCGAGATCGAGCGGCTGCTCGACAGCGGCATCAGTGGCCAGCGCGTCTTCGCCAATCACCCGACCAGCGATCTCGGCTATGGCGTGCTCGACGGCTTCGCCATCGCCGAGCGGCATGTCTTCACCGCCGACTATGCCGCAGACGAGGTCTCGCGGCTCGAACTGTTCAGCGACGGCTATTTCGCCGAGCCCGAGGCCTTTGGCGTCGCGGCCTGGGAGGCGAGCTTCGCCGAGGTCGAGCGGCTCGACCCCGACAAGATCGGCCCCTATGCCAGCGTGAAGGGCTCCGGCCCCGATGGCTGGACCGACGACCGGACCTATCTCGGAATCGCGTTCGATCGCTGAACGGGTAAGCCGGCGCGGCAGGCGCAGGGCTGGCCGTCCCGCCCTCGCCGTCTTCCGGCGGGATGGCGATCATCCGGCCGCCGCGGCGCTTCCAGCCCCTATTCGGGCGCGCCCTCGCGCCGCCTGAGCGCCTTCAGCCGGCTGATCAGATGGCGGGCGCCCATCAGGATATGCTGCTCCAGATGGTCCTTGGCGCGCTCGATATCGCCCGCTCTGCAGAGATCGAGCAGGAGCTGGTGCTCGCGGTTCATGCGCTCGCGCCCGCCCGTCAGCCGGATCGGCAGCGGGAAATGGCGATAGGCGTTCAGATAGAGCTTTCGGATCAGCGCCAGCGTCTGCGGGCGGTTGGCCGGTGCATAGAGCGCGGCATGGAAAGCCCAGTTCAGGCTCGACCAGTTCTCATCCTGCTGGTCTTCCGCGATCTGCGCCAAGATCTCTTCGGCCCTTTGATAGTGCTGCGCCGTCATCAGCGGCATCGAGAGTTCGAGAAGCCAGGTCTCGAGCCGGGCCCGGATCTCGTAGGTTTCCTCGAGATCGTCGATCGACAGCCCTGAGACCACCGCGCCCTTGTGGGATTCCTGCCTGACCAGGCCCTCGGCCTCGAGCTGATGCAGGGCTTCGCGGATCGGCACCCGGCTGACGCCAAGCTCGGCCGCCAGTTTCTCCTGACGCAGCTGGATGCCCTCGGGCAAGGCGCCCGACAGGATCTGGTCGCGCAGCAGGTCGACGACCCGCGCGGTCGTCGTCTTGCGCTGAAGCGCGGGAGGATTGTTCGACAGGATGGAAGCCGTCATCGCCTGCTCACGCGTCTCCTACTCTGGCGCCTAGCCCCAATCCCTGCCCTGGAGCGGGGTTCATTTCAATCCGGGCGGCGGCCATTGGGATGGATAACCGATTTTGTATCCAATCCCGGCGCGCGCTTGGAGGCGTCCACAAACGACATATCACGCCATTCCGTCCCTCTTGCGTCGGGCCAAGCGGCATCGTAATGGCAATTGGATCCAATATCCAATCTTGTTGAGAACACCCGTGATCGCGATCAGCAACAATGAAGGGGCCTGCGGCATTCCCGCGACCGCCCGCGCACTCGCCAAGGGCGAAGCGGCTCTCGACGCGATCGAGGCGGGCATCAGGCTTGTCGAAGCCAGTGAGAGCGTCCGCACCGTCGGCCGCGGCGGCTGGCCCAATCTCCTGGGCGAGGTCGAGCTCGATGCCTCCGTGATGGACGGCACCAGCCTGCGCAGCGGAGCCGTGGGCGCACTGACCGGCTATCTGCATCCGGTCAGCATTGCCCGCCAGGTGCTCGAACGCCTGCCGCATGAGCTATTGGTCGGCGAAGGCGCCAGGCGCTTCGCCGCCGAGATCAGCGCGGAGGCCGGCGAACTCCTGATGCCGCATGCCCGGACCGCCTGGGAGCGCTGGTTCCGGGACGAGGTCAGCGAAGCCGACCGCGCGAACTGGCCGGACGTGCCGATGGCGGAGCTCTGCGCCCAGGCGATCGACCCGGAAACCGGCCGCGACACCACGGTCTTCCTGGCTCAGGACGCGCAGACCCATATCGGGGCGGGCACCAGCACCTCCGGCTGGGGCTGGAAATATCCGGGGCGTCTCGGCGACAGCCCGATCATCGGCGCCGGTTCCTATGCCGATACGCGTTACGGCGCCTGCGCCTGCACCGGCGTCGGCGAAATGAGCATCCGGGCCGGCACCTCGCGCGCGGTCGTGCTCTACATGAAGATGGGCATGGGCGTCGAAGATGCGGTCTACGAGGCCGTTGCCGACATGCGCGCGCTGAAGGGCGGGCTGATCGGCCGGGTGACGATCCACGCCATCGACGCAGCGGGCGGCCACAAGGTCGTGGCCGTGAACGGCCTGCCGGAAAACCACTACTGGCTCTGGCGCAGCGGCGAGGCAGCGCCTTCGAGCCATCCTTGCGAGATCATCGCGATCAGCGAGGACCCCGCCCCCAAGCCGACCGCCCATCGCCGCTATGAGGCGATGGGGCTTTGACCTCCTGCCCTGGATCATCGGACCGGAAACCTATCCGGTCCGATGATCCAACCTTTTGTGTTTGCATCGGCTTTGCCCCGAAAACCGCAATCCACCTTTCGGGCCGATGCGCGAGTTCCATCGATCATCAGGGATAATGACCATGGCCCATTCCGGAAAAATCGTTCTGACAGCGCTGGCAGGCCTGCTGCTCGCCGGCACCGCCGCCCATGCCGAGGGCACGCTCGACCGCATCAAGCAACGCGGGCAGTTGATCTGCGGCACGAGCACCGGCATTGCCGGGTTCAGCATGGCCGATGCGCAGGGCAGCTGGAGCGGGCTCGATGTCGATATCTGCCGGGCGCTMGCAGCCGCGATCTTCGACGACCCTTCGAAGATCAAGTTCGTTCCGCTGGCCAGCAAGGACCGCCTGACCGCGTTGCAGAGCGGCGAGATCGACGTGCTGCCGCGCACCACGACCTGGACGCTGAGCCGCGACGCCGGCCAGGGCCTGAACTTCACCGCCGTGAACTATTATGACGGCCAGGGCTTCCAGGTGCGCGCCAAGGCCGGGATCAAGTCGGTGAAGGAGCTGGATGGGGCCTCGATCTGCACTGTGCAGGGCACGACCAATGAGCTGAATCTCGCGGACTATTTCCGCGTCAACAAGATGAAATACGAGGTCGTCGCCTTCCAGGGCATCGACGAGACGGTGAAGGCCTATGAGAGCGGTCGCTGCGACGCGATCTCGACCGATATCTCGCAGCTCGTCTCCTATCGCCTGAAGATGTCGGACCCGGCCGAGCATGTCCTGCTGCCGGACGTGATCTCGAAGGAGCCGATCGGCCCCTATGTCCGCCAGGGCGACGATGAATGGTTCGACATCGTGCGCTGGACGGTCTTCGCGCTGATCAATGCCGAGGAACTCGGCGTCACCCAGGCCAATCTCGCCGAGATGCTGAAATCCGAGAATCCGGAAATCCGCCGGCTGCTCGGCGTTGAAGGCAAATTCGGCGTGGGGCTGGGCCTGACGCCCGACTGGATCGCCCGGATCGTCCGGCATGTCGGCAATTACGGCGAAAGCTACGAGCGCAATCTCGGCACCGGCAGCCGCATCGGCCTGCCGCGCGGGCTGAACAATCTCTGGTCCAAGGGTGGCATCCAGTTTGCACCGCCCGTGCGCTGATCCAAGCCTTTCCAGCGAACGCCGCAAGCTCCCTGGATTGGAGTCAGGTCAGCCTCTGAAAGCGGCGTCGTGGGTCCTCCCGCGGCGCCGCTTTTATCATGCGCGGCGGGGCGCCGCGCATCCCCGCCGGGCGCCAATGGCCCAGCGCTGCGACATAGCCGACGCAACAGGCCAGGCTGCGATAGCTGGGGCCATCACGAGCGTCTGGGGCCCTCATCTTGCACAGCCTCCACCGGGCACTGATTCCCGGCCGATCGAATCGTCGCGGCTAGGTTGACCGCTCCGGATCGACGGAATCAGCGTGTCCCTGTCCGCCCCGTCCCGCATGGCGAGCACTGGAGCTCCCTGAGGCAATACGCTGCAACGCGCTGGCGTCTCAGGAGCGACCGGGTAGCCGAGGCGCAAACGCGTGCACTCCAGCCGGCGGGACCGCTGCCAGCAGCCTTGTGGATCGGCCCCCGCGCGAGGCCGCCGGTCACGCAAGCCCTCGGGAGCCATACAGCTCTCCACACACATCATCCCCCGCATTCAACCGGTTGGCAGAAAACGCGTTTCCTGCCTTTCAGCCCATTTTCGAGGGTCGCATTCCGGTAGGTGAAGGGTCGGATTTTTACGACTCGTTAACCATTCCATTCCTAGATCATGGCAACTGAAAATTTACCAAGATGACTGACGTGTTAACTCAACCTAGGCCAATCCGCCTCAAGGGGCGCTCCTATCTTGCTMTCACGCTGACCCCGGAGCTTCCCTTCGAGGATTGGCTGACGCGGCTCGACGAACTGGCTGGTCTGTCCGCCGGATTTTTCCTGCGGCGGCCGGTGGTGGTCGATGTCGAGGGCCTGAATATCGACCGGCCGCAGCTGCGCGACCTCGTCGGCCAGCTCGGCAAGCGCAATGTGCGGATCATGGGCATCGAGGGCGCACCACCCTCGCTGCTCGGCGCCGACCTGCCGCCGGCGATGTCGGGCGGGCGCGCGGCCTCGGATATCGAAGCCCCGACCGCCGAACAGGCGCCGCAGGCCGAGGTCGCCGAGGGCGTGCAGCCTCCCGCCCCTGCCCCGCAGCCGGTCAAGGCGACGCCGTCGATCATCGTGACCGAGCCGGTGCGCTCGGGGCAGTCGCTGATCTTCACCGAAGGCGACGTCACCGTCATCGGCTCGGTCGCATCGGGCGCCGAGATCGTCGCCGGCGGCTCGATCCATGTCTACGGCACGCTCAGGGGCCGGGCGATCGCCGGCGCGATGGGCAATGCCTCTGCGCGCATCTTCTGCCGCAAGCTCGAGGCGGAGCTGCTCGCGATCGACGGCTTCTACAAGACGGCCGAGGACCTCGGACCCGACATGCGCGGCAAGGCCGTCCAGATCTGGCTCGAAGGCGAAACATTCAAAGTTGGATCACTCGCCTGAAACGACGGCGTATCCACAGAAAGCGGGAGAGTGCAATGGGCAAGGTCATCGTAGTCACATCGGGCAAGGGCGGCGTCGGCAAGACGACATCGTCCGCCGCATTGGGGGCAGCGCTTGCGCATAATGGCGACAAGGTCGTGGTCGTCGATTTCGACGTCGGGCTGCGCAATCTCGACCTCGTCATGGGTGCGGAACGACGCGTGGTCTATGACATCGTCAACGTCATCCAGGGCGAAGCGAAGCTGACGCAGGCGCTGATCCGCGACAAGCGGCTGGAGTCGCTCTACCTGCTGCCGGCCTCGCAGACGCGCGACAAGGACAATCTCACGCCTGAAGGCGTCGAGAAGGTCATCGCCGCCCTGAAATCGGCCTTCGACTGGGTCATCTGCGACAGCCCGGCCGGCATCGAGCGTGGCGCGACGCTCGCCATGCGCCATGCCGATGTCGCGATCGTGGTGACCAATCCGGAAGTCTCCTCGGTGCGCGATTCCGACCGGATCATCGGTCTGCTCGATTCCAAGACGCTCAAGGCCGAGCAAGGCGAGCGGATGGAGAAACACCTGCTGCTGACCCGCTACGACCCGATCCGGGCCGAGCGTGGCGACATGCTGAAGGTCGACGACGTTCTCGAGATCCTGTCGATCCCGCTGCTCGGCATCATCCCCGAAAGCATGGACGTGCTGCGCGCCTCCAATGTCGGCTCGCCGGTCACCCTGGCCGATGGCCGCAGCGCGCCGGCGATCGCCTATTTCGAGGCTGCGCGCCGCCTCAAGGGCGAAAACCTGCCGGTAACTATTCCTGGTGAAAAGAAGGGCTTCTTCGGCAAGATTTTCGGAAGGAAAGCGGCATGAAGTTCCTTCGTATTTTCACCCGCTCCCAGTCGTCGGCCCCCGCCGCCCGCGAGCGCCTGCAGGTGCTGCTCGCCCATGAGCGCGCCTCGGTCGGGGATTCCGACCTCGTCACCAAGCTGCGCGACGAAATCCTGCGTGCGATCTCGAAGCATATGCAGATCGATGACGACCGGGTCAGCGTCAAGATGGAGCGCGGCGCCAAGGTCTCGACGCTCGCCGTCGATATCGAGATCCCGTTCGACGCAGAGAAGAAGACGAAGAAGGCAGCCTGACGGCCGCCCCGCCCTCTCCCGGGGACATCAGCCATGCTGGATCATCCGACCGGAACTCGTATCCGATCAGATAGTCCAGCATTTTGCGTTTGCACGCATCGAAAGGGCTCACGCCCGGGCCCGGCTCAGAGCGCGGTCAAGGCCTGACGATCGTCCTGCGATCCGGCCCAGCTGAGCCACATGGCAGCGGTCCAGGAGAAGTCCGGGCCGCCGCATCCTGTGCCGTCGCGCGGGTCGAAATACTCCCAGAACCCGTTCTGCCGGACGAGATCGCCGCTGTCGCGCCGGAGCAGGCCGGCCTCCTCGGTCAGACCATAGGCAGAAAAGCCGTCGGCGATCATCCGGTTCATCATCAGCCAGACCGGGCCGCGCCAATAGCGCGTCGCATCGAAACGGCGATCGCGCGGATCGCTGCTGGCGACGGAGAAACCGGCCGCGGCACGGGTCGCAGCGAGATGGCGCTTGAGCGCGAGCGCATCCTCCTGGCTCGCCATGCGCGCATAGAGCGGGAGATAGGCGGCGCAGGTGACGGCCTCGCTGAGCCGCCCGCTGCGCAGGTCGAGCGACCGATACAGCCCGTCGCCCCCCTTGAGCCGCGACATCGCCGTATCGCTGCGCGCGATCCAGCCCTGTAGGGCAACCGCCTCTTCGGTGAAGCCAAGTTCTTCCGCCAGTTTCAGAAGATCGCGATCGGCGCGCAGCAGGATCGACTGGATGCCGAGATCGCAGACCCGGAAGGAGAGCCCGCGCGCCACGGCCATGCCATCCCAGCGCAGGGCCTTGGCTTCCTCGACCAGGGTCATGACCCGGTTGTAGAAATCATGCGTCGGGCGGTGGGACGCATCGACATGGCCGAGATCCTTGCGCAGATGCGCGACATCGACCTGCGGCACGACATTGGCGAGCGGCTCGTCCCAGTCCGGCGAATTGTCCCGCCCCGATTCCCAGGGGTGGACCATGGTGACGAGCCCGGTGCCGTCCGGGTCGCGGGTCTCGTGCCACCAGCGATGCGAGGCGAAGAGTTTGGGGACGAGAGCCCGGATCCGCGAGGCATCGCGGCCGGACAGCCCGTGCAGCACCCGCGCCGCAGTCGCCGCGACGGGGGGTTGCGAGATTCCCGACGTCAGCGGCTGGCGCTGGATGCCCCAGGCCTCGGGGCCGGGATAGTAGCCGTCTGCCGGGGCGCGGAACACGATATGCGGCACCATGCCATCGTCCCACTGACCCTCGAACAGGGTTTCCAGCTCGCGCCAGGCGCGGTCGAGATCGAAGGTGGCGAAGCCGAGCGCGACGAAGGCCGAATCCCAGTTCCACTGGAACGGGTAGACGCGGCCATTGGGGACGGTGAACCCGCCACGGTCATTGCGGCGCAGCACGGCGCGCGCGGCCTCATCGCGGTCCGAAGGAGGTGTGGTCGACAGCATGGCTCAGGCTCCGGGATGAGTGCGGCCCGTTTCCGGGTCGATCCAGACAATGCGGGTAGGGTCGAGCGCCAGGCCGAGCGTTTCGCCCGCTGCGATCCGGGCAGCAGGCGGCGCGACGACACGGGCAAGATCATCGCCGATCCTGCCGGTGAGCAGGAGATGCGAACCCATCGGCTCCGCGACCCGCACGGTGAAGGGCACGCCGCCGGCGGTCTCGGTCAGCTTCGCATCCTCGCCGCGGAAGCCGAGGACGATCGGCCCGTCGGCCGGCGATGCCAATGTCAGCCCGCCGAGCCGGGCCTGGCCGGAGGTCGCGACCGTGTTGACGAAATTCATCGGCGGCGAGCCGACGAAGCCACCGACGAAGCGGGTCGCGGGCCGCGAATAGACCTCGGTCGGCGTGCCGATCTGCACGATATGGCCGCCATGCATCACCGCGATCCGATCGGCCAGGCCCATGGCCTCGGTCTGGTCATGCGTGACGTAGATCGTGGTCGTTCCGGCCTCGCGCAGGACGCTGCGCAGCTCCGCCCGCATCTCCAGCCTGAGCAGCGCGTCGAGATTGGAGAGCGGCTCGTCCATCAGGAGCACGGCCGGCTCGACCGCGAGCGCACGCGCCACCGCGACGCGCTGGCGCTGGCCGCCCGAGAGCTTGGCCGGAAAGCGCTCCAGATACTGCTCGATATGCAGCAGCTCGGCCGCCTTGCGCACCTTCGCCTCGACACGCGCCTGGTCGGCGCCCTTCATGCGCAGACCGAAGGCGACATTCTCGAACACCGTCATATGCGGGAAGACGGCATAGTTCTGGAACACCATGGCAAGGCCGCGCTGGGCCGGCTTCAGAGAGGAGACGTCGCGTTCGCCGATCATGACCTTGCCGGCGCTCTGCACCTCCAGCCCGGCGATGATGCGCAGCAGCGTGGTCTTGCCGCAGCCGGAGGGGCCGAGCAGCGCGACGAATTCGCCATCCTCGACGGTGAGCGAAATCTCCTGCAGGGCAACCGCATTACCGAACTGCTTGGCGACCTTATCGATCAGGATCCCGGCCAACGGTCTCCTCCCTATTTGCTCGAGACGCCCCACATCGCGAACAGGTATTTCCTGACCGCGAAGATGAAGAGCACCGAGGGAATGATGAGAATGAAGCCGCCGGCGAAGCGGTAATGCAGCGGCGACTCGGAGAGGACCGTCAGCAGATAGGCGGTGAGCGTGCGCTCGCGCACGGTCAGAACCGAGGCGGCAAAAACCTCGTTCCAGGAGATGACGAAGGCGAAGATCGCCGCAGCTGCGATGCCGGGCAGCGCCAGCGGCAGCACCACCTTGCGGAAGGCCTGCCAGCGCGTACAGCCGAAGACCCAGGCCGCCTCCTCGTATTCGCGGGGAATGCCCATGAAGAGCGACGAAGTCACGAGCGCGGCGAAGGGCAGCGCCAGCGCCGTGTGGATCAGCGAGACGCCGAAGGGCGTGTCGTAGAGCCCGACCCGGATGAAGATGACGGTCAGCGGCAGGGCAAGGATCGCCAGCGGAAAGGCGCGCGTCAGCAGCACCAGCAGGCGAAAGGCGCTCTGTCCCCGGAAGGCGAAGCGCGCCAGGGCATAGCCCGCGGGTGCGCCGAGCAGGATCGAGAACAGCATGGTCAGCGATGCGGCGATCAGCGAATTCAGGGCCGCGTTCCAGACGCCTTCGATCCTGAGGAAGGTGGCGAGCGCCGCGAAGCCGGCCTCGCCGGGGGCGAAGGATTTCGGCCATTTGAACACGGCAAGCCGCCCGCCCATGGCGCCGAGCCCGATCAGGTAGATCGGCACCAGCACCCAGGCGCAGAGCGCCAGCACGCCCGTGACATAAAGCCATTTGCGGGGCGCGCTCATGCTTGCGTCTCCGGATCGACGCGCAGCGCCTTCAAATAGATGATCGTCGCCGCGAGCGAGATCACCATCACGAGCACGGCATAGGCGGCCGCGACGCCGTAATTCTGGTTCTCGTTCTGCCAGGTATAGGCTTCGCCGACGATGATCGGGAAATTGCGCCCGCCGAGCGCATAGACCACCGCAAAGACCTCGAAGGCCAGGACCGTGCGCAGGATCAGCGCCGATTGCAGGCTGGGCTTCAGCAGCGGCAGGGTGATCTTGCGGAACTTGGTCCAGGGGCTCGCGCCGAAGATGTCGGCGGCCTCGCCGAACTCCTTCGGGATGAGCTGGATGCCGGCGACGAGAATGATCAGCACGATCGCGGTCGCGCGCCAGATCTCGGCCAGGACGACGGCGAAGAACAGCGCGACCGGCGTCTCGCTGTTGAGATAGGCGGTCGGGCCGCTGATCACGCCGATCTGGAACAGCAGCGTGTTGAGATAGCCGGAATCCTGCAGGATCGCGAGCCAGACGAGGCCGGCCGCAAGGTCCGAGACGCCGAGCGGGATCGTCCAGATCCAGAGTACGAGCTCGCGCCCGCGCGTCATCCTCTGCAGCATCAGCCCCATGACGAGCGCGAGCGCCACCTGCAGCGGGATCACCACCGCGACGAGGGCGAAGGTGTTGCGCAGCGCGGTCGGAAAATTGAGGTCCCCCGCCATGCGGGCATAGTTGGCGAGCGAAAACCCCTGCCCGCCATCGAAGGAGAGCAGGATGGTCTGGCCGAGCGGTACCAGGAAGAAGGCTGCAAGAAAGGCGACCGAGGGCGCGATCAGCAGATAGGGCAGCCAGCGCGGCTGGAGCATGGTCGAAGGCCTCTGCAAGGCGCTCCAGGGTGGCTGCGCTTCGGCCGGGATGACCGGAGCGCAGCTCACCCTGAGCTCAGGTGACCGGGCAGGCGCCCTGGCTCGGCTTGTCCGGAGCCCAGCAGGGCGCGGCGGTCTGGACCATCAGGCTGCGCAGGATCTCGGCCTGCGCGTCGAGAACCGCGCGGATCGGCTCGTTGCGCAGCACGATGCGCTGGAACGTGTCGAAATAGACCTTGTTGAACTCGCCGCCCTTGTCGCCGAGGCCGATCGGCAGGAGGGCGACGATCGCGTCCTTCGCCCCTTGCGTCTTGGCGACGCCGTCGGCGAGCAGCTTGACGCCGGCCGGCAAGTCGGGCGGCAGGGGCGCATCCACGACCGGGAAGAAGCCGACCTCCTGCGCCGCGGCAAGCTGTGTCGCAGGTTTGAGCAGATGCTCGATCACGGCTGCGGCCTGGGCCCGGTTCGGCGCATCCTTGGCGATGGCGAGCCCGGCAATGACGGGCATATAGGCGCGGCCCTTGGTGCCGGCCGGAGGCGCCACGACGAGATACTGGTCAGGCTCGGCAGTCAGGGCGTCCTTGACGCGGGCGATATGGTCCCAGGCGATCCAGACCTCGCCGGCCATCAGCGGCTCCTGCATGAAATTATAGTTGTTGGCGTTGGGGTTCACCGTCGCCCAGAGCGCCTTGAAATCGGCCCAGCCCTTCTCGGCCGCGGCCGAGCGGAACTCGGTCACCATCGAGCCGGTATAGGAGGGCACGAGATTGCCCTGTACGAAACGGGCGAACAGACCCTTCGGCCCGGCCGGGAAGCCGATGCGGCGCTGGCCGGTCTTCTCCTGGATCGCCTTGCCCCAGGCGGCGAGCTGCTCATAGGTCAGCGCGTTGACATCGGCGCCAGCCGGCAGGAAGGGCAGCGCCGCCTTCTTGATGACGAGGACATAGGTCGCCTGCATCCAGGGGATGTATTGCTGATTGGGCGTGCCGAGCTTGCCGAGTTCCATCAGCCCGGCTGGAATGCCGCTCGCGCCGAGTTTCGCCGCGATATCGTCGACCGTGTCGAGCGAGTCTGCCGGCACGAGCGGCTGCAATTCGCCATGCAGCGCACCCATCAGGCTGATCGTGCGCTTGCCTGCGGCCTGTTCCGCTTTCATGCGCACGGCAAATTGCGGCGGCTCCTCGACCACATAGGTGGTTTTCGGCGCGCCTTTGAGCAGGACCTCGCGCACCTTCTGCGCCTCGTCGATCGGGCGCAGCTGCGTCGAGAGGAAGACGAGGTCCTGCGCCTTCGCAACGGGTGCAACAAGCATGGCCCCCGCCGCGACGGCGGCGCATGCCAGATGGTTGAGCGTCTTCATATCGTCCTCCCTGCCTCGCTTGTTCTGGTTTGCGTGGGATAAGGCCGGTTGCGAGCGCCTGGCCGTTTCCGTGATCGGATCAGCGACGCGCCTCCCCCAGCGAGGCGCGTGCAATGAACTCGACCGAATTGATCTCGGTCAGGTCGCGGGGATCGGCTCCGCCGATGCGCGCCAGCGCCATCTCCGCGAGGCGGCGGCCGGTCGCGGCGATCGGCAGCTCCATCGTCGCGAGCGCGGGGTCCGAGAAGGCGGAGGCGGGAATGTTGTCATGGCCGATGATCGCGATGTCGCGCCCGACGACGAGACCGCGCTCGCGGATGGCGCGCATCGCGCCCAGCGCCATGCTGTCGGTCGCGCAGAGCAGCGCGGTGGGCTGCGCCGGCTGCGCCAGAAGCAGCCCCGCCGCACGATAGCCGCCGGCCTCGTCGGCGCTGCCCTCGATGATCGCGCCGAAAATGCCAGCCTGGCGAAGGGCCAGCGCGAAGCCGCTCCGGCGCAGATGCGCGAAGGTGAAGGCCGAGGGCGCCGCAAGATGGCCGATCCGGCGGTGGCCGAGGGCGGCCAGGCGCAGCACGGCATCGTGGAACGCGGCCTCGCCATCCCCGTCGACAAAGGCATAGGGCTCTGGAAAATCGCTACGCCCCATCGCGACGAAGGGAAAGCCGGCATCTGTGAGGTAGCGCAGGCGAGCATCCTCGCGGCGGGTGCGGACGACGATGATGGCGTCGGTGCGGCGGCCGTCGACAAGGCGGCGATAGGTCTTGAGCTCGTCGGGGCCGGGCAGCGCGGCGATCAAGGTCAGATCATAGCCCTGCTCCGCCAGCCGTTCGCCGATCGAGCCCAGCAGCTCTAGATAGAGCGGCTCGTTGAAATGGCCCGGCCCGGCCGGAAGCACCATCGTGACGATCTCGGTCAGCCCGCGACGCAACCGCCGGGCTGCGGAATTGGGCCGGTAACCGGCCGCCTCCGCCGCTGCCCGCACGCGGTCTCGCGTGGCGAGCGCAACATCGTCATAGCCGTCGAGCGCCCGCGAGACGGTGGTGATCGACAATCCCAGCGTTTGCGCCAGCGCGCGCAACGAGCTCATCGGCATCTCAATGGTTGGACGATCGGCGCCTCACGTTCAGGATAACCCGATCCAAAACGTTTTGGGAAGTCGATTCAAGTTTGGCATGCGTCACGCCTTGCGGCGACGGCGCGGCGCGCTTTCGGGCTTGAGGTTGCTCGCGCCTAGGCCCGGCGGGCTGCGGCCGAGAGGCGCACGGCCTCGGCAATCTGTGCAAACTGCTTGGCGAGCGGGCTCGTCTTGCGCCAGACCATGCCGATCGTGCGCGATGGCTGGGGGTCCTTGAAGCGCGTCACGCAGACCGAGGCCGAGCGTGTCTCGACCGCGACTGCCATCTCCGGAATCAGGGTCACGCCCATGCCGGCATCGACCATCTGCACCAGGGTCGAGAGCGAGCTTGCATCCAGCAGGTCGCGCGGGTGCATGGTGCGCGGGTTCTTGTTGCAGAACGAGAGGGCCTGCTCGCGAAAGCAATGCCCCTCCTCCAGCAACAGCAACCGCATTTCGTGGAGATCCTCGCGATTGGGGGCTGGCTTCCCCTCGTCCTCGCGTGACCGGACGAGGACGAAGCTTTCCGTGAAGAGCGCGGCCTCGGTCAGCGAAGGCTCGGAAACCGGCAGCGCCACGACCGCCATGTCGAGCCGGCCTTCATTCAGCTCCTGCACGAGTTTCGGCGTCAGCGTCTCGCGGACATGGAGGTCCAGCCCGTCATGGAGGCCGGTCAGGTCGGCGATCAGGCCGGGCAGCAGATAGGGCGCGACCGTGGGAATCACACCGATGCGCAGCCTGGCGACGAGCCCGCCGCGCGAGCTGCGCGCATAGTCCTCCAGCTCGTCGACCGAGCGCAGGATGTCCTTGGTGCGCAGCGCGATCTCTTCGCCGAAACTCGTCAGCCGGACCTGGCGCCGGTCCCTTTCGAAGAGTTCGGCGCCGAGTTCCTCCTCAAAGGCCTTGATCTGCATCGACAGGGCCGGCTGGGAGATGGCGCAACTCTCCGCCGCGCGTCCGAAGTGGCGCTGGCGGGCCAGCGCCTCGAAATAACGCAGCTGTTTCAGTGTCAGGTTCGTCATAATCTTAGCTTATCGACGCAATCAGAAAATCGGAATTAATATAATGAAACCCTTTTGCTAAGAGGCTCCTTGCGACGATGAGGAGCAGGCAATGCCGAGACCGCCCCGCATGATCAAGACCGGTGGCGTTCCGCTCGTGGCCGACCTGGCCCAGTCCAGCCGCCGGCACCCGTCGATGTCCCTGTTTCCAGCCGCCCGGCTGGCAGGCCTGCCAGGCAGGCCATGAAAGCGGATCGCCTGCCCCGGCACCGACCCGCCTGTGATCGAGAAACGCGCAATCAGCGTAACGTGAATTGGAGAGAATCATGAATGCGAAGACTGAGGGGGGAGCCGGGAAATGCCCGGTCGCTCACGGGACCAGCGGCACCCAGAGCCGCGACTGGTGGCCCAACCAACTGCGCGTCGACCTGCTGAACCAGCACTCGTCCAAGTCCGATCCGCTGGACCAGGCCTTCGATTACCGGCAGGAATTCAGCAAGCTCGACTATGAA
Source organism: Allobosea sp. 05T439 (assembly GCF_056396005.1). NCBI lineage: Bacteria > Pseudomonadati > Pseudomonadota > Alphaproteobacteria > Hyphomicrobiales > Alloboseaceae > Allobosea > Allobosea sp. 05T439. The sequence goes on along the minus strand of NZ_JBFTKP010000044.1, from coordinate 5,436 downwards.
GAGCTGAAGAACGACCTGCGCAAGCTGATGACCGACTCGCAGGACTGGTGGCCGGCCGATTTCGGCCATTACGGCCMGCAATTCGTCCGCATGTCCTGGCACGCAGCCGGCACCTATCGCCTGAGTGACGGCCGTGGCGGTGGTGGCCGCGGCCAGCAGCGCTTCGCCCCGCTCAACAGCTGGCCCGACAACGTCAATATCGACAAGTCGCGCCGCCTGCTCTGGCCGATCAAGCAGAAATACGGCCAGCGGATCTCCTGGGCCGACCTGATGATCCTCACCGGCAATGTCGCGCTGGAGACGATGGGCTTTCGCACCTTCGGCTTCGCCGCCGGCCGCGCCGATACCTGGGAGCCGGATCTCGACGTCAACTGGGGTGCCGAGACCGCCTGGCTGACGCATCGCCCGCTCGATGCGTTCGACGCTCCGCTCAGCGCCACCGAAATGGGCCTGATCTACGTCAACCCGGAAGGCCCCGGCGCCAATGGCGACCCGCTCTCGGCGGMCCATTTCATCCGTGAGACCTTCGCCCGCATGGCGATGAACGACGAGGAGACCGTCGCGCTGATCGGCGGCGGCCATACCTTCGGCAAGACCCATGGCGCAGCGCCCGAATCCCACAAGGGACCGGAACCCGAAGGCGCAGGCCTCGAGGCGCAGGGCCTGGGCTGGGCCAGCAATTATGGCAGCGGCTTTGGCGCGGATGCCGTCGGCAGCGGCATCGAGGTCACCTGGACGCAGACGCCGGCGCAGTGGAGCAACCACTTCTTCGAGAACCTGTTCAAATACGAATGGGTGCAGACCCGCAGCCCCGGCGGCGCCATCCAGTGGGAGGCGAAGGACGCGGAGGACGTCATCCCCGACGCCCATGATCCGTCGAAGAAGCGCAAACCGACCATGCTGACGACCGACCTGTCGCTGCGCGTCGACCCCGCTTACGAGAAGATATCGCGCCGCTTCCTGCAGAATCCGCAGGCCTTCGCGGAGGCCTTCGCCCGGGCCTGGTTCAAGCTGACCCATCGCGATCTCGGCCCGCGTTCGCGCTATCTCGGACCGGAAGTGCCCCGGGAAGAGCTGACCTGGCAGGATCCGGTGCCGGCCGTCGAGCATCCCCTGATCAATGACGAGGATGCGGCTGCGCTGAAGGCCAAGGTCCTGGCCTCGGGCCTGAGCGTCTCCGAGCTCGTCGGCACCGCCTGGGCCTCGGCCTCCACCTTCCGCGGCGGCGACAAGCGCGGCGGCGCCAACGGCGCGCGCGTTCGCCTCGCGCCGCAGAAGGACTGGGAGGTCAACCAGCCCCTGCAGCTCGCCAATGTGCTCAAGGTCCTCAAGGGCATCCAGTCGGAGTTCAACCTGGCCGCGACCGGCGGCAAGGAGGTCTCGCTGGCCGATCTGATCGTGCTGGCGGGCAATGCCGGCGTCGAGCAGGCGGCGAAGGCTGCCGGCCAGAATGTCACCGTCCCGTTCGCTCCGGGCCGCACCGATGCCTCGCAGGGACAGACGGACATCCATGCCTTCAACGTCATGGAGCCGCAGGCGGACGGCTTCCGCAACTACCAGAAGGCGGCGCTCAAGGTGCCGGCCGAGGTGGCCCTGATCGACAAGGCGCAGCTGCTGACGCTGACCGCACCCGAGATGACCGTGCTGGTCGGTGGACTGCGCGCGATCAACATCAATGTCGATGGCACGAGCCACGGCGTCCTGACCGACCGTCCCGGCGCGCTGACGAACGACTTCTTCGTCAACCTGCTGGACATGGGCACGCAGTGGAAGGCGAAGCCTGACTCCAAGGACGTGTTCGAGGGCACCGACCGCAAGAGCGGCGCGCCGAAATGGACCGGCACCCGCGTCGATCTCGTGTTCGGGTCGAACTCGGTGCTGCGTGCGCTGGCGGAGGTCTATGCCAGCTCGGACGCGCAGGCGAAGTTCGTGAAGGACTTCGTTGCGGCCTGGACCAAGGTGACGAACCTCGATCGCTTCGATCTGGTCTGATCCAGACGAATAATACCTTCAGCGGCCGCTCCCGGGCGGCTGCTGAAGCTCTGTCCTTGCCCGTGAGCMAGGCTCGACTTCGGGCCAGGGGTCAGTGAGAGCCCGGCGCCCCTGACGTCGATGGCCCCTGCCCCGTCTTGCAAGATCCGGCTATTCCAGCCATCTGATGGGCCGCGTTCCCCAGCCAGACAGCATGCAGCCATGACAACCCAGACCGCCGAAAGCCGAAGCTTCGAAGCCGATGTCTCCCGCCTGCTCCATATGATGGTGCACTCGGTCTATTCGGACCGGGACGTCTTCCTGCGGGAGCTGATTTCCAACGCCGCCGACGCCAGCGAGAAGCTGCGCTACGAGGCCATCGCCCGGCCGGAGCTTCTCGGCGACGACCTCAAGCTCGCGATCACGATCGCGGCCGATCCCGAGGCCGGCACGCTCGTCATTGCCGATAACGGCATCGGCATGAGCCGCAACGAGATGATCGAGGCGCTCGGCACCATCGCCCGCTCCGGCACGCGCGGCTTCATGGAGCGCATCGCGACCGCCGAGGGCAAGGAAGGCGCACAGCTCATCGGCCAGTTTGGCGTCGGTTTCTACTCAGCCTTCATGGTCGCCGACAAGGTCGAGGTCGTCAGCCGCCGCGCCCGCAGCGACGAGGCCTGGCTCTGGTCGTCGGACGGCAAGGGCGAGTTCACCGTCGCCCCCGTTGGGCTGGATGATGCCCCTCTGCGCGGTACGCGCGTGACGCTGCATCTGATGGAGGATGCCAAATCCTATGCGGAGCGCTGGACGCTGGAGCGCATCGTCAGGGAACAATCCGGCCATGTGCCGGTGCCGATCTCGCTGATCGAGAAGCCGGGCGCGGAGGCAACCACGCTGGCCGACGGCGCGGCGCTGTGGGCCAAGCCCAAGAACGAGATCAGCGCGCAGGACTACACGGATTTCTATCGCAGCGCCGCCGCGCAATATGACGAGCCCGCCACGACGGTCCATTTCCGGGCCGAGGGCCGCCATGAATACACCGCGCTGCTCTTCGTGCCGGGCGGGCGTCCGTTCGACCTGTTCGACGCCGATCGCAAGGGCCGCATCAAGCTCTATGTGAAGCGCGTCTTCATCACCGACGAGGCGGAGTTCCTGCCGCGCTATCTGCGCTTCGTGCGCGGCATCGTCGACACCGCCGATCTGCCGCTGAACGTCTCGCGCGAGATGATCCAGGACAGCCCGCTGCTGAGCGCGATCAAGAAGGGCGTGACCAGCCGCGTCCTCTCCGAGTTGTCGAAGCTCGCCGAACAGGACGGCGATAGCTTCGCCAAGATCTGGGAGAATTTCGGCGCGGTCATCAAGGAGGGGATCTACGAGGATTTCGAGCGTCGCGCCCAATTGCTCGGCCTCGCCCGCTTCAAGACGACAGCCGCAAGCGACGGCCGACGCAGCCTGAAGGACTATGTCGCAGCGCTCAGGGAGAACCAGACGGCGATCTACTATATCGCCGGCGACGACGCAGACCGGATCGCGAACTCCCCGCAGCTCGAAGGTTTTAGGGCGCGCGGCATCGAGGTGCTGCTGCTCAGCGACCCCGTTGACAGCTTCTGGGTCTCGGGAGCGCCGGAATTCGAGGGCAAGCCGTTCAAGTCGGTGACGCAGGGCGCAGCCGATCTCAGCCTGATCCCCCTGCTCGACGATGCGACGCCGCCCTCCGCCGAGACGAGCGAGGCGGTGCAGGCCTTGCTCGCGGCGATGAAGGAGGTTCTCGCGGGTGAGGTCGCCGATGTCAGGGCCTCCGACCGGCTGACCGACAGCGCGGTCTGCCTGGTCGCGGCGGAAGACGGGCCGGATCGCCAGTTCGAGCGGCTCTTGACCGCGGGCGGGCGCATCGAGCGCGCAAGCAAGCCGATCCTCGAGGTCAATCCGCGGCACGCGATGATCCAGGGACTGGCCGGCGTGCAGAACGAGGCCGTGCGCAGGGATGTCGCAAACCTCCTGCTCGATACAGCCCGCGTGCTCGACGGCGAGCGCCCCACCGATGCCAAGGCGTTCTCCGAGCGCCTGAGCCGGCTGGTCGCGCTTGGCCTTGCGGCCTCGTAGGAACCGGATGCAGCGTGCGTGCCGGTTCGGCGCGCACGCCCTCTCGGCTCCAGGCGAAAGGCGCCGGCGACGCTTCCGCGTCAGGCGATTTTTGGGCGCAAAACCAAGGCGTTGCTAGCGAATTCTGCGACTTTGAATCGCCTGGATTGACCTGCCTCTCACGGGAGGCATGAGCCTCAGGCGCTGGTGAGCTGCGCCTGCAGATCGGCGAAATCCGTGAACACCAGATCCGGCCATTGGGCGAGCAAGGCGGCAGGGGCGTTGTAGCCGAAGGTCACCGCCCCGCAGGCCATTCCGGCCTTGCGGGCGGCCTCGATGTCGCGAAGCTCATCGCCGATCGCAATTGCGCGCTCCCGCGGGACGCCCAGCCGCTTCGCAACAGCCTTGAACTTGGCGCTCTTTCCCCAGAGCGAGGCGCCGCAGTCGAAGGCGCTGACATGCTCCGCAGCCCGGCCCAGTGTTCGCCGGATCGTCTCCTCCGCATTGGAGCTGACGACGGCGATCCTGATGCCGTGACGGGCGAGGTTTGCGAGCGCCTGTTCGACACCGTCGAAGAGGCGAACCTCGCCCTGGCTCTGCGCATTGAGTTGGCGCATATGCGCGGCGATCGCGGGGATCTTCCACAGGGGAACACCGAGATGGGCCACAATCTCGCGGCTACCAAGCGCACGCAGATCGTCCCTCTCCTGCTCCAGGACCTCGCGAAAGCCAAATCGCCGGGCGGTCTCGTTCAGCACCGAACAGAACCATGGAAAGCTATCGGCCAGCGTTCCGTCGAAATCGAAGATGGCGAGCGCGTAGCGAGGCATGGCCGGAGTGGAGTGTGAGAGGTTTGCGGGGATAACCCGAACTGCGGCGGCGGAGGACATTCATTCGAATGAGACGCCGCTTGTCCGGTATCGCTTCGTGGTCGTGGATGACAGAGGCATTATCGCAATGTCCGGGTTCTGTGCATGGCCCATCGCTGTTGCGGGTCCGATCCGGAGCCCCGCGGCAGAGCGGAGCGAACTCACTTCTCCGCCGCGAACCGGCGGCGGCGGGAGGCGAGACGTGGCTTTCTGGCGCCGGGCTATTTCGGGAACAGGAACTGGAGCTGGGCCCTGAGCTGCCAGTCGGCGCCGCCGCTGGGCTTTGCGACGTTGTAATAGGCTGCGAGCTGCGCGTTGACCGGCTGATGGCCGATCTTGAACACCCGTCCGAAGCCGCCGCCGACCGGCACCGTCCAGCGGTCGCCATGGCCGGCCTCCCAGTCGGCGGTGATGATCGGGKACGAGGTCAGGTACCAGCCGCCGTGGAAATTGTAGTTCACGAAGGGCTGCAGCGTCATCGCGTTGACCGCGCTGCGGTTGCTCTTGCCCGCGA
>NZ_JBFTKP010000043.1:0-50492 GCF_056396005.1 Allobosea sp. 05T439 | reverse complement strand
GCTGGTGGTGCGAACAGACACATCAAGACCGACGAACAGCTCCATGGCAGGCCTCCTGACCGGTTGGATCGATGGAGCCTGACCGGAAGACCGCTCTCCGTCATCCCGTATCAACGGGCGGCCGGAGCCCCAACAACCCGATCTTTTTGCGTTGGCGCCGAACCGCTGCTTTCCCAGCGCGTTTCTCCACCAATCATGCCCCCTACACTTGGCCCGCAGTGGGAGGACGCCGCGGGCCGCTTTTTTTTGTTCCCGTATTCTGCTTTGATGGAACACCGAGGGGCATCATCGGTTTGTCTCTCTGTGCTGGCATCGCCACTCTCCAAGCCTGCACAGCCTCGGGCCCTGCTGTCGCCATAGGCGGGCCCTATCGCTCGGAATCAGGCGGATGTACCGTACCGAGGTCTCAAACACGTGGATTTACCACGTCGCAATCCCGATCGCGGGGCACCACTTCCTGGATAAGTGGCTGACCGAGTGGGAAATCCCTTACCGGGTTATTCCAACAGAAATTGGTGATTCAGCCCTGTTGATCGGGTTTCCAACTGAGCGCTTTGCGCGCGCCTTTATCCTCGCGGAAGAGGCAGGGGGCACGTCCGTTTCGACCGGCCAACAATAAGCGGCTTTCTCCTTGAACGAGCGCGTTCAGGGCAGGACCGCTACCCTGGCGAGCAACGTGACCAGCTCTGCCTGACGTTTCGTGTTGGTTTTTGCGAAGAGCGCAGCTAGTTGCGAGCGAATGGTGGTGCGGCTTAGGTGCCGACTGCTGGCGACATCCGCGGGCAGATCGCCCTGCGCCATTTGAAGCGCAAGGCGCGTCTCAGCCATGGTCAGGCCAAACATGCGCTGAAGCATGAAGGGATTCGGTCGCAGGTGTGCATCAAGATCGAGCAGCATGACCACGCTCGTGCCGTCCGGTATGTCGTCCGCGACCTGATTGAGGAGGAAAGGCGTGTCGCTTGTGCCAGAGATGACGATCCAGCTCAGTGGACCGAGTCTCGGGCCGTTTGGGGCTCGCCCGATCAACCGCTTGAAGGCGCTGGTCAGCTGGCCAAGATCTTGAAAAGCCCCCTCATCGCAGCCAAGGATCAGTCTGGCCGTTGCGTTGGCCTCAACGATCTTTCGGTGGTTCTCGACGACGAGATAGCCGCAGCCGATTCGGTCGAGCATGTTCAGGGCCACAGCGCGGCGATAATTGCTTGTCGAACCTGATCTCCCCTTCTCCTGTGGCTCGCTGCTCAAAGTTGCGCTCAGCCTGGCGTCGTTCGGCCTAGAGATCATCGGTTCCAACCTTATCCCCCCAGCAATGAATACGCCCATCAAACTTTAACTATCGAGCCGCTCGCCTGTTCCTTTGCCGAGGTGCTGTATTTGCAGCGCTAGCCGCGCCGGGGAATCGCGGGTTTCGCCATGAGTTCGCTATTCAGTCTTGGCGTCATCCACATCCGGCACCGTCACGGCCTAGGGAGCCCCGCCGCGCCCCCTCGGAACGGCGGGGCGAACCTCGTGCGTGTGTTGGAGTGTCAGTTGTGTGCGCGCGTCGCGTTTTGCGTGCCGGCCCTGGGGCCGAGACTGTCCGTGGCCCGGTCAGCAAAGCGCGGGATGCGCGCCAGCGGAAGCTCAACTTTGACCCCATGCCGGAGCGGGTCGAGCCATGCCTGGATCTATTGGCTTCCAAGCCGCCTACCGGCAACGACTGGTCGTTTGAAGTGAAATGGGACGGCTATCGTCTCGCCATTCATATCGATAATCGCACCGTTCGGATCCTGACCCGCGGCGGGCATGATTGGACCAATCGCTTCCCGACKAGGACGTTCTTCAATTAAAAGATCCATCATGACCTAGTTTATGCCGTCTGCTCTCGACTCTAGTCGGATGTTGGGACTCGGTCAGAACGCGACATTGATCCCCGCAAGGTGTAGCGTACTGGAAGGGGCGCCCGTTCCTTGGCTCTCGCGAACGCGTTCGCGTTCCAAACGGAGTCACCCGGTGCGGCCGAGAATTTCTGTGACGGTGTCCGCCTCGCCCGGCATCCACCGGCTCCTGGAAGGTCGCCGGGATCTTGCCCCCTGAGCAGACGTTCCGAAGGTCGCAGAAGGGTCGCGAGCGGAAATTAACACCAGGGGCGTCGGCCGCCATTCCATGGTCAAGCCCTCGTCGACGAGTTGGGCGCCGATCGAACCACCGCCGTTCGCGACGATACGAAGTTTTCGGCCGTACGAATCTACGTCCCGGCTGCCAATCGCTTCCAATCGGAAGGGCCTCGAGCTCAGGAGCTCGGCCAGTCTCAGGGTGGCCCGTTGACCGAGAGCTGCTTCGTCGGCGCATTTGGCTCCGCCTGTTTCCGGCGCGTCAATGTCAGCGATCCGGATCTTCTCGCCGCGAAACCGGAAGGTGTCACCGTCGATGACGCAGTCGCCGGCGCCCCGCCCACATAGCGGGGAGGAAGATTGCGCCTGGCTGGATCCTGCAGTCGCTGGGCGGATCACCTCGATCTCGTTCGGGCGCGGGTTTGATCTCGAAGACAGGGGATCGAGTAGCGTCGCCCGGATCGATCCAGCCGGTTAGGGGAGGGCGTTAGCAAGCCGAGTGCGGCCCCCATCGAGACGATGAAGGTGCACACGCAGACGACTGCCCATTGGGCCGAACTCATGCCGGCCAAGTCTCGTCGGAACGACATTGCTGATCCTCCAGGCTGGAGAGTGCCAGAGGCGTCCTAAGGGACAGCCTAGGGAGACAGCACGGTTTGATGGTTCGCAGAACGAAACCGTTAGTGAAAATGGCCCGGCTCGCGGGCCTCAAGCGATAGCTTCTGACGCCGGATGGCGGCAGCAAACCTGAGGAAGCGAAGCAGCCTCACTGGCCAGGGTTAGGAGCCCGATGAGGGCGACCAATAAGGCATCAAAATTCGCTCGTGCGCAGGCACGCGGAAGGGTCACGGGGGGCTCTTTGGCGAAGGCCAAGGCGCCTATCCCGTAGCCTCGTCATGAGGCGTCGGACACGCGAATTTCTGTGCCTTAATTCGAGGCCAGTCTACGTCTCCAAGCCCCATGAGCGCGCAGGCGCTGGACCACCATTCAAGAGCCGCCGAAGGGCGGCCAAACGACATCCGAAACCGATCAGGCCCGGGCGAAGGCAGGGCTGGCGTGCGCAGGCGCGCATCAAGGTCGGAAGCGGATGGAAGTGGTGTGGTCCTGGGGGCTGTCGGAGACCGAAATGACGCGAAGGCGTCACTCAGTTTTATGTGGTGTGCGAAGGCACCCACAAAAACTGCGGTATTGAGCCTATTTTTTATTTTGGGAAATGAGGCCCATTCCGGGCCTGTCCTTGGTGGGAGGCAGCCACTGTGAGGCTGCGCATTTGCGGGGGTTTCTGCCGTCCTTGCCTGGGGCTTCTCAGGCGCCCTGAGCGGGCAACGCCGTCAGCTTGGGGCAGGGCCTGATCCTTGGAGGGGAGGGAGGCTCCGTGGGGTCTTCAAGCCCGTCTATGGAGCGTCCGTCTTTATTGGGGAACGCCGGCGGCAGCTGCCAGTGCTTCAGCCAGCAGATGCCGCCGGCGGACTTGTCCTTGATAAGTGGCTTTGTCGATAGCGGCCGCGGGGTTTTAGCCAGTCCTCAAAAGATAAGCGCAGGCGGACACTTGGCACGCCTGCGCTTTGTTTACATGGGGGTTTGCGCCCTGGAGCGCGGCGTCGAGATGTTCAACGGCCGGATTTCACGGCCTGTTCCAGGGACTGGAACCTATGCCGGGCGATGAGCAGCTTACGGATCCGGGATCCAAGCTTCGCAGCGAAGGAGTATTTCGAGACTTCGGCACGCGCCATGATGGGCTCACCATCGACAACGTCAAATAGCGTTTCGATGTATACCAGGGTTTCATCATCGCGGATCTGAACCTCAGCGAGAGGTTTTTCATCACCGTTCTCAACCCACCAATCGTAGGGCAGTCTTTTTCCCGGACTGAATTGATAAATCGGCGAGAATGCCTTCAATCGGTCGATAGCAGCGCGGCCGATCACCGCGTCGGAAGCATCCGCATCAAGGCAGACGAGTTCTCCAGAGTGGTGATATCCTCCGATCGCACTCATTGCGATACCTCCTCCCGTGTAGAATGCGGAAGCACGGCGCGTGCCGATGTAAGGTAATTCTTCACTGATCCAAGGTTCATCGAGAATGAGCGCTTCGAAATCGTGCATGGGCAATGTCAATCCTGGTAGGGGCGATGCTTATTGTATTCGACAATTTGGGATCGCCAAGAGATGCGCTCTTTTACTGGGGTTATGGAAACTCACAGAGAGCGTGCGGGCAGGGCAAATCAAGCCATAGCGTATCGAGCCGCGCTCGACATACCAGATGATGTGTTGTGAGGCCCGGATTTGATTCGCATAAGGAAGATTATGGAACCAATCCGGATCGGATTTCGATTTGTTTCGCCTTAGCCAGGCAGGCCCGCCTGGGTCGAGGTCGCCAGAGAGGTTTCCGCAAATTGCAGCAAATCCGGCCTCAACGGCCGCTAACCTCCTGATACGACGTGATCTCAAGTGCAAAACGCTAAGGCGAGATAATTGCGTTTCGACCACGGGACGGCCGGGGCATCCAGCGAAGTCCGAGTGCAGTTCCTTAGGCGAGATAAATGCGAGCGCCGCTTGAATCACAGGCGCGATAAAGCTGGAATACCTTAGGCGAATTAATTTCGAATGCTGACCTGATCGGCGCCACCAAATGCGGGTTGGAAATTGCGATCGCTTAGGCGAAATTAATTACTGAGACGGCGCTGCGGCATTTTTGGCGCCTTGGGAAAATCGCCGTTGAAGGCTGTCGGAAATAATCCAATTTTTTAGGCGAAATAATTCGCTCACTGACTTGTCAGGGTCGGAGCGCACCCGCTAAAATGAGCATCGAATTCAAACGCTATGCGTCACCCAGGACTTGCAATGACCGTTTTTCAATATCAGTGGGGCACCGAGCGTCCGCGTTCGCGCGGTGACCGACAGGACCGCTACCTTGGCGCATATGCCGAGGCGGGTCTGGCGCGCATTCTCGCGGAGAATGAGGCTCGGCTGGCCCGGTTTCAGAGCGACCTTGATGTGATCAAGCGCGATCGGGAGATCGTGCGCCTGTCGACGCCGGGTGGCCGCTATAACAGCGAGGTTGCGGCGACGGTTGCGGCGCAGTTTGGCGTCGTGTCGATGGGAGAACCCGTAAAGCGCGGTCGCGGACGTCCCGTGAAGTATGGCCCGCATGATCCGCGCCCGGCGCGGCCGAGTCGCGCGGTGACGCCTGCCGGTCGTTTGAGGGCCGCAGCCATGGTGCATACCCGCAAGAAGCGCGGCGGTGTGCGGCAGGAGTCTGGCACAGTCTCCCTCGTCACCGCCTCGCCGGCGCGTGCCGTCGCGCCGAAGGCGGCTGCTGAGATCGGTCGCGAATTGCTGAGCGGAACGATTGCGGCGCAGCAGGATGTGGTCGCGCCAGTCGAGCTTGACGTTGTGGTCGCGGATGGTGCGCTGGTTGCGGAGCCGGTGGCGAAGGCTCCGTCCTTCGACCTGGCTGCGATTTTGGCTCGTCAGCAGAGCAGCATGGAATCGGCGCTGCGGGAATTGTCGTCCGAGGACGACTTGTCCGAGGATGCCATCGTGGTGCGCAGCTTGTTCTTGAGCAGCCATAAGGCGCAGACACAGCTTCATCGGCGCCGGGTGCGCGGCGACGATGGTATTACTCGTCTGGATTATGACTTCACGGACGCCCTGGATGAATCCAAGGTGCCTGCCGAGGTGCGCGCGCGCTTCCCGGCTTTCGGACTGGTGACTGACCCGCCATCCGGGGAATTCTCGGAGGAGGAGCTTCTGCTTTGGATGAAGCTCGGGATCTTCAACGGCGTTGATTACCCGGAGGCCGATTTTGATCGGTATCTGCGGGATTATAAGACCGCCAAGCAGTTTTATGCGTCATTGAAGCGTCTTGTCGATCCCATTATCGACGGCGAGCGGCGGCGCATTCTTGTCTGGCCGTCGATCGAGCGTCGCCTGCATTTTGTCGAGCAAACGCATGATCGGTTTGCTCGCGGAAAGATCAACCTCGACACGGCGATGGTTCGTGTGGCGAACTTCGATTTCCTCGAACTCGATACCATTCGATACGGGGCGCATAAGATCTATCGTGCGATTGTCGATGCCATGCGCTGGTTCGAGGGCTTCTCGCGATTGGATATTGCGGAATGGTCGGGGCATGACCCCTCAAAGGTGCCGTCGTGCCGGTCGATTTATGGTTTTCCGAATTGGACGTTCCCGGAGCGTCTCCATGCCGAGATCGGCAACGGGAATATGCTCTGGGAGGAGGTTGATGCGGAGTACGCCGTGCCGAGCATGAAGGATCTTGTTGAATTTTCTGCGACGGACACMGAGATCCTGATCGCGAATCTCCGAAATCGCACCGACGTCGATTACGCAGATATCGAAATCTAGGGGTTTCGCCGATTGGGCGTGAAAAAGGGCGGCTGCCGCGAGGCGAGCCGCCCTTCACTATTCTGGTCTGATCTCAGAGGCTGCCGTCTCGCTCGATGAGGCGTTTGTGGACGCGATCGGTGAGGACCTTATACCCGTGGTCCCAGTTCGCGATGGCGTACTGGTTCCGGCGCACGATCATCTCGTAGAGGTCTATTTCGGTTCGATAGCTGTGCGGCGGCGTCCTGGTGCAGATGTGATCCGCCAGACGCTCGAGGTCTCTGTCGACCTTGGTCCGCTTTTTGGTCCAGGCCGGATTGGGCTTGCCGAAGGCTTTCGGGTCGAACGCGGTCTGGCCTATCATGGCGAACGTCCATTTTCTGGGGTTTCAACCCTCTTGGGTTCGCCCAAATTTCGATTTTGATCGAAGTGCGAGATCGGATTGATCGACCTCGCCTTGGGCTGCTCCAGAACGAACGTCAGCGTCAGTTGGCGGCGTCGGCCGGCTCTGGGTTCTGGATCCAGGTCTTTTTGGCGGCATCCCATTGATAGGTGGACTCCTCACCCTCTTTGTAGAAGTCGAGGGCTGCGACGGCGCCGCCGCCGTAGCCGGCGCTGTTCATCGCCGCGGTGATGGTCGGACCACGCACGATCTCGGTTTCGCCGGTGAGCCAGTAGAGGCGGAAGGTTTTCGTTTGGGTCATTGGGGTCCTTCAGAGAGCGTTCGAATCGAAGGGGTTGGGCTTATTTGTAGCCCAGGCTGCGGCGGCCAGCGCGAGAGATTTCCGGGATGCCGTATCCGAGCATTTTACGCGGGGTTGGCCCGGGACGCAGGGCTTTGGCCTGCGCCTTTGCGAGGCGGCGCCTTGCCGCGCGATCCATTTCCTCCGCGGCTGGCTGATCAGGCTCGGACGGTTCCGGCCTGGGAGTGGGCGGTGCAGCGCCGAGCCCGGCGGACATAAGGCTGAGCGCGGCAATTCCGATGCGGGCTCTCATGCGCGTTCCTTCGTTGGTTGTCAGGATCGAGATCAGCAGGCCTCGATGAACAGCTCGGGCTTGTGACCGGTAGCGGAGATGATGCCGAAGATGATGTCTTTGGCCTCGTCAAGCAGATGCGCCGGTGTCGGATCGACGCCGATCCCATTGGCGATGTTGGCGGTTGTGTCGACTTCGATCATTTCAAAGACTGTGACCGGGATCTCGACGCCCGCGCCCCGCTCGGCGATGTCGAAAAGCTCAGTGAGTTCGGGAGCTTTGGCGGCGAGGACGTCATAGACCTGGTGACGCTGCAAGGTGCAGTCATTCGTGAGCGCGTGCGTGGTGATGCGACGGGCGCCATTGACGCGCGAGATGATCGAGAGCGAGAGGCCGTATGCCATCGTTGTCACCCTTCTTGGGATTTCGAAGAAAATCGATTTCGATTCCCAATGCTGGAATGATGGCCTCTCCCCTCCCCTTGGGTTTGATMGCACCGCTCAAAAAGAACCCGCCATTCTGGCGGGTCGAGATGGGGAGGGTCTCTCCTCTAAGGGAGCACGATACTCAATGGGTGTCGTTCCTACCACACGTTGCGTCAGGAACTGGTCACTTGGCTCGGTTAGCGACGGGTTTTGATCGCGTCAATCTTGCGATCGGTCCGAACCTAGCGAAAGAACCGGGCCGGCCGGAACTGGGCGAGTTCGGGGCGCGGTTTGCCGCTCATTATCTCGTCTGCCGCCATCGCCCCGAGCGCAGGCGAAAGCGTCGCGCCGCTATGGGTGACCATCACATAGTAGCCTTCGAGGTTCGGTACGGGGCCCATGGCGGAGAGGCCGTCCTTGGGAATCGGACGCTGGGTGACGCGGCTCGCTTCCGGTTTCACCGGCGCGATTCCGGGCAGGATCCGTGTCAGGCGCGCGACGAGATCCGCCGCCTGGTCGAGGCCAGGACGGTTCGTGATTTCGGGGGTAACCAAGGCATCGGCCGGCCCCCAGTGCACCATAAGCCTGCCGGCGCCATCCGGCCTAAAATCGCAAACAGGTGTGGCCACGACACGCTGGATCGATGCGGGAACCGGGGGCGTGAAGACCAGAAAGCCGACAGTCGGCGCCAGCGGCACATTCGGGGCCGTTCCGGCAATCGTGTCGTTCGACCAGCGCCCGGTGCAGTTGACCACGAGATCGGCCATCAGGGTGTCCCCCGCCTCGGTGTGCACACCCTTGACCTTGCCGCCCTGCACAAGCAGCCCGGTAACCTTCGTTTGGGTATGCAACTGCGCGCCCTTGCGGCGTGCAGCGGTCATCATCGCATGGGAGTAGACGACAGGATCGAGCCATCCGTCCTCCGGATACCAGGCGACCGGGGCATCGCCCACCGCGGCAGGATCGATATCGGGCTCGAGTTCAAGCAGCTGCTGGCGATCGATCCATTCGACGCCATAATCCCATTCCTGGAGGCGAGCCACCTTGGCGCGGTGTTCGTCTCGCCCCTCCTCGTCGCGCCATTCGACACGGCCGCCGGCATGCCACCACGGCGTCGCACCGAACTCGTCCTTCAGCGCCGCATGCGCCCGCATGCCCGCGACATTCAGATCGTGATAGGGGCGCGGCGCCTTATTGCTGGAATTCGTCCAGGCGAAGCTGATGCCGGAGGTGCCACCGCCGACGCGCGTGGCCTCCAGCACKGTGACCTTCGCGCCCGCGAGCGCAAGACGATAGGCCACCGACGTCCCCAGGACGCCGGCACCGACAACGATGATCTCAGGCATAACCGTATTTCCGATCGAATAAGGGGCGATTGGGATGGCGCCGGAACTACTTCGCCTGCGACGCGGACCAGCCGTCACGAACCAGCGTCTTGAGTTCGGCCAGCGACATGGTCTCGAGCCCGATATCGTCGAGCAGGTCGTTCTCGCTCGCGAAATCGCGGCCATAAAGTGCCGAGAAGACGTCGATGCCAGCCTGGTGCAGCGTGGCGGGCCGATCGGTCAATTTGCCGAGCAGCACGGTCGGATGCAGGCCGAAGGGCGCATCCTCCAGCACATAGCGCGTGTCGATGCTGTCGGGGCCGTTGCCGCCATTGCCGCGTGCGGCAAGCTGGCGGGCCATCTCGCCGACCGGTCCGGGCTCGACATGGAAGGAGAGGTTATAGTGCTCTCGAATGGTGCGCACCTTGTAGCCGGCCGCCTCGGCGATCGCGAGGCGTTCAGCATCGAGCGCTTCGAGCAGGCGGCCGACAGAGTCGGTATTGTTTTCGTTCTGGCCCCAGGTTTCGCCGTGCTCCATGCGCGTGAAATTGCATAGTGCGATGCCGAGATGGTTTTGCGGATTGAGGTTGGAGAGAGAAATCGCCAGTGCGTCGGAGCGCTCGACGAAGCGGTCGCCGAACAGTTCCTGACAGACTTGCAGCCCGCGTGCGCCAGCCGAGGCAGGGATGGTCGCGATATCGACCTTGGAACGGATCGTCGAGACGTTCACGCTCGCGTCCCCGGTGCGGCGCCCTGCCGTCACAGTGGTTCCCCAGACAACGACAGGGATATCGAGCCCGCGCTCCGCGATCTTTTTGGCGATATAGAGGCCGCTGAACGAGGTGTGCGAGCTGATGATGACAATCTGACCGCTGGCAAGGTGGGGAGCGGCGGCATCCATCGCCATGCGATGGCCATTGGCCGGCAAGGCCAGCAGGACGGCGTCAGCGCCGGCGATCGCATCACCCGCGTTGGTCGCCATCGTGACCTTGAACGAACCGTMGAGCGAGCCAGTCGCCGCTAGTGGCTTGCCCGCGACGATGCTTTGCCCGGTTTTGCCTGAGGGCGACCACAGCACAGGCTCATGGCCGAGGGAGGCGAGCAGCGCAGCATTGCCATAGGCTATCGAGCCCGCACCGAGTATTGCGACACGCATCGTTTGTTTCCTTGGGAGTACTAGAGGCTTCTGGAGCGCCGGGCCGACGAGCCCGGCGCTGACGACGGCATTGAATTCAGTATTTGTAGCCGGCCTTTTCCATATATTGCTTGGCCAGGTTCATGTCGTAGGCGATCGGCTTGAGCAGATCGTGGTCATAATCTTCGGAGGTGAAGGGAATTGGCACCGTGCCGGGCTTGCCGAAACCGGCAACAACGTTCTTGATGATCTGCTCGCGCGGGATCATGTGGCTCATGGCCTTGCGGACATAGGCCGCAGCTTCCGCCGCACGGCTGGGATCCTGCTTGCCGAGCGGGGTTTCCACGCCCGTTCCGAAGACCGGGTGGTTCATGTTCAAGCAGGTCTGCATCCACTTATAGGAATCGAAGCGATTGACGGTGCCCCATGACGGATCGATCGTCTCGAGCAGCCCGCCGACGTCGTACATCGGATCATGCGCATCGATGGAGCCGGCCTTGATCGCGCTCAGAACAGCGTCGGCGCCCTGGATATTGACCACGTAGAAGGTTTTCACATTGCCTTCGGTCTTCTTCCAGTAGCTATCGTTCTTGATGTATTTGTAAGCCTTGCGGGCCGGATCGAAACCCTGCGGAATCCAGGGCCCCGTGCCGATACCGCCTTTGGCCTCGAAGGTCTTGCCGTCGGAGGTCTTGACCGGGAAGGTGCCGAGCCAGGTGCTGATGACATGGCCACGCAGCTCCTCGGGCTTGAGGCCCTGATAGGCGTGTTTCGGCATGATCGCGATGACGGGCAGGACGAAATCGCGAAACATCACGTTCGGCTCCCGCAAGGTCACGGTGATCTCGTGGGTGCCGCTTACCTTGTAGGCATCCTTGCTGCCCAGGACGGTCTCGAGGGGCGACTGGAAGACGCTGGCATAGGTCTTGTCGATCACCGTATCCCAGGTGAACTTGACATCTTCGGCAGTGAACTCCTCGCCGCTATGCCATTTCACGCCCTTGCGAAGGGTGAATACCCAGGTCCTGCCGTCGTCGGAGGTCTTCACTGACTCCGCCAGCGCCGGGACGAGCTTCTTGTTCGCCCAGCTGTCGTATTCGAACAGCGCGTTGTAGACGGGGMCGAAGATATTGGCCTCGTTGTAGCCGCTGCCATACATCGGGATGAGCTGGCTCGGCGGCTGCCAGGACGCGAAAGTGGCCGTGACGTCGCCAGTGGCGCCCTCGATCGTCCAGTTCTCGGGGCGCGGATAGAAGACCGGGTTGTAGGTCGTCGATTCCATGCCCTTCAGCTTCGGATTCGTGATGATCACCTCTTCCGGATAGAAGACGACATGGAGCGGCTCGATCTCGTACCAGCGCTTCATGAAGGCGGTGATCGCCGCCTTGCGGTCGGCCGGCGTGACGGAGCGCGAGTATTTCTCGATCGCCTCGTCGATCTGCTTGTCGGCGATGCGATAGTAATTCTGCCCGTTCGGCGGAAAATTCTTGCTGTGGAAGAGCGTCTCGGGCAGCGGCACCAGCCCACTGTAGTAAATCCGCTCGGAATACATGTCCCAGCCGCCATCGACATGCGTCTTGCCGCTGTCATTGGCGCGCCGCGCGATCACGACCGAAGGCGGCTGGTAGCTCGACACGATATCGATGCCGAGGCGGGCGAACTGCTTTCCGATCAGGTCCGTCCAGATCATGCGCGACTGGAGGTTGTTGAAGATCATCAGGTAGAGCTTGAAGAAGGGCGGCTTGGCCAGCGCCCCCTCCGGTATCCCACCGGCCGCGAGCGCGGCCGCTCCGGCTCCGGACCATTTCAGCACATCGCGTCGCGTCGATTTCCTGGACATCGATTTTCCMCTTGTTTCTTGGTGGTGCGAAATGAACAGGCCGAGAGCGTCCGGCACTCAGGCCTGGAAGCGCGAAGGACGAAACTGCGCCAGTTCCGGACGCTCCCTGCCCCGCAGGACCTCGTCGGCGACGGCCTGGCCGAGGAAGGGAGACAGCGTCACGCCGCTGTGGGTCACGACGACGTAGTAGCCGTCGACGCCGCGGGCCGGTCCGACGGTGGAGAGCCCATCGGCGGGGATCGGTCTGACGGTCGTGCGCACCGCTTCGGCCTCGACGCCTGCCAAGCCGGGCAGAAGCTCGGTTGCGCTTGCGAGCGCGATCTTCGCCTCCTCGCAATCCGGCAGACGGCTTTCCAATTCGGCGAAACGGTCGTCGAGCGAGTCCTTGCGGATCATCATGCGGCCTGCCCCGTCCGGACGGACATCGACGTCGGGCGCATGGAAGGGCCGGCGCAGATCGACACCGACCGGAGGCGTGAAGACGAGGAAGCCCACGGTCGGAGCGAGCGGGACATTCGGCGCCGTCTCGCTCACCGTATCGTTGGACCAGCGCCCGGTGCAGTTGATGACGAGGTCGGCTGCGTGGACAGCGCCCGTATCATCCCGAGCGCCGACGACACGACCATTGCGGGTCTCTACCCCGGTCACCTTCACGCCGGTCTTCAGCGCCGCTCCATAGCGCTGACGGGCAGCGCGCAGCATGGCTCCGGCGTACTGGACAGGGTCCACCCACCCTTCTTCAGGGCAGAATACGATCTGAGCCTTGTCCGAAACTGCGCCGATTGCCAGCTCCGGCTCAAGCGCCTGCAGCCGCTTCTTGTCGATAAACTCCGCCGCATAGCCCCACTCGCGCAGCCGCTCGACCTTCTTCGCCTGAGCGGCGATCTCCGCCGGATCGACGCGCCACTCCAGGCTACCGCTCTGATGGAACCAGGGTGTCGAGCCGAACTCATCCTTCAACGCGGCATGCGCGCGCATGCCTGCGACGTTCAGGTCGTGATAGGGGCGCGGCGTCTTGTTGTTCGCATTCGTCCAGGCGAAGCTCACTCCGGATGTTCCGGCGCCGACGCGAGAGGCTTCGAGGACCGTGACCTTCGCACCGCCCTGGGCGACGCGGTAGGCGATGGAGCTGCCGACAATTCCGGCTCCGACGACGATAACATTCATCATGGCGTTTCCTATGGTCTCTCCCCGCTCTCAGCGCGGGTTGTGGCAAGCGAAGGCGTGGGTGCCGTCCGGTGCGGACAGCGGCGGAATCTGTTGGGAACAGACAGGCAGTGCGGCGGGGCAGCGGGTGTGAAAGACACAGCCGGACGGTCGCCGGACAACACTGGGGACTTCGCCCTGGATCGCCTGGCGCTGTGCCTGGTTTGAGGGATCAGGCACGGGAATCGCCGAGATCAGGGCAGCGGTGTAGTGATGGCGCGGCCGTGCGAAAATCTCGTCGACCTMACCGATCTCGACGAGATTGCCGAGATACATCACCGCAATGCGGTTGCTCAGAAAGCGCACGGAACTCAGGTCGTGCGAGATGTAGAGATAGGAGAGTCCCAGGTCTTCCTGCAGGTCCGCCAGCAGATTCAGGACCTGCGCCCGCACCGAGACGTCGAGCGAGGAGACGGGCTCGTCGCAGATCAGCAGTCGCGGCTCGACCGCCAGAGCGCGCGCGATCCCAATGCGCTGGCGCTGCCCGCCGGAGAATTCGTGGGGATAGCGATCGGCATAGTCCGGCGGCAGCCCGACCCGCTCCAGCAGACCTTCCACCGTCGCGTCCCAGTCCTCCTTCGGGGCATGACCATGGACGCGCAGCGGCTCGGTCAGGATCTGCCTGACGCTCCAGCGCGGATTGAGTGAAAGATAGGGATCCTGGAAGACGTATTGCATCTGACGGCGCAGCGCGAGCACGTCCGGCCGCCGATCCTGAGTGAACGTCGCCCGGATATCCGTGTCGCCGAGGCGGATCGCACCGGCAGTCGGTTCGACGAGGTGCAGGATCGCGCGGGCCGCCGTCGTCTTGCCGCAGCCGCTTTCGCCGACGATGCTCAGCGTCTCCCCGGCCGCCACGCTGAAGCTGATGTCGTTGACCGCGCGGATTTCCCCGGTGACCTTCTGGCGGAAGAGCCCGCGGCGGCGCAACGGGTAGCTCTTCACCAGCCCGTCAACGGTCAGCAGGGGCTGTGGCACGCTGCGTGGGCGGACATTCGGGGTCGGCTCAATCATGGCTGGCCACTCCGGCGCTGCCGCGCTTCAGGCAATGAACGACACGGCCTGG
The DNA here is from genome assembly GCF_056396005.1 of Allobosea sp. 05T439. Classification (NCBI taxonomy): domain Bacteria; kingdom Pseudomonadati; phylum Pseudomonadota; class Alphaproteobacteria; order Hyphomicrobiales; family Alloboseaceae; genus Allobosea; species Allobosea sp. 05T439. The sequence goes on along the minus strand of NZ_JBFTKP010000043.1, from coordinate 36,081 downwards.
CTCGATCGCTGCGGCCTGGGGCACCAGCCGGGAGCATTCCGGCGCGGCTTCGGGACAGCGCCCGGCGAAGCGGCAACCGCCACCGAGTGATTGTCCGGGCGCGACGGCGCGCCCGACCGTGGGCAAGCGCTCGCGACGCCCCTCACCATCGACTGCGTAGCGCCGGTCGATGCGCGGCGTGCTTGCCAGAAGGGCCTGCGTGTAGGGGTGCGAGGGCCGTGCGAAGATGGCGTGCTTGTCGCCCGTCTCGCAGACCTGGCCCGCATACATGACGGTGATCCGATCGGCGATGCGAGCCACGACGCCCATGTCGTGCGTGACGAAGATCATCGACATGCCGAACCGCGCCTTCAGGTCTTCGAAGAGATCGAGGATCTGGGCCTGGATCGTGACGTCGAGCGCCGTCGTCGGCTCATCCGCGAGCACGAGCGCCGGGTTGCAGAGCAGAGCACGGGCGATGCAGACACGCTGCTTCATGCCGCCGCTCATCTCATGCGGATACTGCGACAGGCGCGAGCCGGGGTCGGTGATGCCGACGAGGCGAAACAACTCCTCCACCCGCTGCAGAGCAACGCTGCGCGGCATCTTCTCGTGAACCTTCAGGATCTCGMCGAGCTGCGCGCCGACCGTCATCAGCGGGTTCAGGGAATAGCCGGGGTTTTGGAAGACCATGGCGAGCCTGCGCCCGCGCAGTTTCTGCATCTCGCCCTGCGACTTCGCGGCGAGGTTCTCGCCATCGAACATGATGCGGCCGCCGGTGATCCGTGCGGGAGGCGGCAGAAGGTTCAGAATCGCGAGACTCGACAGGGTCTTGCCGCTGCCGGATTCTCCGACGATGCCCATCGTCTCGCCGGCGCGGACCTGAAAGCTGACATCCTCAATGATGCGAACGGGCGCATTCCAGGGTGGAAACTGAATCCGCAGGTTCTCGACGCGGACGAGGTCATGGACAGGCGGCGTCAGCACGCTGCTATCGTCGATCGAAATGGCGGCGACTGGCTTTGGGGTGGCGAGGCTCGACATCTCAGCGCTTCGCCCGTGGGTTGAAGGCATCGGTCAGGCCGTCCGCCAGAAGGTTGAAGCCGAGCACCGTGATGAAGATGGCGACACCCGGGCTGAGCGATGCCCAGGGAGCCACTTTCAGTGCCTCGTAATTGAAGTAGAGCAATTGCCCCCAGCTCACCGCGGCCGGATCGCCGAAACCGAGGAAGCCGATCATCGCCTCCGCCAGCACGGCCCCGCCGATGCCGAGCGCCACGATGACGACAAGGGATGGCAAGGCGTTCGGAAGAATGTGGCGGAAGAGGATATCGCCCGAAGTAGCGCCGATGCAGCGCGCAGCCTCGACGAATTCCTGGTTCTTCAGCCGCAGGAACTCGGCACGCGTCATCCGAGCGATCGGAGCCCAGGAGAAGACGCCGATCAGCAGGATGATGACGCCGAGATTGAGATACGGCACGCTTTCGAAGGGCGTGTTGACGACCGCCACGCCGAGCAGGCGAATGACGGCGAGGATGACGACAAACATCGGAATCACGAGGAAGAAATCGGTGAAGCGCATCAGCACCTCATCCGTGGTGCCCCCGCGATAGCCGGCAACGCCGCCGACCAGAACACCGATCAGCGAGGCGATCGACATGGCTCCAAGCCCGACGGCAAGTGCCGTCGGCGCGCCGTAGATCACACGGCTGGCGACATCATAGCCCATGCGGTCCGTCCCCAGCGGGTGGACCCAGCTCGGCGGCGCCTTTGCACCGGGGTCGATCATCGGGCTCTGGTCCTGCGGATCGAAGGGCGCAATGAATGGCCCGATGACGGCGGTCGCGACGACGAGGAGGACCAGGATGAGTCCGAGCATGCCGGTGCGGCTACGGGCGAAGCGCTGCCAGCCCTGCCGCCAGATGCCCTTGACCGGACGGCGGGCCGGCCTTGCGGAAGACGGCGGATGAGCCGTGATCGTCTGATCGCTCACATGCTCACTCCAGGCTGATGCGGGGGTCGATGAAGACGTAGATGACGTCCGTCAGCAGGGTGGTGCAGATCAGCATGAAGGCGATGACCGCGCTCGCCCCCATGATGACGGGATAGTCGAGCTGATGGATCGCGGAGATGTAGAGATATCCGAGCCCCGGCCAGGTGAAGACGGATTCGGTTACCGGCGCCGTGCCCAGCATCAGGCCAATCAGGAGGCCCAAATAGGTCAGCATCGGGATGAAGGCGGCGCGCAGTGCGTGCACATAGATGACGCGCCGCTCGGGGATGCCACTCGCGCGCATCGCCGCGATGAAGTCGCTCTTCAGCACATCGACCATATTCGAGCGCATCAGGAGCGTCAGCGTCGCGGTGTTGAAGAAGGTCAACATCGCGACCGGCAGGACCATGTGCCAGAGCGCATCGAGCGTCGGGCTGCCCCAGAGAGGATTGCGGGTCGAATAGGCGCCGTAGCTCGGCAGCCAGTCCAGGCTGTACGAGAAGATGAAGATCAACAGGATGCCAAGGAAGAAGGCTGGCAGCGACTGCCCCAGCAGCGCCGTGGCCATCACCGCGAAATCGGAGCGCGAGTGTTGTCGGCGCGCCGCCGTGACACCGAACAGGATCGCGACCGCAAGGGCGATCAGGATCGCGGGAAGCTGAATCTTGAGGGTCTGCCAACCCCAGGTCAGGATGAGCGAGCCGACAGGCTGGTTGTAGACGATGCTGGTGCCGAAATCGAGTTGGACGATCCGGCTCAGCCAGAGCAGGTAGCGCGTCATCGGCGGATGATCGAGCCCGTAATAGGCCTTCATCCGATCGATCACCTCGCCGGTCATGCCGGGTGTTTCCGCCATCATCAATTCGATCGGGTTGCCGATCGAATTGACCAGAAAGAAGATCGCCGCACTGACGCCCAGCATCAGCAGGGCTGCAAAGATCATTCTTCTCGTCAGGAAGACGAAAATCCGCATCGGCGAATATTTCTCCAAGTCAACGGGACAGCAGATCTCATTCGCTCCACAGCGTTGTTAGGCGCGAATGGAACTGGCGGTTTCTGTTTGATCTACGTCAATGACAAGGAGCGTATGGGCCGAAAAATAGGCCGTCAAAGAATATGTTTTTGCTAGTTCATTCCTTCAGGTTATGAGTTAGGCCTTCGACCGGCCCAGCCTCCAAGCGGTGCTTAAGCTTCGGCCCGATAGCCAAGCCGCTCGAATTCGTCCTCGAGATCGCGGGTCAAGGCCTCGGCAAGGGAGGAGCTGCTCAGGCTGAGGGGCCGCAGGTGCCAGACGGGGAAGGAGATCTCCGGCAGAAAGGGCTTCACGACGAGGCCGCGGCCGCGAAAGGCCAGCGCATTGATCTCGTCGACGATGGCGACAGCCGCCCCGTTCGCGACCAGAGCACAGGTCAAATGCGCCATCGGCGCCTCGATCATGATCCGCAACCGCACGCCGGCAGCATCAAAAGCCTTCTCGATGATCGTGCTGCGCTCGATCGCGCCGATCGAGACATAATCCTCTCCGTCGAAATCCTCAGGCCGCACGTCGCTGCGCCCCGCGAGCTTATGCTGTTCCGGAACGATGCAGACGCCAGGTATGCGCGCCATGACGCGGCACGCCACATTGGGATGCGGCGTCGACTTATTGGTTATGCCGAGATCGATCTGCCCGGCAATGGCCCATTCGATCACGCGCTCGGAACTGCGCGAGTGCAGCGATATCGTCGTATTCTCGTGTTTGCGGCGGAAACGCGCGATCAGCGGCGGCATCAGCGTGCCGGCCAGCGCCGGTTTCACGCCCAGATTGAGGCGGCCGAAGCGCATCTGACTGATGTCCTTCGACATCCGTTCAAGCCGCTCGATGCTTTCCCAGGTCCGCTGGACCTCCGCGAAGAACAGTTCGCCGTCGCGCGTCGGCTTGAGCCGTCCCTTGGTGCGCTGGAACAGGGTGATCCCCGTCGACCTCTCGAGCTGGAAGAGCATCTTGCTCGCCGCTGGCTGCGAGATGGCCATGATCTCGCCCGCCTGCGTGAGCGTTCCGAACTTCATGATGTGACGGAAAAGCTCGACATGCCTGAGATTCATCAATGCCCCGCTCCTTGCTCGTGATTGAGAAACCCGAGATCACCGTGCGTCCGCGCACCCTGTCGATTCCAAACTGCGACCCTTGCCCGGCCCATGCAGAGCCGAAACCCGGCTCAGCCGATCGTCGGGCACGACAAAGCGTGAAGGATGCAGCCGTCAGTCATCCCCGCCATCGTCCCCTCGAAAGGGCGACGGCGGCAACAGGCTGGCACTGAACGCCTCCACCAATTTGCTGGTGGGGCGACCGCGCTGGCGGAACAGATAGATCGGCACGCGTATCCTCGGGCTGAAGGCACGAAACACAAGCCCCTTCCCGGCCTGGGTGCGGGCGGCCTCGCTGTCGACGATGCCCACGCCACATCCTGCGGCGACGAGGGTGCAAACCGTGACGCCCAGGCTTGCATCGATCATCGAGCGGTATCGCACGCTCGCGCCATCGAGCGCCTGGGATAGCCGGCGCCGGAATTCGTCATCCAATCCGAGCCCGACAATGGCCTCGTCGGCGAGGTCTTCCGCCCTGATTTCCGACCTGCTCGTCAATCGATGCCTTTCCGGCAAGGCGATGACGCCTTCGAGGTCGAACAGCTTGCGGCGCGACAGATTGTATTCCTCGCTTCGCAGCTGGGCGATGCCGAGATCGATCTCGCCAGTACCGACAAGCCGGGCGGCGTCGGTGGAATTGCTGGATTGCAGCGAGATGGTGACATCCGGATGGGCTGCGGAAAACCGCGCAACCATGGCCGGGAGCCAGGCGAGCCCCAGCGCTGGAATCGTGCTGACCACGATGCGGCCCTGCTTGCGGTCGCGCAGACTAGCGGCGAAGCGCGCCAGATTCTGCATACCGAAATAGGTGCGCTCGACTTCCGTGTAGAGCGCCCGCGCTTCTTCCGTTGCAGCGATCCCCTTCGTGGTTCGCGAGAAGAGCCGCAACCCGAGTTCGTCTTCGAGCAGTTTCAGCGCCTTGCTGACCGCCGGCTGCGAGATCCGCAGCATGGTCGCCGCCTCCGTGATGGAGCCGGAGTCCATGATCGCCTTGAAAACTTCCACCTGCCGATAATTCATGCGGCCTCGCCATAACCTCAGTTCATATACATCGCATAATTATGAATTTGAGGCAGATCAATGCGTGTGGTTCTCTAAAGGCCGTCGCTGACTTTGCTGCGCCCGATCCAATCGCGGCGCGAAAGCGACCAAGGAAGCAAAAACAGCAATCCCTCCATAGCGTTAGGCGGGGCATTCGCCCGGCTGCGCCGTCATGGAACGATATCTTTGCGAGCTTGGGGAACAGTCGAACATGCGCAACCTTCGTCGATCCTGCTACGTCGCCGCCCTCTCCGCCGGCGTGTCGATCATGGCCCTCCAGGTGCAGGCGCAGCCGGCCGGCATCCTTCGCATCGCGGTCGGTGCGGACCCGGCTACCTTCGATCCCGCCTTCAATGATCTTCCGGTCGGGAATGCGGTTGATCTGGCCGTCATGGAGGGCCTCTTCCGGCTCGATCCGCAGAACAACGTCCAGAAGAATCTTGCGACAGACCATGCCTTCTCGCCCGATGGGAAGGTCTTCACGGTGAAGATCCGGACAGGCAGGAAATTCAGCAACGGCGACCCGCTGAACGCCGAGGCCGTTGCGGCAAGCTTCAACCGCATGCTCGACGAGAAGACCGGCTCGATCTATCGCGGCCTCTATGCCTCGCTCGGGACGATCAAAGCGGTAGGCGAGGATACCGTCGAGTTCCACCTCGCTGAGCCGAACGGGCATATCCTGATGCTGCTGTCCAACACGGCCGCCAGCATCGTCAACGTCAAGGCGCTGCAGGCCATGGGCGCAGAATATGGCCGAAAGCCCATCGGCTCCGGCCCTTACATGGTCGAGAAATTCATCGGTGGCGAAGGCTTCAGGCTCGTCCCCAACCCTTCCTATTCCGGCGACTATCCGGCGACGCTCAAGGCCATCGACTTCACTGTCGTTCCCGAAGACGGCTCCCGCATGGCGCTTCTGGAAACCGGGAGCGTCGATGTCGTCGAACGCGTACCACCTGAATCCATGCCGGCGATCAATGCCTTGAAGGACGCCAAGGTCATCAACCCACCCAGCATGTTCTCCATCAACATGGAGATGGTGCTGCGCGGGCCGCTCGCCGACCCGCGCGTGCGCAAGGCCTTGAACCTCGCGATCGATCGTGAAGGCATCACCAAGGGAATTCTTGGCGGACTGGGCACACCATCCGTCGGCATGGTCGGCCCAGGCACTCAGGACGAACTGCGCAAGACCTTCCCGCCGATCGCCTTCGACCCTGAAGGCGCCAAGAAACTGCTCGCCGAGGCCGGCTACAAGCCGGGCCAGCTCACGCTCAGCTTCACCTGCCCTACCGGTCGCTACATCAAGGATTCGCAGGTCTGCCAGGCCCTCGCCGGCTCATTCGAGGATATCGGGATCAAGGCGACTCCCATCGTTGTCGACCGCGGCACCTGGACCAAGGTCGTCGGCATGGAGCCGGCCCAGCGCACCGACAACATGGGCATGGTCGGCCGCGCCACCGCGGGCATGGACTATACGCTCTACCGCCTGTTCTTCACCGGCGTCGGCGCGAACCGAACCGGCTACACAAATCCGCGCGTCGATGCATTGCTGAAGGAGGGACGCATGGCGACCGACCCGGTAAAGCAGAAGGAGATCTATGGCGAGATCCAGAACATTGTCTGGAGCGACCAGCCCTTCCTCTTCCTCTGGTACCAGACCCAGGCGCTGGGCGTAGCCAACCGCGTTCAGGGTCTGGCGATCCAGCCGAACGAGACGCTGGTCTTCGACAAGGTCACGCTGAAGTGAGGCTTGCATAGCGGAGAAGCGGCAATGTTCGTTCTCAAACGCCTGGGCAGCGCGCTGCCGACGCTCTTTGCGGTTTCCCTGCTCGTCTTCCTCTTCGTCGACCTGATACCGGGCGATCCGGCCCAGATCCTCGCCGGGCCGACCGCCTCGAACGAAGAGATCGAGAGCATCCGCAAATTCCTCGGCCTGAACGAGCCGCTTCTCACGCGGTACGGCCAGTTTCTGCGCGGCATCTGGGATCCATCCGCTGCGACGTCCTTCCGAACGCACCGCCCCGTCGTCGTCGAGCTCTCGGAGCGGCTGCCGAATACGTTGATCGTCTCGATCGGCGGGCTMGCACTCGGTCTTGTCGTCGGCACGATTGCCGGCATCGTCTGCGCCATGCGGCCGGGCGGGCTCGCCGATGCTGCGATCACGGTGCTCACGCTCGCCGGCATCTCGATGCCGATCTATTGGCTGGGCCTGCTTTGCATCTGGCTCTTCGCGGTCAATCTCGGCTGGCTGCCCGCGGCCGGCGCCTCGACGCCTGCCCATTTCGTCCTCCCGATCCTCGTCATCGCGACGCGCCCGGCAGCGATGTTCAGCCGCCTCGTCGCCACGAGCCTGCTGGAATCGATGGGCAAGGACTATCTCGATACCGCCCGGGCCAAGGGGCTCAGCGAGACCCGCGTCGTCCTGTTCCATGCGCTGCGCAATTCGCTGATCGCTGCGGTCAGCGTCGCCGGCGTACAGTTTGGCGGCATGCTGGGCGGCTCGGTCGTCACCGAAACCGTGTTTGGCATTCCAGGCGTCGGTCGCCTGCTCGTCGATGCGGTCTCCCGCGCCGACTATCCGGTGATCCAGTATGCCATCCTGATGTTCGCGTTCTTCTTCGTGATCATCAATCTCGTCACCGACCTGCTGACCCAGTGGCTCGACCCCCGCACGCGCGAGCAGGAGCGGGCGACATGAGCATCATGCCGAACGTGCTCTCCGCACCTGAAAGAGCGGCACCCCTTGACGCCTTTGCACCGCAGTCGCGCTGGCTGCTGCTGCGACGCATCCTTTCACAGCCGAAAGGCGTCGTAGGCCTGACGCTTGTCACGCTCTACCTGCTGCTCGCGATCTTCGGGCCTATGCTGGCGCCTCAGGATGCCTTTCGCCAGAACTTCGCCCAGACCCTGCGGCCACCTTCCGCCGCGCATTGGTTCGGCACCGACCAGCTCGGCCGCGATGTTTTGAGCCGCGTCCTGGTCGGCGCCCGTGCGACGCTGGGCATCGGAGTAGGCGGCGTCGCCGTGGCCTTTCTGGTCGGCGTGCCGCTCGGCGTCCTCGCCGCCTGGCGGAGGGGCTGGATCGAAGCCGCGGTGATGCGCGCCATCGATGTCATGCTGAGCTTCCCCGATATCGTCTTTGCGCTGGCGGTCGTCGCGATCCTCGGCGCCAATATGCAGAACGTCATCATCGCGGTCGGCATCGTTGCGATCCCGGTCTTTGCGCGCACGGCAAGGGCGGTGACACTCAGCATCCTCGCCGAGCCCTATATCGAAGGCTCGATCGCGCTGGGCGCCAATCCGGTGCGGGTGATCCTGCGCCATGTGCTGCCGAACATCTCCGGCACGCTTCTGACGCTGTCGACCTTGCTGTTCGCTTCGACCCTGCTCTCCGCCTCGGGCCTCGGCTTCCTCGGACTCGGCACCCAGCCGCCCTTCCCCGAATGGGGAACGATGCTGGGGGAGAGCCGCTCCTATATTCGCAGCCATCCCTATCTCGCGACGTTCCCTGGGCTCTTCCTCGCCGTCTCGGCGCTAGCCTTCAATTTGCTCGGAGACGCTCTGCGTACGATTTACGATCCGACGAGCCGGCGTGTCGCCCGCAGGCCTCCGATTCTTAGCCTGTTGCGGCGCCGCCCTCCGCCAGCCGAAGCGCAGCAGCAATCCGCGGAGAAAGCGACCGACCTGGCCGTTTCAGTTCGTGGTTTGCGCATCGCCTACCGCACGGGCGAGGGCCTTCTCGAGGTTGTGCGCGGTGTCGATCTCGCGATCAAGCCGGGCCGGACTCTGGCGGTGGTCGGTGAATCCGGCTCCGGCAAGTCGACGCTGCTGAGGGCAGTCGGCACCTTGGTCAATCCGCAGGAAGTTGCGATTACGGCAGGCGCTATCCGCATCGGGGGCGAGCCGGCATTGGGCCTCGGCCCCGCCGCCCTGCGCGATCTGCGACGCCGCAAGGTCGGCATTGTGTTCCAGGATGCGGCAAGCGCATTGAACCCCGTGCTCACCATTGGCAACCAGCTCGCCGAGGCGGTCACGGCCGGCTCCCGGCTCGACTCGGAGACCGTGCGGCAGCGCTGCATTGCACTGCTGCGCGACGTGAATATCGCCGATCCCGAGCGCCGGCTCGACATGTACCCGCACCAGTTCTCCGGCGGCATGAAGCAGCGCATCGTCATCGCCATCGCCCTTGCTCAGAACCCCGAAGTGCTGCTCGCCGACGAGCCGACCAGTGCGCTCGACGTCACGATCCAGCAGCAGATCCTCGTCCTGCTGACCGAGATCCAGAAGAAGCGTGGCATGGCCATTCTGCTCGTGACCCACGATCTCAACCTGGTCGCGCGCTTCGCCGACGACGTTGCGGTGATGTATGCGGGCCGGCTCGTCGAAAGCGGCGATGTTGCGAGCGTGCTGGAGCGACCGCTCCATCCGTATACTCAGGCACTGCGCGCGTCGGCGCCGGGTGGCAGCGAAGGCCGAGGCCGGCATCTGCGGACCATCGCTGGCGAGCCGCCGCTGATCGGTCGCCTGCCATCGGGCTGCTCATTCCGTCCCCGCTGCCAGCGCAGCGCCAACCGGGCGGAATGCGCCTCAAGCGAGCCTGGTCTCCGGGCCGTCGCCGGCCGCGACGTGGCCTGCGTCTTTGCCGAGGAGGCAACGCGATGAACGCGCCCTTCCCACTCCCACCTCGCGTCCCCGGAACCGACACCGACGACATCGTTATAGTCGCGGATGTCAGCCGGCATTTCGGTGGCAGGCGGCGCTTTCTGAGCGGTGTGGCGGCGCCTGTGGTACGGGCCGTCGACAGGGTTTCATTCCGCGTCCAGCGCGGAACCTGCTTCGCCATCGTGGGAGAATCCGGCTCCGGCAAGAGCTCGCTGGCACGGCTCGTCGTCGGGCTGCTGCGACCGACCGAGGGCGAGGTCACGATCGATGGCGTGCCGCTCTCGACGCTAGATTCAGCCGGCCTGCGCACGATGCGCCGCAAGGTTCAGCTCGTCCTGCAGGATCCGAGGGCCTCGCTTGATCCGCGGATGACCGTGTTCGATACGCTCTGTGAAGCGCTAACCGTGCACGGGCTCCATCGCGAACGCACAGCCAAGCTCGACCGGATCAAGACGGTGATTGGGCTGGTCGGTCTCAACCTGGCCCATCTGGGGCGCTACCCGCATGAATTGTCCGGCGGACAACGCCAGCGCGTTGCCATCGCCCGAGCAATCATCTGCGAGCCGGAGGTGCTCGTCCTCGACGAGCCGGTCAGCGCGCTCGACGTTTCGGTCCAGGCACAGATCATCAATCTCCTGGCCGATCTTCAGGCCAAGCTTGCTCTGACCTACGTGATCATCACGCATGATCTGGCCCTGGTCGAACATATGGCCGATGCCGTCGGCGTGATGTATCTCGGCCGCTTCGTCGAGCAAGGCGATGTCGGCGAGGTCTGCGGCGCACCCCGCCACCCCTATACGCAAAGCCTGATGGCGATCGCCGGCCACTCCGCCCCGATCTCCCGCGACCGGCCAGCGCCGGTGCTGGAGGGCTCGATTCCGAGCCCGCTCGCGATTCCGCCGGGCTGCAGTTTCCACACACGCTGCCCCTTGGCGCGGCGGCTCGCCATCGGAGCGACCACGGTCGTCGAAACCGCCGATGGACGCGTGCCACGTCCCTGCGCCGAGGATCCTCCACCATCCCTGCCTGCGCCGGGAGGCCGCAGCACCGCGACCTGTCACTTCGCGGATGAACGCCTCCCCGACTTTGACCACCGAAGCAACATAAGGAACTGATCGATGTCCGATCACAGCAATGCCTCCGAAATCGTCATCGTTGGCGGGGGCATTTACGGCACGAGCCTGGCCTATCAACTGGCGAGCGCCGGCAAGACAGTGACGCTCCTCGAGGCCGGCGAAATCGCCGGCGGCGCCTCCGGCGGACCGGGCGAGCGCGGCGTGCGCGCCAATGGCCGCGACCTGCGCGAATTGCCCATCTGCGCCGTCGCCCTGAAGCTTTGGGGCGACTATCAGGAGAGTTTCGAGGGCGGTGTCGGGTTCCGCCGCCTCGGTGGCCTGCAGGTCTACGACGTCTCGTATGGCCATCGCGAACACGAAGTGCTCGGGCGCATGGCGGCAAACGCCGCCGCACAGGCGCGGCTCGGTACGCCTTCGCAGGTCCTGACGCGCGATGAGGCGCTGGCTCGGGAACCCGAGCTCGCCCCCGGTATCATCGGCGCGATCTACTGCCCCAATGACGGCGTCGGCGACCACACATTCGCAACGCTGCAATTCGCAGCGCAGGCGACGAAGGCCGGAGCGGTGATCCGCACGGGCGCCAAGGTCGTCGAGATCCTGCATGCGCGCGGGGTCGCCACCGCCGTGAAGCTCGCCGACGGCGAGATAGTCCCGGTCGGAGAGCGGCTGGTGGTGGTCGCCAATGCCGGCGCGGAGACGCTGCTGAAGCCTGTTCTCAAGCCGCATGAGCTCGGGCCGGTCTGGAACCTCATGCCGCAGATGCACTACGTCTCGAACCCGTTGAAGAAGACGGTCAATCATCTTCTCTCGCACGCCCATCGGCGCCTCGCGGTCAAGCAACTCCCGGATGGAACGATCATGCTGTCGGGCGGCGCCCATGTCGCCCATACACCGGAGGGCCTCTGGAAAGGCTCGCTGAGTGCCATGACGCAGAACGTGACCGATGCGATCCTGACCCTGCCCTTCATCGACAACTCGACCTTCCTCAAGGCGGACGCGTCGCGGGTCGATACCGTCGCCGTCGACCACATTCCGCTGATCGGACAGGCGGAGGGCCTGGCCAACACCATCTATGGCTATGGCTGGTCCGGCCATGGCTTCGCGATCTCGCTGGGGTTCACCAAGTTCTTCACGGAATGGCTGATCTCCGGCGTGAAGCCAGAGGTCCTGGAGCCCTTCTCCCCGGCGCGGTTTCACAAGCCGGCCGCGATGCTTGCCGCCGCGCCGCTCGGCCGCGCCGCCGCCTGAACCACCATCCATCTGAAACCAGCGCCGACGGGTACAGCCTTGGCTTGCTGTCCCTGTCGGTCGGAAGGACACGGCTATGCTTCCTGAATTCGACGCGACCCGCCCCGGCAAGTTCAACTACGATCTCGGGCCGATCGCCGGTGCCCTCGACGGCGTCACCGGCGATTTCGTCTGCTGCATCAATAACGGCAAGGGCCCCTCCGTCCTGCTCTGCGGCGGCATCCATGGTGACGAATACGAGGCGCAGATCGTCCTGCGGCGACTTGCGGAGCGGCTCGAACCCGCTGACGTGACCGGGCGCGTGATCATCGTGCCGTCCCTCAATTTCCCCGCCTCACAGAAGGGCAAGCGCCTCTCGCCCATCGATGGGCAGAACATGAATCGCTTTTTCCCCGGCAAGGCCGACGGCACGCCAACCGAGCGGCTCTGCGCGTTCGCCGCAGAAGTGCTGTTTCCGGCTGTCGACCTTTTGATCGACGTCCATGCCGGCGGCAGCGATGTCTCGGTCGTGCCCATGGTCTTCGGCTTCACGACGGCGAAAAGCACCGTCGACGACGCCCGCCTGAACCGCCTGATGGAGGCATGGGGCTACGGTTTCGTGCAGCATGTCGACGGAATCGACGAAACTGCCTGCGGCGCCGCGAAACTCGCCGATCTGGCCTCCATCGAGGTCGAGGGTGGCGGCGGGCGCATGAAATCATCCGAGCTGACGATCATGGAAGACGGGCTGCTGCGCGCGCTTGCCGATTTCGGCGCGATCAAGCCGGTGCTGGAGCCCCTCCCCTTCGCCGGCGTGCATTTCACGGCCGGGCCGGAAGGCCAGTATCTGGCGTCGCGCGCGGGCCTCGTCGAACATCTCGTCGCGCTGGGTGACGAGGTCACGAAGGGCCAGCGCGTGGCGCTGCTGCATCCGACGGCAGGAGCGCGCAGCGCCCCGGAGGAGATCCTTAGTCCGATGCCGGGCTATGTGCTGCGCCAGACGGAGCACGCCTACGTGTCGGCTAAGCAGTTGATCGGCAATGTAGGTACTCCGATCAAAGGATAAGCCGACGTTCGGCCGGCAGGACGTAGCGGAGCGATCTGGCGGGCCGAGTGTTGTCGCCCGCCTCGCTTCGATCCGTGGGATCTAACGGAGCTTGCGCCTCATATCGTCCTCAGCGCCCCCCTGCCCACGATGCCGCCCGTCCCTGCATGGGCGGTATCGCGTGCTGGATCAGCGCTCCGCTCCGGCAATCCATTGTTCCCAGGCGATCGGGGCCGTTGCACCCAAACGCCTGATGGGCTCTGGGGGAAGCCAATTGGGGCCATTCAGCGTCAGGCGCTCACTCAGGAGCGAGGACTGCGAACCGCAAGCCAGTTCGGCCAGCAATTTGCCTTGGATCGTGCCTCTCGCTCCGCCGGATCCGACCGATGCGAACAACCCAGCTTGACCTGTCCGAAGGCGAAGGACCGAAGTGACCGATTAGGCTTCGGTGAAGAACCTCTTTGCCAGGACGAAGGAAGCTTTTGGCCGCCTCGACGTGCTGTTCAACAATGCCGGCGTCAATGCACCGGGCGAAATCCTGCTCGAGGATCTCTCGCTGGAGCAGTGGCAGGCGGTGGTCGACACCAACCTGACCGGGCCGTTCCTCTGCACGCAGGAGGCCTTCAAGCTGATGAAGGACCAGAGCCCGCGCGGCGGTCGCATCATTAACAACGGCTCGATCTCGGCGCAGGTGCCGCGCCCGAACTCGGCCGCCTATACCGCGACCAAGCACGCGATCAGCGGCCTGACCAAGACCCCATCGCTCGACGGCCGCAAATACGACATCGCGGTCGGCCAGGTCGATATCGGCAATGCACTGACCGAGATGGCCCAGAAGATGACGACCGGCGTGCCGCAGGCCGACGGCTCGATCGAGGTTGAGGCGGTGATGGATGTGGCGCATGTCGCCTCCACGGTTCTGCACATGGCGAGCCTGCGGATCGAGGCCAATGTGCTGTTCGTCACCGTGATGGCGAGCAAGGCGCCGCTGGTCGGGCGCGCCTGAGGCGGGGGCCACTCTGGGGTCCTGGCCGGCCTTGCCCCGCTTCGCGGCGTCGGGCTATGGGACGAGCAGACTAGTTGTGAGCTCTCAATAGGTTGTCCATCCGGCAATGATGCCCTAGCGGCTTAATCGAAAAATCTTCTGCACCTGCCCTAATGGTCCCCACCGTGGTTGGAATATCGGGTGGCGTTGCCTATGCTGCTGAAGGAGACCCATTTTCATGAGCTACGTTCAGCGCGTCTTGCAGCCCAATGAACAGGTCCGGCACATCTCGTCCATTCATTGGATAGTGTACTGGCCCGGTATTGCGGTTGCACTCCTAGCGGCGGTCGCTTTCTGGCTCAGCGCTACGCAGTTCATGCCAGGATTCTGGCGGTATACGGGATATGCCCTCGCACTCGTTGCGGCGGTCCTCTTGATTCAGCAATGGTTCCACTCGTGGGTCACCGAGATCGCAGTCACCAACCGACGGGTCATCTACAAGAAAGGTCTCATCCAGCGGGAGACCACCGAGATGAACATGGACAAGGTCGAAAGCGTCCAGATCGATCAATCAATCTTGGGACGCATGCTCGACTATGGCAACGTGACGATCCATGGCACCGGCGAAGGCTTCAAGACGCTCCGCACCATCGCCAACCCAATCGAGCTTCGAAACAGCATCACCGGAAACGACGCACAGGGCTGACCAGTGACGAATATGGGAAGCGTCGAACCGAGTTTGCTCAGGCAGCCGGCGTTTCCGAAAGCGGCGGGATCTATCGACGGATGAGGACGCGGCCATGCCGCCATGGAGGATCAGGGCAAGGTCTATCAGACGCGCGATGTGGAGCTTTTCGCGAGAGCCATTGAAGACCTCGCACATCATTACCGGACAAGGACCCCTCCAGACGAGTTAGCCAAGGCTCCGCTCTTGAGCGGATAATAGCAGCGAACATGCGGGTGCCATCGACCGATCTGCCGTCTTAATTACGGATCGAATTATCACTCGATGGCGCGACGGCACGCTTGTGAATCGCCTCGGTCCCCAATCGCGCCAGCCTTCTGATACTTGCTATATATCGCAAAAATGCCGCTAATTGCGTTATTTCGCAATTTTCCATTGCCTGGCTATCATGCGCTATATCCAAAAATCGAAGGAATTTGCGAAATGTCGCAACGTAGCCACGAGGCTCGTCGCCGGTTAGGTGGCCAGATTGAACGGTATCGCGAGCAACGTGGTTGGACCCTGCGCGAACTTTCGAAACGCGTCGGGCGCGACCCTGCTCGCCTGAGTGAAATCGAGAGCGGCAGGGCTAATCCATCCATCGACAACCTCGTCGACCTTGGAGAAGCCCTGGGTCTGGAAATCGTTCTCGTACCCCGTGAACGCTTAGCTGAGGCGCTCGGCTTGGCAGGGAACCCGGCGTCCGCATTACCATCTGTCCCCCCCACGCCGTCGAGCCTATTAGACGAGCTTTTGATCGAGGGTGATGACGATCCCGAGGACGATGTTGGCCATGCCCCCCGCTGACACGCTGGAAGTCTATCTGCGCCCCGACGCACGGCGAGAGCTAAAAATTGGCATAATCGTTCGAGATCGGAGCCAGCGCATAACATCGTTCTTCCCCGACGATGCATATCTCGCCATGGGGCCCGTCCGCCCGCTCGTATCGTTGTCATGGACGGGGCAATCCGAGGAAGCCACGATGCAGCGGCTGACCAGGAGAGCGGACAAGCTCGGCACGAATGGCTACCTGCCACCCTTCTTCGACAATCTCCTGCCCGAAGGAGCGTTGCGTGAGCTCGTAGAGAAGGAACTCGGGCATGGCCGCACTGATCACTTCGACGTCCTTGCCCGCCTGGGAATGGACCTGCCCGGCGCTCTCACCGTGCACCGCGCCACCAAAGGCGGTTTCGTAGACGACGAATCTCCTGCAACAGACTCCCCTTGGCCTAGGGGCCCGTCCCTTCGTTTTTCGCTTGCCGGCGCTCAACTGAAATTCTCGATGAAGGCTCGAAACGACCGCCTGACGCTCCCGATGTTCGGTGAGGAGGTTGGGGACGTTATCCTCAAAGTACCACATAAGAAGTACCGCGACCTGCCGGAGATGGAGCATGCCGCGATGACAATGGTCGCCGCCACGGGGCGACGGGTGGCTCTGACTCGCCTCGTCCCCTCCTCCGCGGTGGAAGGCCTTCCAGAGAAATACCTGGAACACGGGTCGACCTGTCTTGCAGTGACCCGCTTCGACAGAGGGCCCAACGGCCTCCGCGTTCAGATGGAGGACTTTGCCCAGATTACCGGGGCTCTCGGAGATCAGAAATATACGCGGGCAAACGAAGAAACAGTCCTCAACATCGTCCGTCGGTTCGCGACCGACAGTCGAGGGGAGCTCGTGGAAGCCATCGGCCGTTCCGTATGTAACATGCTGATCGGGAACGGCGACGCGCACCTTAAAAAGTGGTCGTTCCTCTACCCCGAGGGCGGTGAAATCGCGCTCAGCCCCACCTACGACGTCGTGCCCACCGTCGTCTTTGGCGACGCCGAACTCGCCTTGCCGTTCATGAGAACGAGTAACCCCGATTCGCTCACGCTCCGCCGTTTCGAACGCGCGGCGGGCCTTCTTGAAGTCCCGTCGGGCGTGGTCATCCACGAAGTCAAAAGAACCGTAGAAAGCGCGTTCGCGACCTGGCCGGCGATCTTGAGGGAGATGATGCCTTCTCGTGCTGCCGAAGCGATCGTCAACAGAATCAACCGGCTTCCCTTCGTGAAAGAGCTTTTGCCGGACATGGATTTCTCCGTCGCCCCGACCGAGGACGCTACCGTGGGGGCGGGATAATAGGTTGGCTATCGCCTCGTCCCGCTCGCACCGGTTCAGCAGGCCTCATGCAGGTGCACCTCCACGCGGCGGATGGGGCTGCTTCGCGGCGGACTGCAGAGTGCGTKAAAATATGAACAGAGGTCCCAGGGTCCATTCCAGCGTCGGTGCACCTTCGCCCCACGGACTGCTTCTTCGAGAAGGCGACGATGACGCCGTAGAAGAAGACCAGCAAGCCCGCAGCGAAGACGTAGGAGCCGATCGACGATCAGAAATGCCAGCCGGCGAAGGCATCCAGATAGTCCACGTCAAGGCCAAGGAAATGCTGCGGGAAGAACAGCAGGTTGGCGCCGAAAAAATCCGACCCAGAAGTGCCGCCTGCGGAGCGACCAGTCCTCGACCGTGGCCCGACGCGCGATGAACGACCACCGCTGATCCATGTCGCGGAAAATGGAGGACACCACCCCGCCGACCTCCCGCTGGAGCAACGGGCGCATCACCTTGGCTCCCAATTAGCGACATCGACGCTTAGGCTTTCAATGGCTGAACCAATTGTAGAGACACAAAGCGACATAACCGATGAGCATAAGCCACGCGATGACGACTATAAACAATACTGAGGCAAATGAGCCCCCTCGAACGCGAGGTGAATATTCATTGAAGCGCGTCTGCCCCCCGTTCGCCGTTGTGGTCTCAACAGCCTCAAACGGGCGGTCATGCCGGTCGATTGCTGTCATTAGGGCTCTCCGTTCCGCTCCGGGCAAACTCGTCAGGCTGCTCGCACGGGTGACATGCAGCAGCAAAGCCGCCGTGCACGCTATCGAAAAAAGGCGAGCAAAATGATTATCGGCAGGGGTATTCCCAACATCCAAAGAAGTATGCCGCGGCCCATGGCCTGTCCTCCTGTTTGTCCAGCTTGAACCAACGACAAGCAGGAGTGTTCCCGGGCACGTCGGTCCCGCCTGGAACTATTTGGCTCCGCCGTCTGTTCATCCCACGTCACATATGTGGCGGTGCATCGGGAGAGTCTCATGAACGGCGTCATCTACATCGTTGGCCTCATCGTGGTCGTGTTGGCCATTCTTTCATTCCTTGGTCTTCGGTAGGAGGCTGCATCATGTCCGTGAGCACACCCAACGTGGTCGTCGTTCCCCCTCCCGCCCTAAGGGGTGCCTCCACCGGCTCCTATCTTGAATGGAGCGCCATCTTTGGCGGTGCGGTGCTCTCCGCGGCCATCACTACGGTGATGGCAGCTTTTGGCTCTGCTATTGGCCTGTCCCTGGTGTCCGCGGACACCGCGCGCTCTTCGGGCCTGACAGCCTTGACCATCGCCGCAGGCCTGTGGGCCATCTGGATCACAGTCTCGGCCTGCAGCGCGGGCGGATATCTTGCCGGGCGTATGCGTCGGCCGGTTACCGACGCCAGCGACCACGAGCGCCATGTTCGCGACGGTGCTCATGGCTTGGTCGTTTGGGCTGCCGGGGCGTTGATCGTAGCGATGGTCGCCAGTTCGTCGCTGCTGGGTGCTGCCAAAACAACTGCGACCGGTGTGGCTGCCGCAACTGGCGGAGCCGCCGCTCTTATCAGTCAGCAGGCGGACCCGCTGGGTTCGACCTTGGACTCTGTCATGAGGTCAAACGGCACCACGCCGCCGACTGCCAGTGAACGCGAGGAGGCGTCCCGGATCTTCATGACCGGAATCAGATCGGGAAAGCTCGATCAAGTTGACCGCGACTACATTGCGACGCGCGTCGCTGCACGGATGAACATCCCTCAGCCCGAGGCTCAGAAGAAGGTCGATGACGCCTTCGCAAAACTGGAGCAGGCGAAGGAGACCGCAAAGCAAGCCGCGGAGCGCGCTCGGAAGGCTGCAGTGATTACCGCATTTATGACCGCAGCAGTGCTTTTGTTGGCGGCGGCGGCAGCTTGGATGGCAGCCCAACTTGGCGGCAAGCACCGCGACGAGGAAATGGATCTCGGATCGCTGTTCGGGCGGCGATGAAGGAAATCGGAGGGGCTCGCACGGGCCCCTCCACACCTGCCGATACGCAAAGAAGCAAAGACGACGTCTTTCAGCCGCGCTGCTCCGTTGCGAACTGGAACTTTGCCGAGGGCGGGGCCGTTAAGCCGGCATGGCCCAATACTTTTTCGACATCGAGATCAATACGGAGCTGGTCGTCGACGGCGAAGGCATCGACCTCGAGGACCACGCCGCCGCCCGCCTTTCGGCCCTTTCAAGCCTCGGCGACATCATCTCAGAGCGTGTCCAGTCCAGCGACGATCTCAGCATTGACGTGAGAATACGCTACGCCGATGGCACTCCGATCTTTGCGGCGACGCTCATTTTGAACAGCCGGTGGCTCACTCCAGCGCCCCCGATCCCGATCCGGAACGCTGTCCCCGGCAAATCTGAAGAGTGAAGCAATTCGGAGGCACGGGCCCGACACAAATAAGGCCCGCGCACCATTCGGAGCAGCGGGTCAGGTCATGTCCTGGTTTAACCCCCCAGCACGCTAGGTTCCCGCGCCGGCCGGGTCCGGTCACTTTGCGAAGCGGCCCTCGTACTTGAACTGCGGCGCCGCCTTGAGCTGTTCCTTGGTCGCGTTGATCCGCGCATTCCATTTCTTGTCGGTCTGATTCCAGGTGACGGCGAGCGCACTCGGGCTGACGGCAACATAGTGAATGCCCAGACCGAGAAAACCGCCGACGGATAGAATGTAGGACGCCAACGAATTGCCGGCGATGACCACATCCTCGATCTCGCCGACAGTCTCATCGCCGGCATTCTTGACGTCGAGACCCTTCAGGCTGCTGACGAGAGCGGACGCCTCGTCAACCGACACGAAGACGGGCGGCTGGGCGGGGGCTGGGACGGGTGCTGTCTGTGCTAACGCCGCACTGGAAAGCAGGGTCGCTGCAAGAGCAAAAATGATGGTGCGCATGTTCGGATGACCTCCCTTATAGGGCCGCAGGCAGGAACCGCTGCGGCAGGATGGAAAGGTAATTCCGATCATTCTGATCTGTTCCTCATGCGCATTCGCGGAGCTCCGTGTTCGAACGATTCCCGCGCGGAACAAGGACGATACTCTGGGGTTTTGAAAGCGGCCGGGGAGGACACTCATGATGGAGGACGTCCATGACCTAATTCTCACCACGTTGTTTGCTGCTGCACTTGCGAGCGGCCGTGCTGGCACAGACTACCACAACTACGACGATCACCACGGAACAATCAGGCAAGATCAAATCCTACTTCATGAAAGAGAAGCCCAAATCCGTGAAGGTTCCGGAAACTGTGGCGGTCGGCGCCACGCTTCCGGCAACGGTCGAACTGTACACATTCACTTCGGATGTTGGTGTGACGCAGTATCGTTATACGATGGTCAATGACCGCGCTGTGCTGGTCGAGCCCAGCTCGCGTAAGATCATCCAGATCATCGAGTAAGCGCCCACCGCGGCCCTGGCGATGTTGCGTTAGGGCGGCGCTGGCTAGCCGCTCGCCACGGCGAATGCACTCCGAGAACCTTATCCCGTTCCAGATGATCATGACGGCCATTTAAGACTTCTGCGCGGGACCGCGGTCACGTGGATCTCAAGAGTGGCCGCGGCCCACGATCACCTCGCGGCCGTAACCCCCAAAACCAATCCGGTGGCCGCGGCCCAGGCCATCACACGAAGCGGACGCGCCCAAATCTCGTCCTCAAGCCTTTCCTGAAATTCCCCCACTCGCTCAAATGCAGCCGCTGCCTCCGATCGGGTTCGACGCCGATCGTCTTCTGAAAGGGCCTCAGCGCGCTGTGACATCTTGATGAAGCCGGTGGAGGAAGGCGCGGTGGCGATGAATCATTCCCCGGCGCTGGATCCTGTCCAACTCCGGTAGTCGAGCCGATGTTCCGCTATTGGGCGCTCCTTCTTGGCCCTCGGTTCCGCACGCCGGCGGGATTGGGAAAGGAACCAAAGCGGTGCGGCGCCGTTTTCTTGGGCACTGCGGCACCGCCGCTTCCCTTGGGAGAGCCACCATGAAAAAGCTCATCATAGTTTCCCTGATCGCCACCACGACCTCCTTTGGGGCCATGGCGCAAACCTCGACCACATCCCCCGCACCGGCTCCCGCTCCGGCCGACGCGAACGCCMCGCTGCCGGGCGCCAACAGCTTCACTGAAGGCCAGGCCAAGAGCCGTCTCGAAGCCAACGGCTACACAAACGTCACCGGCCTGAAAAAGGACGACAACGGCGTCTGGAAGGGCACGGCGACGAACGCCGGCACTCAAGTGAATGTTTCGGTCGATTATCGCGGCAACATCACTCGCAACTGATCGATACCTCTCGCACCCCGACTTCTGGAGGCAACCATGACCCGTACGATCACTCGTTCATACGACACCTACGATCAGGCCGCTGCGGCGGTCGAGAAGCTCGAACAGGCCGGCATCACGTCGTCGGAGATCAGTGTCATCGGCCGCGATGAGCGCGCCAAGGACAGCAACGCCGCCGAGGGGGCTGGCATCGGCGCAGGCATCGGGGGGGCGGCCGGCCTTCTCGCCGGCGTGGGCCTTCTAGCAATCCCGGGCATTGGCCCTGTCGTCGCCGCTGGCTGGCTGGCGTCGACCGCGGCGGGCGCTGTCGCGGGAGCAGCGGCGGGTGGCCTCGTCGGATCGTTCACCAGTGCAGGTGTCGATGAGGACGAGGCCCATTATTATGCGGAGACGGTTCGTCGCGGCGGCACGGTCGTTTCCGTCAGGGCGGTCGACGAGCAGGCCGCTACGGTCGAGGCCATCCTGGATGGTGCGACCCCGATCGATCGCGAGAGCCGTGTGGCCCAGTACCGTCGCGAAGGCTGGACCCGCTTCGACGAAACAGCGGATCCGTATGTGCGCGGCCAGGCCGGCATCTGACGCCACGCGCCGCTGCCGTGGGGCTCGCCCCGCGGCAGCGGCGCGTTGGTGATGCAAGGCCGTCCCAAGATGGTCGCCATTGGAGTCGCGGTGGACGAACACCATTTGGGAATAAAGAGAGGTGTTCCATGGCAAGTGGTTGGGCTCCCGACGGAGCCGTTCAGGACCAGATCGACGACTCGATAACCGATGCCGTCCGGCTTGCGCGGTCACGGCTTCCGACCGGACCTGGCGAGATTTATTGCCAGGTGTGCGGAGAGGAAATCGCGGAGGCGCGGCGTCGCGCGATGCCTGGCGCCCGTACCTGCGTGGATTGCCAGTCAGGCCTCGACCGTCCCAGAGCGATGTCCGGCATCAACCGCCGGGGCAGCAAGGACAGCCAATTGAAATGACCGCATGCGGTTGCTCCGATCGCGATTAGGCTGTCATCTTCACCTGTGAGCGCCGCGGCCTCCTGCTGCCCCCGGAACACTCCGCCCCGGTCTCTCCCCGCACGATCTGACGCCGCACAAATGCATCAACTACCGCCCGACGGGCTCCGGTGGCCTATTGCCTGGGAATTCGAGAAGGAGGGGCAGGGTCTGTCCATGCGCGTGGCGGGCTTGTGTTCAGCGATGCCGACCTCATTCTGGATCCTCGAGCAGGCTTGGCTGACGCGGATCTGGCGGCCTGCTGACGACCCCGCTCCTTAGAGCGGAGAAGCCTGGCCCGGTACGCAGGATACGACGCGCGCACACAACGGCCACTCCAGCGCAGAGAACGCGGCCCCCGCAAGATTCGTTCCGCGATACGGGACGCAAAAGAGGTCCGCCAGCCATCGGTCAGCTCTACGGAATCGCGAGGTCACTCACTCACCCGATGTCCCCTCCGCCTTTCTGGCTCGCCGGGTTTTGCTGCCCGACAATAAGGGCGGCTAGTGCCGCGAGAGCGACCTGCTTCTTTGACCCTTTTGGATGAACCTCTCGAACAGCGCGATACAGTGCGGCAGGACTGCTAGAGTCGCCCGCAACGCGGTTCAGAATGTCAGCCATTTTCCGGACCGCCTGAGTCCCCAGGCATGACAATTGTCCTCCCAAAGCACTGGACTTAGCACCTCGACMACCCAAGATGACCCGCCCGGGCCGCCCCCTGTTCACCAGGCAAAGGAACACGCCACTCGGCTCCAGAGTTAGAATTTTACGTGAGTTCAAATGGGGGCTGACGAGGACAGGACACATGTCATCAGAGCCGGGGACTCCCCCGTCGAACCCGCCTGCCTGGACCGGGCGTCGTMTAATTACGTTACCGAGCAACCAACGCACTGTAGCTTTAGATCTGCTCGACCGTCTCGGATGCGGTATCTCGTGGTCGAGGGCCAGCGCATCATCGAGGCCAACACCGCCGCCAGCCTGATCCTTGGCTGCCAGCGCGATGCGGCCCTCGATCTTCACCACCTGATGAGTGCGTTCCGACGCCTGATCGAGCGGGCTCCGCACCGCCTAAAGCTCGGGCCGTTGAGCTGGATTGTMATATGGAACAGGACGATGCGCCGTTCATCCTGAACCAGGCTGCTAACTCCGTACCGGCCGGCATCAACGTAGTCATGCTGGTCGATCTCTACGCTCGCCTGCAGCCGAATCCGTTCATGCTTCGGCGCCTGTTCGGCCTGACTGCGGCCGAGACCCGGCTTGCTCTTCAATTGGCGCGCGGTGACCAGCTCGCCGATGTCGCCCGAAAGTCGGAGGTAAGCCTCTGTACCATTCGCAGCCAGCTCGGCACGGTGTTCGGGAAAACCAATACTAGGCGTCAGGCGGAGCTMGTGACGTTGCTTACTCGGCTGGCGATCCTGCCTTGAGAGGGCCCCGGCCCGGTCCGGGGGAGCCCGGGGCCATGGCCACCCGAGATGCGGCGCAGTGGGCACACGCTCAGTGCAGGCCTGGCAAAGCGGCCGTTGCCATCTCTTTCTCCACGGCGATGAAGGCGTGGGCGAAGTCCTCGGTCGGGAACCGGATCAACAGGGCTGTATCACCGACGTTGAGTGGCACCACCTCATAGGGGATTTCCCACTCGCTCAGCCAATCCTCCATCGCCTGGAGCCGAGATAGAAATCGCAACGCGGTCAGTGGCATGACAACGTGATAAATCCACGTGTTTGAGCCATGGCTTTTGCCCATCCGCCTGATCCGAAGCGATATGAAGGCCCCGCCGCTTCGCAACGGCAGGGCCCCAGGCTGTGAGGGTTGCGGCCGTGGAGTTGTCAATCGCTCAACGCCCTCACGCCACTAAAACGGACGGTGGCCCAGCGTGTTCCTAAGGACAGGACAAGAAACAAAAAAGCCCGCGGCGCTTCGTCCCGCTGCGGGCCAGTTGTAAGGGAAAAGAGCTTCGCCGTGCGGGGGATTGCATGCGGGCTCCGACCCGGTGGTGCCGCCCGGAGAATCTGATCGCGGCGTCACCACTAAGCGTGAAACGCCCGACGAGGCCTTTAGTTCCGCGGCCGTCCACTTGTCAGGGCTCGTGGAACCGTGGGGCAGCCAGGTCCGCCAACGCAGCTGACTACCCGATAAGGCGGCCACACTCCCGCGCCGCCTCCTCGAACGCCTCCCGCGCCTCATCAACGGTCCCGGCACCATTCAGCACTGCCGTGCAGGCGCGCACTGCGTCTTGCCACTTCGGCCCCGCTCCAATCGCTTTCCAGGCTAGCAACAGCTCAGCGGCTTGCTCGACGTCGGTGATAGAATAGCCCACTCCGGGCCGGTCGGCTTGAACGACAACGGGTGGGCTGAACCAGTGCATCGGCATGGCACATTCCCGTCCTCCTGATCGCCAGAACGCAAAAAGGCGCCCGGCAGTTCCCTGAGGAGCTGGCGGGCAAAGTGTTCAGCAGCGACGGCTTGATCAGGCTGGTTGCAGCGCTCGAGGAATGGCTCACCACCATCCGTACACGGGCAGATTGGTGGAGTTTCTCCCTAAATGCGCGCCTACTGCCAAGCTGCCTTCATCTTAGCCTGGTCAGATAATTTCGCGGTGTGAGGCGCCGATGTTCACCGGGAAAGGTGTGTTGGTTGATAAGGCTGGAATGCGCTTGATGGTAACCTATCAGTATGTCGCCATCGGAGAGTGTGGGCGCGCCGGCCGCCTCTATAGCGAACCGATCGAAGCAGGCCCTTTTGCCTTTGACCAAACCTTCGATCTCGAATGCGAGGACGGGGTTGCGATGATCGTTGTTGTCACGCAAGTTTCGGGGCGCCGATGGGTGTTTTTTGGCCGGGAACCGGGCAAGAATCCTCCGCCGGCCTCGTCCAATTGAGCGTCGAACAGCTGACCCGGTTGTCCTGAGGAAACGGCGGAACAGGTAGAGCCGAATCCACCGGCGGGCGCGGCGCTCGAGGATTGTCTCATCGCCAAATACCGGGATTAGCGGGCACTACTCGTCAAGGCGAAGGACGTTGTCAGCATCGGAGATGTCGCGTAGCCCCTTTTAGGACGCGTGCCGCAGTTTTTGGTCCGTGGTCCAGCCGCGGAATTCGATCTCAGCCACCAGTGACGGCGTCACCCAGCGCGTCCCTTTTCTTGTCAGTTTCAGCGCGGGCTTCGATCAGGAGGGCGTCGAGCTGCTTTCGCAGCGCGGTAGCCGAGCKATCGGTGAACCCGGTCCCTACGCCGCCGACAGGTCAGCCGGTTGTTCTTCCAGGCCGCKAGCAGCAGCCGCCCGATACCGCCCAATGCCGCCGACGACGGCTCATAGCCGATGATGAAGAACCCTTCCGATTGGATGCACTTGATCTTGAGCCATTCGCCGCCCCGGCCGGATCTATAGGGCGCATCGCGCCGCTTCGCGATGACGCCCTCGAGGCCCATCTTGCAGGCGAGCGCCAGGAAGGCGTCGCCTTCGGCGTCGACGTCCGCGCTGAACAGGATCGAGGTATGGGGCTTTATGATGCCGGCGAGCATCTCGCGCCGCTCCTCACACGCCAGCGGACGAAGATCGTGACCATTGAGATACAGCAAATCGAAAGCGTACAGGAGCGCTCCGGCGGCAGATCGCTTGCCGCCCCGGCCACCGAGAGCTTGCTGCAAGGCGCCGAAGTCGGAAGCACCGCGTTCGTCGAGCACGACGGCCTCACCGTCGAGGATGGCGCTATCCGGCCCGAGATCCCGAACATCACCTGGGATCGTGGGAACCGGTTCGTCCAGTCATGACCGTCGCCGGCGGGTGGCTTGGAAGCCAGGAGAGCCAGGCAGGGCTTAATCCGATCAGGCATGGCGTCGAAGCGGAGCTTCCGCTGGCGCGCATCGCGCGCTTTGTTGACAGGGCCACGGACTCTCGACTCCAGGGCCGACACGCAGGGTACGACGCGCACACACAACTGATACTCCAACGCACGCACGAGGTTCGCCCCGCCGTTCCGGGGGGAATAGCGGCGGGGCTCCCCAGGCCGTGACGGCGCCGGATGTGAACAACGCCACCACGCAGTAGCGAACCGCTGTCGAAACCAGCAGTTCCGGCCGGCGACTACTATTTCACTCGCTCAAGATTCTCCCGGTCCTTTCGACGCGGTCTCATCGAAACGTTGGACAGCAAGTACTGCCAAATCGACGCTTGGGTCCGCCCTCCACAACTCGGCGATGATTGAGGCCAGACGCTCGCGTTGGACGGGCTCGCTGGGCGGGTCGACCCTTGCTGCAATCTCGCCAAAAGCCGCGGCGATCCGAGCGAGTTCCTCTGGCGTGGCGACGATAGAACGGAACGGCATCGCAATCCCCCTGCGATGCTCACAGTTTATAATCCATCAAAAGAACGCAAGGATGAATTGGCCAGCCGGAGGCCCCGCCGTATGGCAGCGGCGGAGCCCGAGGCCGTGCGGGCGGTGGAGAGTGGTGGCCGGCACGCAGAGAAAACAAACTTGCCCCTCAGCTGTTCCGTCGACGAGGAACAAAAAAAGGACCCGCAGCGTCCTCACACAGCGGGCCAGTTCACCCCTATTGGGCTGAGGTATGAAACGCGCAGCGGCCCCTGCGGGTTCCGGGCGCGAGCGAAATTGTTTCATCGGCGCGGAACCGGCGATCGGCTCCATGAGTTGAGTCGAGGCAGGATGCGGTGCCTGCGTCGATGAACGCATTGCGATCGACCAGTCGGGGGGCAACCCTGGAGATGCACCGTGCCAGGCTCCTCACCTCGCGTCGTCTGGCCCCATCTCTTCGGTCGAGAGGTTCTCTCCGATTCCGGGGGAGTGGCTGCACGAATGCGAGGTCGAATATTTGCTCTCCCTCCCAGAGGCGAAGCGCGCCGAAATCCTCGACGGCGTCCCCGGCGCCGTGGACCGCAAAAGACAAGGCATCAGGGGCATGCGCGGCGAGGGCGTGGTTGCTGCGCTCAAAGTTCAGATCGAGCGACTGCGGCTCATCAAAATGAAGGGCTGAGTGTGGGCCCGCTGATCCGGCGGGAGCAGCGAGGCCCCAAGGCCGTGCCCGCGCGCCGGCGTCTCAGGATTTCCCTCCTCTAATAAGCGCCTCCGACTCCAAAGAGGCCGCCAACTCTTCGTATTCCATAATCCGCTCGGCGCGTTCTGGCGCTTCCGACCGGGCCCAGAAATCGAGCCCGATCCACGCCAGCTCATAGGCCTCACAGAGAACGAGAATCAGACGTCTGTTCGAAGCCCGCACGCAAACCAGGCAGCCGCAGCATAAGACGTGTCAGTCCACGTTTCTGATCGGCGTCATGGCATTCACGAGCGCGTTCCGAAGTGGCCATCCTCCCACCAAGGTATTGGATCCTCTATTGGACTTGAGGGCGATGCCAGGAGAGGAAATAGGGCCCCGCCCTAGGGCAAATCGCAGCGGGTAGGTCGTGTGGCCTTTGAGGGGAACAGCACGCCGTCCAAACGAATGGTACCGTAGTCAGTTCCTCGGCACAGGTTTTTCCCGAGCGTTGGTCGGGAACAAGCTCGTAAGCGATTTTTTGTCCGTCGCGCAGCTCGCGCAATCCCGCACGCTCCAAGGCGCTGATGTGAACAAACACATCCTGTCCGCCGTCGTCAGGTTGAATAAAACTAAATCCCTTGGTGGGATTGAACCACTTCACCGTTCCCGTAGCCATGGCTGTCCTCCTGAGCCCAAAAAAGGGCCCGCGGTGTCCTCCCACAGCGGGCCAGTCAGGGGTCATGGGTACTGTCGGCTGAACGCGCATGGAAACGGAGGGTTCCGCCAAAACGCAAAAAGGCTCGCCACCCTTTTCAGAGCAGCGGGCCGGTTTCAAGAGGAAGCACCAAGCTGAGCGGCCGGCTGACGCAGCCAGATACCTAAAAGGAACATAAGTACAAATTTGTTTTTAATGGCTTTCCCAAGGGCCAGTTCCTTAGCCTGGCGCAACTCAAATGAAACGGCCTCGGCTGCCCGATGTCGATTCGTGAGTTTGGATTATGATTGCGGTGATGCTTGCCCTGGCCGTGGCTCAGCCGCCCTCGGTGTTTCGGTCCGACACCGACACTCATTTTGCATGGGGATGCCGACCATGTGGTCCCGGTATCAGACGCCGGGGCCATCGAGAGGCTGATCAAAAGTACCGGGGGACATGTCCAAAGCCATATCTATCCAGGCGAAGGACATGGACTTTCTCTCGCTAGTTGGCCGGATGTGATATCGAGAGCGCAGGCGTTCCTGCGCGAGAACCTCTGACGCTCGGCGGGAAAGGGCCGAAACCCCCGAGCTATGTGGAGAGATTCCCGGCTAGGAGGAGAGCCGTCATTGAAGATCGCGACCTACAATGTAAACGGCATCAACGGCTGCTTGTCGGTTCTTCTGCGGTGGCTCAAGCAGGACAACCCCGACGTAGTCTGTCTGCAGGAGCTGAAATGTTCCGATGATCGCTTTCCGGAGCGTGAGCTACAGCAAGCCGGCTATGCGGCGGTTTGGCAGGGCCAGAAGAGTTGGAACGGTGTCGCCATCCTCGCAAAGCGCGGCCGCCCTCTTGTCCTGACGCGCCGGGGCTTACCCGGAGATCCCGATGACAGCCATAGCCGGTACATCGAGGCGGCGGTGAACGGGATGCTGATAGGGTGTCTCTATCTTCCCAATGGCAATCCCGCCCCTGGGCCCAAGTTCGAATACAAACTTCGCTGGTTTGATCGACTGCAAAGCTACGCCGAGGAGATACTATCACTCGACGTGCCGGTTGCGCTCGTTGGTGATTTCAATGTCATGCCGACGGCGCTGGATGTCTATGCGCCTGAGCGGTGGAAGGAGGACGCTCTCTTTCGCCCCGAGGTGAGGAAGGCATACGCCAAACTTCTTGAACAGGGGTGGGTCGACGCCGTCAGGCACCTCCATCCCCACGAGCGCATCTACACGTTTTGGAAATACTGGCGCAACTCGTTTGAACGCGACGCGGGACTGCGGATCGACCACTTCCTGCTAAGCCCCGCTTTGGCTGCATCACTCAAGCGTGCGGAGATTCGGCGTTCGCCGCGTGGCTGGGAGCATACCAGTGACCACGCCCCGGTCCTGATAGAGCTTGAATACCCCCCGCCGTAGCTCGTCGAACTTGAAACAGATCGTTGCCAATTTCCCGCCGCCTTGCAGGAACCAAAGCCGTCACCATCTCGGTGTCCGCGCGGTGCCATCATCGCACCTGCCTGCTCTCCGGTTGGATGCGTTGCCGCGGATGTACCGGCCGCAACCGACAGGAGGGCAAAGCCAGTTTCCCGGCGATGGCCGGAGCCGTCTAGTCCTGACGATAGTCAGAGGCCCGCCGTTCACAGAACGGTGGGCTTAATTTTTGAAGCGCAGAGCGAATTCCGGGGACGGGGACGTCCTGTGCTCACTTGGATTAGGCTCCCGTGTAGGGAGAATTAGCCCGAACTAAGCGAGTGTTTTCTTCCCTGAATGCATCCACAAACTCACGCGCAATTCGTGAAAGTGGACGCACGCCCGGCTGGAACATCGCATAGCGATAATCGAGCCTCGGAAGGAACGGTTTCGCGATCAGTCCCACCTTCTGGAAATGCAGGCTGGTGACGACGTCGACGATGGTCACGCCGACGCCTTCCATGACCAGCGCGCAAGCGGTGCCGAAAAACTCGACATGAACGGCCATGCGCAGCCGCGCCGAATGCTCGGCGAAGGCGCGTTCGATCGCCTCGTGCAGGAAATGATCGGCATAAAGCGAGATGAAGGGGGCGTCGTCGAGATGGGCCGGCGTGATGACCGACTCGGCTGCGAGCGGATGATCGGCGGGCAGCATGCAGACGCAGGGGACTTCGATCGTCTCGATGACGGAGGCTGGGCTCTCGATCGGATGCTCGGCGAAACCGATATCAAAGGCCTCGATGCGGCCGAGATCGCGCACGGTGGGCGATGAGCGCGTGATGAAGCGCACCGTGCCGTCCGGCCAGCGCCTGAGGAGCCGAGAGATGATCGGCGGCAGGGCATAGGTGGCGAGGCCGGGCTGGCTCGCCAGCGACAGCGTTCCCGAGCGTAGGCTCTTAAGATCCCGTGCGACCTGGCGGGTGCGTTCGAGCACCCCGAGAGCGCGACGCGCCTCCTCGTAGAAAAGCGTCGCTTCGGGCGTGACCTGCAACCTGCCCTTTTTGCGCTCGAACAGGGAGACGCCGAGCTCGTCCTCAAGCCGGGTGATCAGGTTGCTGATCGCCGGCTGCGACTTTGCCAGCACGGTCGCCGCAGCGCTCATCGAGCCAGTCTCGATGACAGCACGAAAGGCCTCGAGGTGCCGCGTATCCAAGCCCGTCTCCGCCATTGAGTTATAATCCAGATTTATATCTTTTAACTCATTTCGTTTTTGACGTAAGCCGGGAAAACGGGACCATGGAGCCAAGCCTAAACGGCAACGGGGAATGGGACAGCATCGGTGAAAGACTCGCTTGTCCTCGACAAGGTCGAGAAGCGCTATGGCGATTTCGTCGCGCTCGAACCGACCAATCTGACGATCAAGGCCGGCGAGTTCATCACGCTGCTCGGCCCTTCCGGGTCGGGCAAGACGACGATCTTGATGAGCATTGCCGGCTTCGTCGCACCCAGCAGCGGCCGCATGCTGCTCGACGGCCGCGACGTGACGGCGCTGCCGCCCGAGCGGCGCAATTTCGGCGTCGTCTTCCAGGGCTATGCGCTGTTCCCGCACCTCACCGTCTACGACAATGTCGCCTTTCCGCTGAGAGCACGCGGCATCACCGGCGAGGCGGCCCGGCCGAAGATCGTGGCCGCGCTGGAGACGGCGAAGCTGCAGGCCTTCGCACATCGCTATCCCCGCCAATTGTCGGGCGGGCAGCAGCAGCGCGTCGCGCTTGCCCGCTCGCTTGTCTTCGCGCCGGAACTGCTCCTGCTCGACGAGCCCCTGAGTGCGCTCGACAAGGCCTTGCGCAAGGAATTCCAGACCGAGTTCCGGTCGATCCATCGCGAGGTCGGCTCGACCTTCATCTATGTCACGCATGACCAGGAGGAGGCGCTGACGATGTCGGACCGCATCGTCATCCTCGACCGCGGCCGCATCCTCCAGATCGCCCCGCCAGCCGAGCTCTACGAGCGGCCGGCCACCGAGTTTGTGGCGGGCTTCCTCGGCAAGAGCAATTTCCTGCGCGGCAAGATCGCCTCGACCAGCGGTGGGCACGTCGAGATCCATATGCCCGGCTTCGCCGCGACGGCCGTAGTAAACGGCATCGCGGCGCGTGCCGGCGAAGCAGCGGTCGCTGCCCTCCGGCCTGAGAAAATCAGGCTTGCCGCGTCAACGGCCAGCGCCGAGGCCGCGCCTTGCCAAGTCCGCGGTCGGGTCGGTGACATCACCTATCTCGGCGCGGCCGTCGAGGTCGAGGTCAAACTAACGAATGGCGAGACGCTGCTCGCGACGGTTCCGGCCGGGCAGCGCAGCTTCGCGGAGGGCGAGGAGATCGTCGCCTCATGGGCGCCGGATGCGGCGATCCTCGTGTGCGGCAGCGAGGCCTCGCCGTGAGCGCTTCCGCCGCCACCAGCACCGGCGGAAGCGAGCGGCTCTACTGGCTGATGTTGCTGGCGCCCTGCGTCTTCCTGGCGCTGTTCTACCTCGCGCCGGTGCTGAACGTGCTGGTGCTGAGCTTCACCGTGCCCAGGCCCGGCCTCGCCAACTATGCGGAACTCGTCAACAACGGCGCCGTGCAGCGCGTGCTCTGGAGGACGCTTCGGATCGGGGCGATCACCACCGTGCTGGCGCTGGCCATCGGCTACATCGTCGCCTACGCCTTGCTGCAATGCGGGCCGCGCGAGCGCAAGATCCTGCTCGGCATCGTCGTGGCGAGCTTCTGGATCAGCGCCCTCATCCGCGCCTTCGCCTGGGTCGCGCTGCTGCAGTCGAAGGGGCTGGTCAATTCGATCCTGCTCTCGACCGGCCTGATCGAGAGCCCGCTCAGCCTCGTGCGCAACGAGGTCGGCGTGCTCATCGGCATGGTCCATTACATGCTGCCCTACGCGATCCTGCCGCTCTACACGAGCCTGCGCGGCATCGACGACCGGCTGGTGCCGGCGGCGCGCGCGCTCGGGGCGACGCCGGGGCAGGCCTTCCGCTGGGTCTTCCTGCCGCTCAGCCTGCCCGGCCTGATCGGCGCGGGCGTGATCGTGATGATCTTCTCGCTCGGCTTCTACATCACCCCGGCCATCCTCGGCGGCGGGCGCACGATCATGGTGGCCGAGTTCATTAGCGTACAGATTTCCGAGACGCTTCGCTGGGGGCTGGCGGCGATGCTGGCGACCGTGCTGCTCGGCGCCGTGCTCCTGCTCGTGATGTGGCTCAGCCGCTTCATGGACGTCGAACAGGCGCTGAGGAAGTAACCATGGCAGCGCTCAGCGTCCCCTCGAACTCAACCGGGCTTTCGCTCAACCGGATTGTCGCCTGGCTCGCGGCCTCGTTCCTGCTGCTGCCCATCCTCGTCGTCATCCCGATCTCGCTGACGCCGGAGCGCTATCTCTCGCTGCCGAGTACATCGATCTCATTTCGCCATTACGGCAGCCTCGCGACCGACGGCCGCTGGACGAAGAGTATCGTCGACAGCCTGATCGTCGGTATCGGCGCGACAGTGCTTGCGACCGTGCTCGGCGTCGCCTTCGCGGTCGGCGCCTGGCGGCTGGGAGCGCCGCTCGCCCGGCGCCTGCGCCTCCTGCTGCTGGCGCCGATCATCGTGCCGCCGATCGTGCATGCGGTCGCGTTCTACCGCGCCTGGGCCACGCTCGGACTGCTCGACACCTATCTCGGGCTGATCCTGATCCACGCGATGAAGGGGCTGCCCTTCGTCGTGCTTACCGTCGCCGGCACGCTGTCCAATGTCGATCCGCGGCTGGAACAGGCGGCACGCAGCCTCGGCGCCAATGCGCGGCAGGCGATGGGCTGGGTCGTGCTGCCGCAGATCCGCGCCGGCATCGTTGCAGGCGCCGCCTTTGCCTTCATCACTTCCTGGGACGAGACCATCGTCGCGCTCTTCGTCACCAGCCGCGCCGTGACGACCCTGCCGCGCCGGATCTGGGAGGGGCTGGCAGACAATATCGACCCGGCCATCGCTGCGCTCGGCACGGTGATGATCGTCCTGACCTTCGCCGCCGTCGCGATCTCGGCGCTGCGCAGCGCCTCCGCAAAAGCCTGACAACAGAGGGGAGACCAGCATGACCAGAGAGCATCAGGAATTCCGTGACGACTGCCTCGCGATCCTGCGCAGGCAGACCGAGGGCAAGCGCGTGCATCGCCGCCGCTTCCTGCAGGCGCTCGCCATGCTGGGAGCGATCCCGGTGGGCCTGCGCCTCACGCCGGCCCATGCCCAGACCGGCGAGATCGTCGTCGTTAACTGGGGCGGGGATGCCGTGCCGGCCTATGACGCTATCTGGGCCCAGCCCTTCAACGCCGCCAATCCCGGCGCGAAGGCGTTGATCAACGGCTCGGGGCCGAGCTCCGGCAAGATCAAGGCGATGGTCGAGAGCGGCGCCGTGACCTGGGACGTCTGCGACCGCACCGTGCCGGCCTCGATCGAGCTCGGACGCCAGAACCTCCTGGAAAAGGTCGATTGGTCGATCGTCGCGCAGGACAAGGTCCGCGCCGCGCATCGCTCGGACTGGGGCGTCGGCGCCTATCTCTATTCCTTCGTGCTGACCTACGACGCGAAGGCCCTGAAAGGACCGGTGCCGAAGAACTGGAAAGACTTCTGGAACGTCAAGGAATTCCCGGGCAAACGCACGCTGCGCAATAATATCGAGGGCATGCTGGAGGCGGCGCTGCTCGCCGACGGCGTCAGCCGCGACAAGATCTACCCAATCGACGTCGACCGGGCGCTCGCCAAGATCAAAGAGATCAAGCAGCACACGATCTTCTGGACCACCGGCGCGGAGAGCCAGCAGCTCTTCCGCAACCAGGAGGTCGTGATGGGCAATCTCTGGCACACGCGCTCGATGCTGCTCGCCAAGGAAGTTGGCGACCACATCAAGTTCACCTTCGAGGACGGCATCCTCTTTCCCGGCGCCTGGATCGTGCCGAAGGGGAACCCGGCCAAGGCCGGCGCCTGGAAGTTCATCGCCTCGGCGCAGGATCCCAAGAGCCAGGTCGAACTGTTCAAGCGCGTCGGCAACGGGCCGGTCAACCCGGCCGCCGCCGCGATGGTACCGGCCGAGATGAAGGCGCTCGACTGCGGATCGCCCGAGAATTTCGCGCGCCAGGTCGCCGTCGACAACGAGTGGTACGCGCAGCACTACGCCACGATCCTCGCCCGCTACATGGACGCGATCGCCTCCTGAGCCTCGACCCACGATGGGCGGCATCGCGCCGCCCGCCCCTGCCTTTCCGACCAAGACACAGGACTATCGATGACAACGGCGCCGTTTTCGCTCGCCCAGACCTTCATGGGCGTCCCACATCGCACCGAGATCGGCGACGCCAAGGCGGTAGTCCTCGGCCTGCCCTTCGATTGCGGGACGCATCCGCAGCGCGTCGGCTCGCGGCTCGGGCCGTCCTCTATACGCGAGCAGTCGCTGCTGTTGCGAGCCTTCGACTTCGTCAACGGCATCAACCCACTGGAGGCGCTCGGCGTTGTCGATGTCGGCGATGCGAAGGTCAGCCCCGGCGATCTCGAAGCCTCCTATGTCGCGATCGAGGCCGCGGTCGGCGCCATCGCCGAGACGCGGGCCGTGGCGGTGACGCTCGGCGGCKACGGAGCGATCGCGCTGCCGGAGATGCGGGCGCTGCACCGTGTCTATCCCGATCTCGTCACCGTCCATATCGACGCCCATACCGACGCTTACCCGATCGAGGGCTACAACACCGCAACCGCCTTCGGCCGCGCCGTCGAGGAAGGGCTCGTCGACCCGGCCCGCTCCTACCAGGTCGGAATGCGCGGCACGACGATGCTGCCCGGCGTCGGCGAATACGGGCGCAGCCTCGGCTACAACGTGATCCCGCTCGCCGAACTGCTGGAACGCGGCATCGCCAACGTCTTCTCCGAGATCCGCGCGCATATCGGCGACCGAGCGGTGTACCTCTCCTACGACATGGACTTCTTCGACCCCTCGGTCGCGCCGGGCGTCTGCACGCCGACCTGGGGCGGGGCGACCTCGCGCGAGGGGCTGGCGGTGCTGGAGGCCTGCGCCGGGCTCAATCTGGTGGGCGTCAACATCAACACGGTCAGCCCGCCGCATGATGTCGGAGGCATGTCGGCGCTGCTGGCGGCGCAAGTGACGCTGAATGCGCTCAACCTGATCGCGCGGCAGCACCAGTCCAAAGCTGCCAGTTAAGAAACGAGGTTTCTGGCCGGCGAACGACGGATGGCCGGCCAGAAAACGGGAGCGAACTTTGGTGGCTTCCCCTTAAATCATAGAACTCGCACTGTACGGGCTACCCCTATTCCCCTTCGATACTCCTCCCGATGCCGCCGCTCCGGCTTTTCAATGCCCCGGCCATGGGAATGGGCCTTTCACCATTTCCCGGGACCGATCGAGACGAGATGAATTGAAGACGTCGATCGTGGGTTTCGAGATGTCCGGAGGTGCATGAACCGCCGCCCCATCGCGGCGCTGCCTCATTCAACTCGTAGCGCTTGATCCCCATCTTCGGCTCCGCGTCTCAACACGGAACCCCATGAATCAGACATCTCGACAGTTGTGAATCTGGAGGGTTCTGTGAGGTCGCGCGGCACTGATCGTGGAGCGAGGCGCGGCGCGCGACCTCATTGAAGCCGGATTGAACGAAGCCGCCGGCGCGAGGGCCTATGGGTTTTGTGCCTTGGGGCCGCTGCTCAAGGGGCC